>CAYRLB010000025.1:11399-33312 GCA_964424945.1 uncultured Gemmatimonas sp.
ATCGGCCTGTTTTCTTGCGGGTTCTCTCGGGTCGCTTGCCGGCGCGCACGATCGCCATCGAACGCCACCCTGCAACGCATCATACGAAAACGACGAGCCGGCCTGGGTAGGCCGACTCGCCGGAAAGTAGCGCGGGAAAGCGGAGCGTGAAACCAGCCCGCCGATGTCAGGCGGCATCTGCCACCGGGTGACGGAAGACGAGGTTGAAGACAAAATCCGACTCGACGTACTCTTCATCACCGAGGCGCACGATCCGTCCGCCGTCCGGATCGAAGGCGTACGTCTCGTAACCGAGCCCGGTCATGTAGCGGCGGATTGCCTGCTCGCTCGTTCCCATCTTCTGCAGACCGAAGCGGTTGATCTCCGCAACGATGAAGGGAATCGGTCGCTTCGTAAGCGTTTCGTGCGCCCCGAGCAGAACCGAGTGTTCAGCTCCCTCGACGTCGATCTTCACCACGCGCGGGGAGATCCCGAGATCGAGCAGGAAGGAGTCGAGAGCTACGATGTCGACGGTGCGCGTCTGAGGCGCCGACCGGCTCTGCTGGTTGAAGGGATGCAGCCCGACCTCCCAGAGCGCGTGCCCGCCATCGTTGTCGCCATTGATGTGAAACTCGGCCCTGCCGGTTTTCGCGCCGACCGCTGCATTGATCGGCGCCACATTTCCAAAGCCGTTCAACTCGATGTGATCGAGAAGCTGCTGGAAATTTCGCGGCTCCGGCTCGAAGGAGATGACAGTGCCTTCAGGACCTATGAGCGATGCAGCGAGCATCGAGAAATATCCGACATGTGTGCCGATGTCGATGAAGGAATCCCCCGGGCGCAGGACAGTCGCGAAGAAGTGAGAGGTTTCCTCCTCATAAAGCAGATTCTGATCGAAGCATTCGAGCATCATCCGCTGGCTCATCAGTGATTCGTCGAGGCGGAGGTTCAGCTTCCGCGAACCTGACGCGAGGTTGAGGGTCAGCGTGACGTCGCGCTTCGCCTGGGCCGCATTCTGAGCGACGGGTAGCTCGGACGCGGCCGGCGGTGCAGGAACGGGTCGTTCATCGTCAACCTGTGATGTTTCCGCTTTCTGTTCGTACGGTCGAAGATTCATCAGCGCGTCCGGCCCCGGAATCTCCACCATCCAGGTCAGCCAAGGCGAATCGCTCATCGTCGCGCGGACGGGAATTCCGCGGGATGCGAAGAAGTGGTCGACGGCCGACTTCACGCCGAAAATGCCGCATTCGGACTCGCCATCGACGTAGTCGTGCCCCGCGAGGATGCCTCCCGGCCGGACCCGATCAAACCATGCCTCGAGGTCTTCCATCACGGAATCGTAGTCGTGACGCGCATCGATGTAGGCGAAGTCGAGGCAGTGTGCAGGGATCCGAGCGGCCGCCTCGAGCGAGGTCATCCGCCAGATCGTGCTCCGTCGCCCGAAGGGGGCAAGCCTCTGGCATGTCGTCTGGAAGCGACTTTCCTGCTCGGCCTGCGGGACGTTGGCGATGTCGACGTAACCGTCCGCATCGTCCGCCATCCACGGGTCCACGGAAATGAGGTGAAGCCCCTTCCAGTGGCGCAGCAGATGTTCGGAGAAGATGCCCTGCTGTACGCCGACCTCGACTCCGCAGCCAAGAAGTGAACGCTCGTTGAGGATGAGAGGGAGCTCCTCCCGGTTCGGTACGAATGCGAGGGTCGCTGCGTACGTCGCCCGCAGATCGGCTGCTGTTGCCATGAGGTCCGGATTTCCTTTCGCTTCGCAGAAGCGCTGTAAGTGGTACCGCGCCGATCAGGCTGCGGAGCGGAGCAGGTGACGCGCGAATGCAGGCACGGTCCTGAAAAGGACGTGAAGATTCTCGCTGAACGATCCGAAGCTGTAGCCGAACTCGCCGGCGATCCGGCCGAGGCTGTCGCGGGAATGAAGCGATAGATGGCCATTGCGGGGCGCGGCATACCACCAGTCCAACCCGATGGCGACGATGTCCGGCGGCTGGACAAGGGTGCTGAAGAGCACGATGCCACCCGGGGACAGTAGCGAATCGATATCGGCGAAGGTCGCGCGTGGATCCGGGGAGTGCTCGACCACCTCGAAGCTGATGACGAGGTCGAAGCGTCCCTGCGGACGCGATGAATGCTCCTGCACGAACGGATCGTAGGTCGACACATCCGAGAAGCCGGCCTCGCGAAGGAGCCTCGCGGTGAGGCCATTGCCGCCACCATAGTCGAGGATCCGTATCCCGGGGTGCGCGGCGAAAAGCTCGCTCAGAAGGGCTGCGTTCGCCCGCGGCCGCAGATCCGCGAAATCCGGATCGACAAGGGAGTACACGTCATTATAGACGAGCTCGCTGAAGTCGTCGGGCGTGAACGCGTCGAAGGCGGCGGTGAAGAGGAAGCCACACGCGCCGCATCGGTGGTAGGGCACTTCGACGCCGGCTGGAGGAAGCAGATTGAGCCCCTTCGCCATCTCGCAGTTCTTGTGGAAATCAACGGCACCGAAGTAGATGGCCCTTCCGTCGCAGCACTTGCAGCGGATTTCCGGAGGCGTCGACACCCTCATTCCGTCAGACATACCGTCGATCTCCTTCAGAAGAGGGGCGAAAGGGTCATGACGAGATGCTCCACCTGATTCGCCCACGAGAGCTGCTTCATGAACGCCGCAGATCGTGCCGCGCGTTCGGCGGCTTCTGCCCTGTCCGTAAGGATCCGCTCCAGCACCTCGACGATCTCCTCAACCGACGATTCTCCCCATCCTTCATTCCCCGGGCAGTGCCCTGACGGAGCCACTATTCCCTGCTCGAGGAGGGGGTACGCCCCCGACTCGCCGAGCAGATCGAGGTGGCCGGTGTTCGCCGACAGGATGGTCGGAACGCCGCACGCCATCAGCTCCATCGCGACGAGATTCGTCCCCCCCTCGCTGCGATTCGGGAAGAGGCCGACGTGCGCCTCGCGAAGGAGCTGACCCATCTGGGCATTCGGCACGATGCCGAGGTCGAGGAACGAGCCATCCGGCAGACCGTGGTCGAGGAGCCATCCCTCGAAGTCGATCCGACCCTGGCTGTCGACACCCGGTACCCGATGGACGTGTCCGCCGAAGGTGATCTCCTCCATGATCTGCGGCCAATGGTTGTGCCATGCGAAGAGCAGCAGCGCCTCAGGATGTCGCTTCCGGAACTCACGGAAGGCCGCCACGACGATATCCTGCCCCTTCCGATATTCCAGCTTGCCGCCGGAGAAGATGACGAAGCGATCACCGAAAAGGCCCGATGGAGGCGCCGGATGGAAGAGGGTCGGATCGATCCCCTGCAGAGAGAGCACGACATTGTCGAGGCCGTTCGCGGCGAGCACCTCGGCGTTCCATGTCGATCCCGCAACGATTGCATCGTAGCTGCGGGCCCGGTTGAGCGCGTCCGGCAGGAGCCGCGTGTCTTCGAAGAAGATGACACCCACGTTGGTCGCGGCGGCCGGCCAGCATGGATGGGAACTCGCCTCGACGCGGTTTCCGAGCGCGCGCAGCGCCAGCATCCCGCTGCCGGTGGTCGGGCGGGAGGAGCGGGCGATGGTTTCGCGGAGGGCGAAGCGTGCGATCGGCGGGAGCCCCTGCGGATCGGGCAGGAATGCCAGGAGCGGCTCCGTCCCCGCGCGGGTCGCCAGATGCGTTGCGAGATTGCTCCCGTAGACCTGCCAGCCGGAGCTGCCGCCGATAGGCCAGTCGATGCCGATCAGTGCCGGGACGGTAGGCTCTGTTCTGTCCGGCAGGGATGCGGGAACGCGATTCCCTTCGGGATCTGTGCCTCCGTCGATCGGCTCGATGGGCGTCGCTGCCGCCGCTTCGCGGACCGACGCGGTGCTGAGGGCCGCTATTTCGCCGCCCGCCGCTTGTGAGGCGTTCGAGTCGCCCCGGAACTCCTCCAGCCGCGAGCTGCGAAGGGAGATGATTGTCAGCTGGGTGGAAATATCGGAGGCCATCTCGAGGAGCACGCCTTCTTCATCGCGGGCGATGCGGAAATGGTCGAACCCGGCACGTGCGAGGGCTGCCGCGATCTCGTTTGTGTCGATCCCTGCGGGCCGCCAGAAGACCCCGGCGAGGCGATCGTCGGCCAGAAGGCTGCGCCCAGCGGGCGTTCCCAGGATGTGACTGTGGGAGCCGAACGAGACCAGGGAGCGAGCGCTCCGCAGCACCTCCACACCAAGGAGATGTGCACTATCCGCCGGGTGGCTGCTTTCGTGGATGACGATCGACCTGTCCCCAGCGGTTCCGAAATTCCGGCGAAGGATATCGGCTTCAGCCGGAGCGGCGATCGCGATTATCTTCCCGGGCCGACCCATGCCAGCGGTGGCCATCGCACGGATGAGGTCGCCTGATCCGGCGTCGACATCGACGAAGGTGTCGCCCGCCTGAAGGAGTTCCCGGACGGCCTCGTGGTGATCGCTATCAATGTTTTCGGGCGCAGGCTCCCCGCTGAACCGCGTTATCTCACCCGGCATCGCCCTCCCGCCGGCAGACTCGGAAGAGCCGTGATCGCGTGCGCCGACGAGGGCCTCGAGCTCCGCGCGAACCCGATCGAACACCGAATCCCAATCACCGGCGGCGGGCTGCCGGAAAAGACGCATCGAAGGGTACCAGGGGGAGGTCTCACCCTCCGCCATCCATCGGAAGTCACAGACGAAAGGAAGAAGCAGCCAGGTCTGCTTCCGGAGAGCGCCCGCGAGATGAGCGACGGAGGTGTCGACGGTGATCACCAGGTCCAGCCGGTCAATGACGGCGGCGGTATCGCTGAAGTCCGAGAGAAGTGCGGAGAGATCCCATACGTTCGGCCATCGGCTGCCGGAGAGCGCTGCTTCCGCTCCCCCCTTCTGCAGTGAATGGAAGGTGGTTCCGGGCACCGAAAAGAGTCTTTCGAAATGCTCCAGCGTGGCCGAGCGGATGTGGTCGCGTGAATGACCGGGCGAACCGCCCCAGACGAAGCCGACGGCGACCCCCTCCTCCGCCACTGCATCCGCTGCGGCGCGGGCCGGCGCGGTGAGGTAGGGAGTTCTCGCGGGAATATTGCTGCCGTCGGTGCCCAGAAGACCGGGAAGGCTGAGCATGTAGACGTGAGCGTCATGCTCCGGCAGCCGCGTGCCTCGCGGCACGACGGAGTCGACAGCGGGAATGGACCGGATGAGATCGACGAGCGCGGGATCACACTCCACATGAACGGCACCGGCACCGGCCTCTCTCAGCAGCGGCACGTATCGCACGAACTGGAGCGCGTCCCCCAGCCCCTGCTCGGAGATGACCAGAACGCTCTCCCCACTGAGTGGCGAACCGTTCCACTCCGGCGTCTCGATTGAGCGCCGGTTTCGGGCGAAGGCGACGAGCTTCTTCCGCCATTCATATCCGGTGAATCCTTCGCGGAATTGCCCCCGGTGGAGGTTCAGCAGAGCGCGGTTCCAGTGCGCATTCACATCATCCGGGCGTAGCGCTATGGCGCGGCCGAACAGCTCGAAAGCACCGTCATAGTCGCCCTCTTCGTAGGCGCAGTGGCCGTAGATGTCGAACGCATCGTGGGAAGCGGGCTCGAGGTCCAGAATGGCGGCGGCCGTGCGTCGGGCCTCTTCGTGGCGGCCCATCTCCTGATAGGTCACACCGAGGTTGACCATCGCCTCCACCGCGTGAGGTCTGAGTGCGAGGGCCTGTTCGAAGACAGCGATCGCCTCCGCCCGCCGCCCCGAATCCCGTAGCGAGAGGCCGAGATTGTTGACCGCCTCGAAGTAGTCCGGATCCGCGCTGATGAGCGCCTTCAGCTCCGCGATCGACTCGTCATAACGCGCCAGTCCGCGCAGGGCGACGGCGCGGTTGTTCCGGGCGTACACAAAAGACGGATCCAGGGCGATCGCTTGCTCGTACGCCGCGACCGCATCCTCGATGCGGAGCGCTTCCAGGTAGGCGTTCCCCAGATTGTTCACCCAGTCGACGCGCGCTGGCCCCGTGCGAAGCGCGCGTTCCAGATACTGAAGCGCCGATGCGTTGTCACCCGCTCCGCTGTACAGCAGGCCCAGGTTGTTGAGGGCTTCACCGTATTCCGGGTTGATCTCGACCGCCTTCGCGAATGCCTCGCGCGCCTCATCCCTCCGATCGGTGTCGCCCAGGATCGCGCCGAGGTTGTTGTGCGCCTCGGCGATGTCCGGGTGAAGATCGATGGACTGGCGATAGAGACGTTCTGCGCCGGCCAGATCCTGCCGAGCATGAAGGGCAACCGCCTCGCGGAAGATCGCTACGGCGTGCTCGAGATCGCTGGCGGCGCGGAGTGGCTGAGACATGGTATCGGAGGTCGAGGTGCCAAACGTCTTGAGAGCGACGACGACTCGTGTAAAAACGTCCTTCCAGTCACCCGGCGTCTTCTGCCTGAAGAGGCGCATCGTCGGGTACCAAGGGGAGTCGTCGCGGCCCGTCATCCACCGCCAGTCGGCGTCGAAGGGGAGCAGAACCCACACATCCTTCCCCATGCCCCCTGCGAGGTGCGCTACCGCAGTGTCCACGGTGATGACCAGATCGAGATCGCGAACGACCCGCGCCGTGTCGATCCAGTCGCCGAGATGACTGCCGATATCCGTGACATCGGCGGGCGCGAAGGGTGCGGCTCCCTCACCCGTCACCGGGGACCGAGGGGCGGATTCGCTCTTCTGCAGGGAGATGAAACGCGCGTCAGTACTCGCGATGAGCGGCGCGAAGTCGGCCGGCGAACAGGAGCGGTTCCTGTCATTCGCGTGGCTCGCCGAACCCGCCCAGACGATGCCGATCGAGGGCCGAGAGTCGGCGCTCAGGGCGGACTCCCCGTCCGCCCGCAGATACGGGATGGCGGAAAGCGACTCGAGGGTGACGGAAAGCGTGTGCGGCAGTGAAAGCAGCGGCAGGTGGAAGTCGACCCCGACGATCGGGTCCCCCCTGCCGATGACCTCGTCGACCCCTTCACACATCGAAAGCAGCTGCAGAAGCTCCGTTTCGCACTCAAGGATGACGCGCCCGACCCGCTCGCGGGCGGCCCTGGCGAAGCGGGTGAACTGGAGGGTATCGCCAGCTCCCTGCTCGGTATGGAGAAGCAGCGTAACCGACGGGTCGGTTCGGCCGTCCCACTCGGGGACATCCGGATGGCGGCGCGGGGAGGTGAAGTCCGCGTAACGCCAGCGACTCTCATACTCCTCGAAGCCGCGAGCGAAATCGCCGGAGCGCAGTAGCTCGAGGCTGCGGTAGAAACGGACTTCGGCGGAGTCGGGCCGCAGCGCGAGCGCATGGTCGAAAGCGTCGAGAGCGTGAGCGTACCTCGCTTCCTCGACGAGCAGGAGCCCCAGAAAGCGCCACGCATCGAAGGATGCCGGATCGGTGCGAAGAACCTCCTCGAACGCCTCGATCGCTTTCGTTCGTTCGCCGAGATGATGAAGGCCGAGCGCCCGGTCGATCGACGGCGTGTCGTTGCCGGTTATGGCGCGCAGAGTGTCGACGACCCGCGCAACGTCGCCGGGGCGGGAGGCGCGACCATACGCTTCCGCCAGGGAGATCAGAGTGTCGCGGTGGTTCGGCCGGTGGAGCAGCGCCATCTCGAGCGCTCTTATCGCTTCGTTGGCGTCACCAGCCGCGAGGAAGGTGACACCTAGATTGTGACGTGCGGAGACAAGAGAGGGGTCGAGATCAACCGCCCTCCGATAGCTTTCCAGTGCGTCCGCCAGCCTCCAGGCACACCGATAGGCGTTCCCCAGATCGTTGTGAGCCTCCGCCGAGAGGGGGCGGTCGGCCACCGCGCGCTCGTAGTGACGCACCGCTGCCGGGTAATCCCCGCGCTGAAACGCCGCAAAACCCTTCTCGAGGTGACGCGTGAAATCTGTCTGGCGCTGAGACTTGCGCGACCCTGCACGCGCGGACCGTCTGGAGCTGGAAGCCATGCCTTCTCCGCCTGAGTGAGGCTGATGCGAACGGCCAGAGCTCAGGCAGGGGGTATGCCATTCGCTAAGTTGTTGATGCAGCGGTATTTAGCGGAAAATCGTGCGGGTCGGAACGGGCCGGGTGGGGAAGGAAGTGCCGAGAAGGAAGGGAAGATTGTGCCGGTGTTGCACGACAGGGAGAGTTGCCGTTCGCAGAGGGGATGGACGGAAGATGAGGGGGACCTCCTGCACGCGCGCCGCGAGCTTCCTGATCTTCACAACGCGCCTGTTCCCGATCCGTCCCCCGGGTGATCGGGAGAAGCGGCGGGAGCGGATCAGCGAACGCGCAGTGGGCGGGATGCGACGCCCGCGGGAAGAGCGGGGAGCGTGGCCGTGGAGCGTGGAGTCAGACGGGGGAGGCGTCGAGGGCGAAGGAGCACCGCGTGCCGAAGCTGCTCCCCTCGAGAACGATCTGACGCGCCGTGCGCGTGCGCATGTTGAGCGCGAGCGGGCCCTGGAGGTTGGCCGTCGGCATCTCGTCCGTGCTGCCCGGGAGGGTGACGATCGCAAGGATCGAGACCTCGTCCGGACCTTCCACCTCGAGGTCGGTCGTATCACCTTCTGAAAGCTCGACGCTGTACCCGGGGAAGAGCGGGAAGGGATCCACAACCAGAAAGGTGAGGGAGGAGAACTCGGCGGACTGCAGCCAGTAGAGGCCCGCGCGTCCCGCGCCGAGCAGAACGAAGGAGGAGCAGTCCGGGAAGCCGAAGATCCCCTGAGGGAAGCGGAAGTTCTCTTCCTGTGCCACCTCGAGAGGTCCGAGCAGGTCGGAAGCTATGGTCATCGGCGGTTGCAGAAGGTCCAGCGTTCGGGCGGAGGCGCAGGTCATCGCAGGTAATCTGCCAGAGTCATTCCGATGATGCGAGAGGTGCTCATCAGCGCCGCCTGGTAGGAGGTCTGGCGGCCCATGAGCTCCGTGATCGCCTTCTCAATTTCGACATCCTCGACGTCCGACTTGAGCACCTGGAGCCCTGCATCGAGCGCATCGAGGTTCGCGTCCGTGACCTGGAGCGAGTTGACGCGTGCGCCGACCTCGCTCAGAAGGTTCTGGATCTCTTCGAAAGCCGAGTCGATCCCCTCCGCCGCCGCCAGTACCACTTCCCGGTCGCCACTTCGCAGCGCAATCGCCATCTCGCGGAGAGAAGTGAGAACCCCCGTGTCTTCGAAGATCTCGGTGCCGTTGTGGTTCGCGGGCACCGTGTGAGAGGCGGATGCCGCGATCTGCATCGACCCGGTGGGCGAGGTCGTGGTGAAATCGAGATTTCCTCCGGTGACCAGCGTTGCGTAGGGTGCGACGTTGGGGCCAGTCCCTGCGAAGAGATAGCCCTCGTTGAAGCGGGTGTTGCCGAGGCTGACCGCCTGTCGCAGCATCTCGTCGACCTCGATCGCCGCCGTGTGCCGCTGCTCGGCATTCACCGTGTCGCTCCCGTAGGCCATCGCCATCTCCCTGGCGCGGGTGAGCATATCAGTGAGCTGGTCGAGCACCGTTTCCTCGCGGGCAGCCCGTGCGGTCGCCGTCTGTACACCGCGACGATACTGCTCGAGGGCGCGGATCGAGCTGCGTGTCTCCATACTGGTAGACGCTCCGATCGGATCGTCCGACGCAATGCGGATCTTCTTCCCGGAGGTGACCTGCTCCTGAGCGCGATAGAGCTCCCGCAGATTCTTCTGAACGTTCGAAAGGGAGGTCTGCTGAATGATGCTGTTGGTGATCCGCATTGCAGCTTCGGCGTCGAACGGGACCTCAGGATTGCTCCGGTTGCAGCAAATCTGCCGGAAGCATTACTTTGGAACGAGTCTCGGCAGGCCCGCCGCCCTCCTTTAGCACCGATGCAGACGCATTCCGATTCAGCCCGGACGGCGCCGCGGTGCTGAGTTGCCGTACCTCCCGCCCAGGAGGGGGGACCGGCGCGAATGCTGCGCCTGGTGCATGCACATATTCACACAGCATCTTCCAGCGTCCGGACAGTCTGCCGGCCCGCCCCCTCGAGGTGACGATAGTAGATGGCGACAATCCTCCACGTCGATGACGAAGCCTCGATCGGTCTGATTCTTCAGGATACGCTGGAGAGGGCCGGGCACAATGCCGTCGGTGCGCAGAGCGTGCCCGAGGCATTGCAGGTCCTCGCGCAGGAGGAGGTCGACCTCATCATCTCGGACTACCGGATGCCGGGGCTGACCGGGCTCGAGTTCCTGGCGCTCCTCGCCCGTGAAGGGCACGACATCCCGCTCATCATGCTCACGGGTTACGCAAGCATCGAGCATGCTGTCGCGTCGATCAAAGCGGGCGCCGTCGACTACATCACCAAGCCGATACGTCCCGAGCAGCTGAAGCTGGCCGTCGATCAGGCGCTCGAATTCGTCCGCCTCCGAAAGGAGAACGAAGCACTTCGGCGCGAGGTGATGGAGTTCCGGAACGAGCGTCAGATCATCGGCGAGAGCCAGGCACTCCGGCGGATCCAGCAGACGGTGGCGATGGCGGCGCCGACCCGGGCGACTGTGCTTCTGCAGGGCGAGTCGGGGACGGGAAAAGAGCTGTTCGCCCGGGCGATTCACGATCAGAGCGAGCGCCGGGATCGGCCATTCATCAAGCTGAACTGCGCCGCGCTCCCCGAGGGCCTGGTGGAGAGCGCGCTGTTCGGCCATGAGAAAGGGGCGTTCACGGGAGCGATCCGCCGTGTCGAGGGCGCCTTCGAGCGCGCGCACCGGGGGACGCTGTTGCTCGACGAGATCTCCGAGATGCGGCTGGATCTCCAGGCGAAGCTCCTCAGAGTGCTTCAGGAACAGGAGTTCGAGCGCGTCGGCGGCACGTCGCCGATCCGCGTGGATGTTCGCATCATCGCCACCACCAATCGTGACCTGGCGGTTGAGGCGGCGGCCGGAAGGTTCAGGCAGGACCTCTACTTCCGGCTCAGCACGATCCCCATCGTCATCCCTTCCCTGCGTGAGCGCACGGACGACGTCCCGCTGCTCGCCTACCGCTTCGCGATCAAAACGGCGCAGGAGATCGGGAAGCAGATCCATGGCATAACGCCGGAAGCGATCCGCCTTCTTCAGAGCTATCCCTGGCCCGGAAATGTCCGGGAGCTTCAGCATGCGGTCGAACGCGCCGTGATTCTGAGCCCCGACCAGATGCTTCCCCCCGCTGCCTTCGACCCGCAGCGCTTCGGCCTGGCGAGCGGGATGGGGACGGGGGGAATCCGGCCTGTATCGCCGGCGCTCCCGGCCTACAGCCCTGCCGCCCCCGGCTCGGACGGCACCATGGTCACACTCGACACGCTGAACATCGCGGAGGTCGAGCGAGTCCTCATCGACAAGGCGTTGGAGGAAACGGGGAACAACCGCACGCGCGCCGCCGAACTTCTCGGAATGAGCGTCCGCACGCTGCGTAACAAGCTGAATTCCCCCGGCGCGGAAGGTGAGGACGACGCTTGAGCAGGCGATCCGGCGCCCCGCGGGAGGCGCAGTAACAGGGATGTCCCGCAGGAAGGGCCCTCTACTCCATGGTAGTTCCGTCGACCGCGTCTGCATCGTATTGCTGAGCGGTATCGGGGATGTCGTGCATGGACTCCCCATCGCGAACGACCTCAAGCGCGACGATCCGGGTCGGACGATCGTCTGGGTTGCAGAAGCGGCCCCCGCGGAGATTCTCCGTCATCACCCTGCCGTGGACGAGGTCGTCGTCTTCCGGAAGCGATCGGGGCTTTCCGGAATCCGCCGGCTGAGGGCTGACCTCAGCGGCAACCGCTGCGATGTTGCGCTGAACATGCAGCGCTACTTCAAGAGTGTGTTCCCGACCCTCCTCTCGCGCGCGCCCGTGCGAGTAGGGCTGCCGAGGTCGAAGACCCGGGACGGCGTCTCGCTGTTCAACACGCACCATCTCCCCGAACAGCCCTGGCGTCATACCCAGGACATGTTCCTCGACTACCGGAAGGTTCTCGGCCTCCCCGAGGATGGGCCGATCGAGTATCGGATCACCTTCTCCGCCGAAGAGCGAGAGGAGCAGAGAGCCTGGTTCGCACCCCTGACGGATCGGCCGGTCGTCGGGGTCGTTCTCGCGACGGCGAACCGGGCGAAGGACTGGCCTGCCGAGCGCTATGTCGATCTCGTTGAGCGGCTCGAAGCCGACTTCGGCTATCACGTTCTACTGATCGGCGGACCCTCGCCGGCGGAGCGCGATGCGGCTGCGCTGATCCGGGAGCGCGCGCGTGCCACGCCTATCTTTGGACTCGGCGATTCCGTACGCCGCATGATGTGGATGGTCGATGGCGTAGAGCTGCTGATCAGCCCCGATACCGGGCCGCTCCACATCGCACATGCGCTAGAAACGCCTGTCATCGGTCTTTTCGGACACACGAACCCCTGGCGGGTCGGCCCCCACCGACTCTTTCACGATCTTATCATCGACCGTTATACCGATGATGGCGATCTGCCCGACCCTTCTCGGTACGACCCGAAGAATGATGGGATGGAACGCATCCTCGTCGATGATGTTCTGGAGAAGGTGGCGCTTGCGCGGCGAGGTGGAATCGCCGTCCCCCGTCCTCTGACCCAGGCCGCGTCGGCAGACCAGCCCGCTCCGGGTATCTGAGCGGACGGCACGGAACGGATACATGCGGTTCCCACGGCGGCGCGACGTCGGATCCGATATTTCAACCTCGCCGCAGTGAACGGATAGAAGAAGCGCTGTGCCACTTTCCGAAGATTTTCTCGAGGTGCGCGAAGCCGGGTGCGTTGCCTTCGCGCGCGCTCCTTTCGTCGATTGGGTCAGGGAGGCGTTCGATGCGGGCCTGACCCTGCACGAGGCAGCTGCCCTGGCCCCGGGTGCGCAGCCGATGCGGGGTGGCCGAGGCACCGTCTACCTCTTCGATCTTCCGGCAGGTCGTGCTGTCGTTCGACGATATCAGCGCGGTGGCGGGATGCGCTTCCTTGGCGATCGATATCTTCGGCTGGGAACGCCGCGGCCGGTGCAGGAGACGATCGCAAGTGAGGCGGCGATCCGCAGGGGCATCCGCACCGCGCGGGTGATGGCGGGTTCGGTCTATCCGTCGGGTGCCTTCTACAGAGCCGACCTGGTCACCGAGTTCGTTCCGTCGAAGACGACCCTCGCGGCACTGCTTTCCGGGAAGGATGCGTCGGCCGATGAGCGCTTCGATGCATTGCGGGGAGCAGGCCGTCTCATCGTCCGGATGGCCGGGGCGGGAGTTCGGCACGCGGACCTCAACGCGGGCAATATCCTTCTGCAGCGCACCGATCGGGGATATGATCCCGTCGTGCTCGACCTCGATCGGATGTTCGTCGGGGCGGCGCCGCTCGACTCCAGTGGCATGCTGGCGCGACTCGAGCGATCGTTGAAGAAACGCGAGAGACAAACAGGGACGGCGCTTTCGCCGGAGGAGTGGAAGGTCTTGAGGGCCAGTGCAGGACAATCCGAATGACGAATGATTCCAGCGGCGGATGGCCGATGGCGGCTTCTCCTCGCGAGGTCTGCATCGTGATGCTGTCGGCGATGGGGGATGCGGTCCACGTCCTTCCCGTCGCGAACGCGCTCAAGAAAAAGTGGCCCGACTGCCGCATCACCTGGGTGATCCAGCCTGTGCCGCACAAGCTGGTCGAGGGGCACCGGTCGATCGATGAATTCATCCTCTTCCGACGGCGGAGGGGACGCGCGGCGTTCGAGAGCTACCGTGATCTGCGTCGGAGCTTCCCGGACCGACCTTTCGACCTTCTTCTGTCGCTGCAGGTCTACTTCAAGGCCGGGCTGATCACGCAGCTCGCGCCCGCCCGCCGGAAGATCGGCTTCGATTTCAAACGTGCACGCGACATGAACTGGCTCTTCACGAGCGAGCGCATCGCGGCACGCGGCCAGCGGCATGTCCAGGATCAGTACTTCGAGTTTCTGGAGCATCTGGGTATCGATCCGCGGCCGCCGGTCTGGGATATTCCGATACGGGATGAGGAGCGGGATGCCCAGCGGGGGTTCTTCGGGAAGCTGGACCGGCCGGTATGCGCGGTGGTGGTGGGGACGAGCAAGCTGCAGAAGAACTGGACTGCAGAGGGCTACGCGAAGGTATGCGATGTTCTCGATCGCCAATACGGGCTGCAGCCGGTTTTGGTAGGTGGGCCGTCGGCCGCGGAGCGGGAGATCGCCGATGGCATACTTGCGGCGACGGGGGGGCGGGTCATCGACGCCCTCGGCGACGATGTGCGTCGGCTCGTCTGGCTTCTGGATGGCAGCAAACTCGTCATCAGCCCCGACACGGGACCGCTCCACGTGGCGCGGGCTCTCGATGTGCCCGTCGTGGGACTTTACGGCTACACGAATCCGAAGCGGTCCGGGCCGTATGAGAAGTACATGGATCTCGTCGTCGATGGCTATGCTGAGCGGCCCGGCGAGCGCTACCAGGCTTCTGCAAAGTATCGGGACGGGATGAAGCGGGTGACGGTCGAGGGTGTGCTCGAGAAGGTCGACCTGGCGATGGAACGCTACGTCCGGGACAGGCTGCGGTGAAGATCCTGGTCGTCCGCGATGATCGCCTGGGCGACTTCATGGTGACGTGGCCGGCAATCTCGCAGTTGCACCAGTCGTGGCCCGACGCCGAGATCCATCTGCTTGTCGCCGCCGCGAATGTGGAGATCGCGCAGCTTTGCCCCGGGGTGGCGGGGGTCATCGGGGATCCGGGAGGCAACGCGTCCCCGGACGCCGAAAGCGAACTTCGTGCAACGCTGCGGGCGCATCGTTTCGACGCGTCCATCACGATGTTCTCCACCGGCCGGATCGGGTGGCATCTGTTTCGGGCACGGATCCCCTACCGGCTCGTTCCCGCGAGCAAGGCGGCGTCGCTGCTTCATACCCGTCGCCTGGTGCAGCGCCGCTCGCAATCGCGGAAGCCGGAGTTTGCGTATAACCAGGATCTGGTCGTCCGTTTCCTCCAGGATCACAGTCGGGAGGTCGCTCCGCCGAAGGGACCGCCCTATCTGGTCTTTGATCCGGCCTCGCTGCAGCCGGTTCGAGAAGCTCTGCGGAACGAGTGGGGGAGCGGGGAGCGTGCGCTGGTGGTGGTGCATCCAGGGACGGGAGGGACAGCGCCACGTATCGATCTCGAACGATATGCCATCCTCTGCAAGTCGCTGCGGTCTCCCCGGGGTGTCCACATCGTCATAAGCGCGGGTCCGGGGGAGGCTGAGCTGGCGAAGGGGCTGAGCAGCAGGCTCTCTGATGTGCCGCATTCCGTCCATCTTTCGACCGACGGGCTCGTCGCCTACGCGCGGGTGCTCGCCTGCTGCGATGCCTTCATCAGCGGGTCGACGGGGCCCCTGCACCTCGCCGGGGCGCTCAACCTGAAGACGGCCGGTCTCTATCTGCCGATCGGGACCGCGTCGGCGCTGCGGTGGCAGCCCATCAACGATCCTCTCCGGCACCTCGCCATCTCCCCGCCGCCTGATGCGGCGCCTGCGGATCCCGCCGGCATCGATATCTCCGCGGCTGCCGCTGCGATCAGCGAGCGACTTCTTCGAGACGCATAGCAGCGAAGACACGGTCGACCCCGATCCCCGTCAGGCACCGATAGTGGCCGAAGGGGCATTCCCGCTGGTAGCAGGGGCTGCAGTCGAGGCCGAGGCTGAGCACGACTGCGTCGGGCGACAGCGGCGGGGTGTTCCCGGGGGAGGACGACCCGTAGACGGCAACGACTCGGGATCCGACCGCAGCGGCGATATGCATGAGGCCGGAGTCGTTCGTCACCATTCGTTCAGTCGCGGCGATCAGGTCGACCGCGTCCGCCAGGCTCGTCTTTCCTGAGAGATCCGCAACGCCATCCCCCGCCAGCGCCGCGATCCGGCCGCAGATCTCGCGATCCTTCGCCGATCCGAACAGCCACACCTCCCGCCCATTCCCACGAAGCGCCCGGGCGAGCTCCGCGAAGTACTCGGCCGGCCAACGCTTCGCCGGCCCGAACTCCGCGCCCGGTACGAAGCCGATGACAGGCCCCTCGGCGGAAAGCCCAAGCTCACGTCGCAGCCGCGCCTGATTGGCACTGTCGACCGAAAGCCGGGGCTCGGGAATCCGTGCAGGTGGTAGAGGATCACCCTTGGAGAGCCCAAGGGCGACGTAGCGCTCGACTGTCCGAGGGAGGAGCGCTTCGTTGAGGGGCCTGATGTCGTTGAGGATGCCGTAGCGGGTCTCGCCGAGATACCCGGTCCGTTGTGAGACACCCGCGACGAATGGAACGATGGCCGACTTCCAGGAGCGCGGAATGACGATCGCCTGATTGTACTTCTCCCTGCGCAGATCGCGGCCCAGCTGGAGCCTCGTGCGAAGGCCGAGCGCGCCGTGCCCTACCGGCATTTCAACGTGGCTCGAGACCTCCGGCATACGCGCCAGAACAGGCCCTGACCAGGCAGGCGCCAGCACATCCACCCGGCTCGATGGCTCGCGCTCGCGCAGATGCATGAACAGACTCTGCGCCATCACCATATCGCCGATCCACGCCGGCCCTACCACCAGAATCTTCTTCATTTCCTCTCTGTGAGGCTTCGTCCGCCGAGGTGCCCGTCCGGATACACCCGGAGCGGGCAGAGGGTCGGCCGGGGCACTGAAAGTCGGGTCGAGGAAGGCCGTTCCCAACGTCGGTGACGACAAGACAGCCCGGGTCGATTCGGTCCTCCGGGCGCCTCATACATGTGCGCCTTTCCACACGAGAGGCGGAAAATCCCGCCCGGCACAACCTGCCGCTTTCTGCAGGCACGGCAGCGGATTCCTATCCGTCCGACGTGTGAAAATATCGGAAACGTGTAGCTGCAAGACAAGCGTAAGAACCTGAATCGCAATGGTTTAGCTGTATGTATCAAGTCGGAAAAGATAATATTTCAGGGCCTCGACAGGATCGGCCCGGCCGTTGCCTCTGAGCCTGGCACGTCGAACAGAACACCTCTCACGAACCATCGAGCGGATGCTGTACGGATTCTTCGGCCGGGTCACACAGAGCGCCAACCTGAGGGATGAGCTGAACGCGAGTTCGCAGCGCTCGCGGATCATCGCGGACCGTGTGTCGAAGGCCACGCTTCTCCAGGGCGATGGCTTTGCCCTGCCGGAGGCGGGGGCTGATCCCGGCTCGCTGCAGGAAGGTCCGGTGGACCTGGAGACGGAGATGGTGAGTCTGGCCGACGAGCAGCTTTTCTACGAAGCCACCGCGCGCCTGCTTCAGAAGGCTTATGAGCAGGTCCGCAGCAGCATCCGGGAGCGTTGATGATCGATCCTGTACGTATGCCGCCCGACCCCTATCAGGGAGTCACTCGCCGGATGTTCCGGACGCTCGGCATTGCCGCGAGCGGCCTGTCGGCGCAGCGGACCCGGCTGGACGTCATCGCGAGCAACATCGCGAACGCGGAGACCACCGGCGCCGACGGTCAGCCGTATCAGCGTCAGGTAGTGCGGATGGAAGCGCGCGGCAATGCCTGGCAGCCCTACGAAGTCGGTCCGAATGGTGACCCGGCGGCCTTCAGACTTCCGTCGGGCAATCCGCTCGACGCGGTCCATGGGGTGAGCGTCGCGGCGATCGAGACGGACGGTTCCGAGGGGGCGCTCATCTATGAGCCCGGCCATCCCGACGCTGATGCGAATGGATATGTACGCTACCCGAACGTCCGGATCACAGACGAGCTGGTCGATCTGATGGATGCACGCAGGGTTTACGAAGCGAATGCCACCGTCTTCCAGTCTGCCAAGGCGATGCTTCGCCGGGCGCTGGAAATCTGAGGATAGAGACGATGAGTCTGAATGGAATTGCGGGGAGCGGATCGGCGCTGCTGCGGCCGTACGAAGGAATCCGTTCGAAGGGAGACCAGGAGAAGCTGCCCGTCGGGAACCCGGCGCCGACCGTCGCGGCTCGTCCTGCGGCGGCTGGCGGCGGACTTCTGGCGCCCCGGCAGGATGCACTTCCGGTCGATGCTCCCGCGGGGACGGATCCCGAGCTCTGGCAGGTGCTGAACTCCGCCGAGCGCGCCTATTTCGCAAAGGTGACGTCGATGGGCCCTCTCACCTATGGCCGGCAGACCACGCCGCATGGCTCGGGCGCCGGAAACGGTGCGGAGACCCCACTGGGGCGCGGCGGCCGGATCGACGTGAAGGTCTAGGACGATGATCGATCCTGTGAGGTCCGCGGCCCTTCTGTACGCACAGGCGAGCGCTCCGCAGCAGCCTCTTCAGCTCGGGAGCGCCTCGGGCGCCGGAGCGGGTGGCGCGAGCTTCGGCGACACGCTGAAGGGGGCCCTCGGCGAGGTGTCGGCAGCACAGGAAGGGTCCCGGGACATGATCCAGGCCTTCCTGCGAGGCGATCAGGTCGAACTTCACGAAGTGATGGCTGCAACAGAGGAAGCCGGGATCGCGCTGGAGATGCTGATCGAGATCCGGAACAAGGTGACGGATGCCTACCGGACGCTGATCAACATGCAGAGCTGACCAGCTATCAGAATCGGCCATCAGTTTGATGGCCTGACCCCATGACGGTGGGCGGGTAAGCCGCATAGCCCTTTGCGGCCTATGGAACAGGACGGAGTGCACATGTCGTCGGTCGTGGATAGCTCGTTAGCTGATAGCACAACAACCTCTTCTTTACTCCTGAATGTCTGACGACGTCCTTCCATCGAACGCTTACCGGATGTCCGGCATCGCCATGCCGGCGGGTGCAGCGCAGCTCATCGACCGGATCGGTGGACCGCGGCGCGCGCTGATCGCCGGGGTGGGTGTGGCGGCGGTGGCGGCGATCCTTCTGGTCGCGCGCTGGGCGACGGCGCCGACATGGGTTCCTGTCTACACGGGGCTGCCTATCGAGAGCGTCGCAGCGATCACGGAGCGGCTCGAAGCGGAGGCCATCCCCTTCCGGCTTGGCGGCAATGGTACGGACCTGATGGTTTCGTCGACAGATCTCGCGCGTGCCCGGGTGGCCCTCGCTGCGGGGGATGGGTTGCCGATGGCTGGCCGACCCGGGCTCGAGCTTTTCGACCAGCCCGCGTGGGGAATGACGGACTTCACGCAGCGCATCAACTATCGGCGCGCCCTCGAAGGCGAGCTCGAGCGGACGATTCGGGAGATGCGCGGCGTCGAAGCGGTGAAGGTTTCCATCGCGATGGAGGAGGGCACCGGCTTCCGTCGCAGCGGCCAGCCGTCGGAGGCTTCGGTGGTGCTGAAGCTCCGCAGCGGCTCGACGCCATCGAACGAGATGGTCAATGGCATCTCCCACCTCGTCGCCTCGAGCGTAGATGGCGTCGAAGCGGACCGCGTGATGGTCCTCGATGACAGCGGCTCTCTGCTCTCGAATCCGTACGCCGCGAATTCGCCGGCCGCGCTCGCCAGCAGTGAGCTGAAGATGCGGAGCGAAGTCGAGAAGTATCTGTCGACGAAGGCAGAGCAGCTCGTCGCGCAGATCGTCGGCGGCGGGAATGTGAGGGTTCAGGTTTCGGCGGACATCAACCTCGATCGCGTCGAGCGGACGACCGAGCAGATGAACCCGGAGGGCCAGGTTCTGAGCAGCGAGCAGCGCTCCGAGATCATCCCCGGCGCAGAGGGCGGCGCGGGTTCATCGAGCGTGACTGCTACGTATCTGAATACGCGCAGCATCGAGAATTTCAGCGGCGCAACGGGCAACGTCCGCCGGGTGACGGCTGCGGTTCTCGTCAATGACAGGGAGATCGAGGACGAGGCGGGAGCGATTTCCTCTCAGGCGCGAACCCCGGAGGAGCTCGCACAGATCCAGGCGCTTGTCTCCACCGCGCTCGGCATCGACGAGGCGCGGGGGGATCAGATCAGCGTCGTCAGCTTCCCCTTCAGCACAGGAATCGTTCTGGAGGATCCGGAGGTCACGCCGCTCGAGATGGCGATGCAGTTCCAGCGGCCGGCAATCGCGCTTCTCGCGCTTCTAATTTCCCTGATCATCGCCCTGCGTGTCACGAAGGCGCTGCGAACAGAGAAGGATGCCTCGGCGCTTACGAAGGGCGCCAACCTCAACCTCCTTGTCGGCGCCGATGAAGACGGAGCGGTCGCCGCCGGAGAAGCTGTCGATCGGGTGCTGGCGCCGCCGGTGACGACGCGCGACCTGGTCGCCACCCAGATCGAGTCGCACCCTGAGGTCGCCGTGAAGATGATCCGCTCCTGGATGAGGGAGGAAGCCTGATATGCCGCCCGCACTCGCCAAAGCTGCTGCTGCGCCAAAGCCGCTGTCGGGACCTCAGAAGGCGGCAATCCTCTGCATGGTTCTCGGTCGGGATCACGCTGCCCGCCTGACGGAGCGTCTGACTCCTGACGAGGTGGAGGCGATCTCCTATGAAATCGCCCGTCTCGAACAGGTCAGCCCCGAGCTCTCGGAGACGGTCATGTCCGAATGGCTCGAGACGGCGCGCGCCGCAGAGTCCATCGCAATGGGCGGAGTCGACTTCGCGAAGGAAATCCTGGAGCAGGCGTTCGGGAGCCAGCGCGCGAGCTTCATGTTCAAGCGGCTTCAGGCACAGCTCAACGAGTCGGGCGGGCTCCATCGTCTTCGCAAGGTCGACCCGCAGCAGCTCGGCGCGATGCTCCGCAATGAGCATCCGCAGACGATCGCGCTCATTCTCGCGCATCTCGAACCTCCCCAGACGGCCGCCGTCCTCCGGGAAATCGGCCCCGAGGTCGGGAAGTCGGTCGTCTTCAGGATGGCTTCGATGGAGAAGGTCTCCCCGGAGATGCTGGAGCTCATCGAACGGGCACTCGGGCCGGAAACCGAGCTGAACCTGAACCAGGGAATGCGGATCGCGGGCGGGCCACAGAGCGTCGCCTCGGTCCTCAACCTGATTCCTCCGTCGCTCGAGAAGGAGCTGCTCGACGGGCTGAATCGCGAAGATCCTAAGCTCTGCGAGCAGGTGAAGAATCTGATGTTCGTCTTCGAGGACATCATCGCGCTCGATGCTCGCGCAATGCAGCGGGTGCTGCGGGAGATCGACTCGAAGGAGCTGGCGCTCGCCCTGAAGATTTCGAGCGACGAGCTGAAGGCGCATATCCTCGGCGCCATGTCGAAGCGCGCGGTCGAGGCGTTGGAGGAGGAGATCGAGTTCCTCGGGCCGGTACGGCTGCGGGACGTGGAAGGTGCCCAGGTGACGATCGTCGGGAAGGTCCGCGAACTCGAGGAGTCAGGCGAAATCGTCATCAGCGGAGGAGGGGACGATGAGGTCATTCAGTAACGGCCATCGTGGAGGTGCCGTGTCCGCACTCGCCGCGATGGAAATTTCGGCATGGACACCCGAGGCAATCGTCTCCGACCCCGTGACCGCGGCCGGGAAGCCCGAACTGCGCGGCGCGGTCCGGCAGGCAGTCGACGAAGCGATCCGAGAGGAACGCGCCGCTGCTGCGGAGCGGGAGAAGGAGCTACTCGCGGTCGAGGCGCGCCGGCTCGAGATGGCAGTCCGGGAGGCGTATCACCGGGGGCATGCCGAAGGCCGGGAGGAGGGAGAGATCGCCGAAGCGGCCCGTCTCCGCACTGTAACTGCTGCTGCTGAGGAAGTCCTGGAGACGCTGCGCGAAGGAGAGCTCCGCTGGACGGGCGCCATCGAGGAGAATGTCTGCGCGCTGGCGGTCGTCATCGCACGGCAGATCATCGGGCGGGAACTGGTGGCGGGGGAGGAGGCGTTTGCCGACCTGATCCGAAACGCGCTCCGAGAGTTTCCGATAGACCAGCCGGTGCGGATCCGTTTGAATCCCGGGGATCTCAACGCGCTCGGTTCCATCGGCGCTGTCGACACCGACCCGTTCCGGCAGATCAGCGGCGGGCGGGAAGCGCGCTGGCTCGGCGATCCTTCCATCGCACCGGGTGGATGCATGGTCGAGGGGCGCGAGAGGATCATCGATGGACGCGTGGACACCGCGCTCGAGCGGGTCTATCGCCGGTTGACGTATAACAATGCTTGAAGCTCTGGAGCGCCGCCTCGACAGCGTGCCGCGCTTCGC
>CAYRLB010000026.1:0-7077 GCA_964424945.1 uncultured Gemmatimonas sp.
GAGTGCTCTACCGGGCTGAGCCACGTCCCGCAAACAGTCTTCAAAGCTAGAGATCGGCGGGTCGACTGTCAACCGAGCGCGCCTCGTCCCAGCCCAGCAGCAGCAAGACGTCGGATGGCTGGCAACGCCGTCCGAATTGCATCCCCGCGATGGCTATGCCGATTCTTGATCTCCCCCGGGACTTCGGCAAAGGTCCGGTCGAGAAAGGGAAGGTAGAAGAGCGGATCATAACCGAACCCGCCATCGCCCCGCGGAGCAGTGAGAATCCGGCCGTCGACGGTCCCCCGAAATATCTCCTCACCGGCCGGCGACACGAGGGCGAGGGCGCAGACGTACTGCGCCGAACGCTCCTTCTCGGGCAGACCATCCAGCTTCTGAAGCAGAAGCGCATTGTTGGCGCGGTCGAGGTCAATGCCGGAAAGGTCGATCCGCTCGGAGAAGCGTTTGGAACGGACACCGGGTGCACCACCCAGCGCATCGACGCTCAGGCCCGAGTCGTCAGCGAGCACCGGCTTCCCTGAAAGGCTCGCGAAATAGCGCGCTTTCGCCAGGGCATTCTCTTCGAATGTCTCGAAAATCTCGATCGCTTCCTCCGCAGGCGCATAGGCCACTCCTGCCTGATCGAGGTCGATGATCTCCAGCCCCGGGATATTGCCGGTCATCTCGATGATCTCGCGCAGCTTGTGTGCGCTGCGGGTGGCGACGACCAGTTGCGTCATCCCTTCAGCACCGAATTCTGGAGAGTGAAGAGCTCCTGGATCGCACTGTGGGCAGTCGAGACCATCGCCGCGAGCTGCTCCGGCTGGAAGGGAGAGCGCTCGGCAGTCCCCTGAACCTCAACCAGTCCGCCATTGTCGAGAGCGACCACATTGAGGTCGACCTCCGCGCTGGAATCTTCAGCGTAATCCAGGTCGAGCAGGATCTCGCCGCGCACGATGCCGACGCTTACTGCGGCGACCCTCTGGCGGAAGGGCGTCACCGTCAAGCGCTCCTGCTGAACGAGCCAGTTGCAGGCGAGTTCCAGGGCGATACACCCACCCGTGATGGAGGCCGTGCGCGTACCACCATCAGCCTGAATGACATCACAATCGATCCGGATCGTACGTTCACCGAGCGCCGCGAGATCCACACACGCTCTCAGGCTGCGGCCGATCAGACGCTGGATCTCCTGCGTCCGACCCCCCAACGTGCTCCGCTCCCGATTCGTACGCGTATGGGTCGCGCGTGGGAGCATCGCGTACTCGGCCGTGACCCAGCCTTCGCCGCGCCCCTTCTTCCACCCGGGCACCGACTCTTCGACCGAAGCTGCGCAGAGCACGCGCGTGTTCCCCATCGAGATGAGGCACGACCCCTCTGCGTAAGGAACAGCGCCCACCTCAACCGACGAAGGCCGAAGCACCGAAGCAGCACGGGATCGTTCGCGACCTGAAATCTCAGTCATCGTCCGGATTGCGCCTTCTGCAGAATGGAGGTTGTGGATCGTCCGGCTACGAGTGGCGCGAGAACCACTCTTCCGCCGGCCGCCTGTACGTCGGATGCCCCTACGACATCTTCAACCGCGTAGTCGGCCCCTTTGACAAGCACATCCGGAAGGATCGCCGCGATGAGCTCGGCGGGCGTGTCCTCCTTGAATACGACGACCCCGGAGACACTTTCAAGTGCGGCGAGAACAACCGCCCGGTCGTCGACGGGATTGACCGGTCGTCCCTCTCCCTTGAGCCTGGTGACCGAAGCGTCCGAATTCAGGCCGACGAGCAGACGGTCACCTTGCGAGCGGGCGAAGGCGAGATATTCGACATGTCCGCGATGCAGAATATCGAAACAGCCATTCGTGAAGACGACGACGTCCCTGCGCCCGGGGCCGAACTGTTCAATCGCTTCGGAGACGGAGAGGATCCTCGAGGAGAAGAGGTCGCTCATGGTCCCGTCGGTGGTGGAATCCCGTCTGCGGCCTCGCGAATCGCCCGGAGGATATCGCGGGCGCCTTTGCTCTCGAGGCGGGTCGCGAGTCGGATGCCGAGAGCTTCAGGATCGGCAAGCGCGCCGTAATCGTGCTCACGAAGCACGCGCTCACCATCCAGCGAAGCGACGAGTCCCTCCATCGAAATGCGGCCATCCCAAACCCGTGCAAGCGCTGCGATGGGAACCTGGCACCCCCCCTCGAGCTCGCGCAGGAAAGCGCGCTCAGCCCGGACGCACGCGGATGAAGACCGATCGTCGAGACAGTCGATTGTGCGCTGAGTCACCGCGTCATCTTCACGGGCAACGATCGCCAGTGCGCCCTGTCCGACAGCAGGGAGCCAATCGTCCGTATCGAGATAGGCGGAGATGCGGTCCTCCCAGCCGAGCCGCAGAACCCCGGCGGCAGCCAGGATGATCGCGTCGTACTCACCGGCGTCGAGCTTCGCGAGGCGTGTGTTGAGATTTCCTCTCAGGTCGACGACCTGCAGGTCGGGGCGCAGGTGGTGGAGCTGCGCGCGCCGGCGGAGCGAACTCGTCCCGACACGCGCACCCGGGGGGAGCCGGCCGATCGACACGTCAGCGCCGCGCGGCCCGATCAGCACATCGCGGGGATCCTCGCGATGGCCGACGGCGGCGAGGCGGAGCCCCTTCGTGACCGTCGTCGGAACATCCTTCAGCGAATGAACCGCGATATCCGCCCTGCGGTCGAGGAGCGCCTCATCGACCTCCTTCGTGAAGAGACCGCGGTCGCCGATGCGGGCAAGAGGCACATCGAGGATGCGGTCGCCCTTCGTTTTGATGATCTCGATCTCAACGGTCAGATCCGGGTGTGCGCTGCGTAGCGCATCGGCGATGAATTCAGCCTGCCAGAGCGCGAGCTGACTCCCGCGGGATGCGATCCGAAGCGCCTTGTCGCCTACCACTGTGACTGCGCCCCTTCGATGATCTTCTGCACCAGTTCCTCCACCGCCCGGGTCCTTCCTATCTCGATGCCCTCGTTGTCCGGCTGGAAGTTGCCCACCACCGACTGGGACTGTGCGCGCCAGAGCGACCGGTCCTGACGAAGGTCGTAAATCTCGACATCGTAGGTGATGCGGACCTCGCGCTGCAGGACGGGGATGCGCTGCGCGTCCTGGGCGACCGGCCGAATGCTGGCCGCAACCTCATTATATCCTACGATCCGCCCCCGGACGACGGCATCGGCGGTTCCTTCGGCGGCGAGGCGCACGCCCAGGTTGCGCGGAAGCTCCTCCTGGATCCGCTGCTCCACCTCCGACTCGATGAGCGGCTGCGGGGTCGTATTCTCGAAAGGAACGACCGCGAGCGTCCGGATATGCGGAGGAAGCCCGCCGCCGACGAAGGAGTAGTTGCAGGACGCGAGCAGGGGAAAAAGCAGAAGAGCCGCAATCTTACGCATCCGGTCTCCAGATGTCGCCGGGGAAGGACTCCACGTCACGTCGTGTTTCCACGGTGAGAGTAAGGTTTCTGAAAGCCGACCAGTCGCGGTACTCCGTTCGGGTGACCTCACCCTCGGCGTCGTAGGAGATGGCCACCGATTCGATCACCCCCTGCCCTACTGCCCGTTCGATGCGAACGGGTCGCGGAATCGCTCCCTCACTTCCGGCGGTGAACGCAAAGAGATAGAGATCACCGTTGGGGGCTACGTACCGGAGTTCCGTCGACCGACCATCGATCGTTGCCGAGGAGAGCTCTGCCCCGGTCGGAACCTCGAAAACTCCGAGTGCGCCCCAGAGGAGCACCGGCGATGGAAGTTCGACGGGCGAGCGCACGGCCGCGGGAAACCTGTACCGACCATCGGCAAGTGCGGCAACGAGATAGGTTTCGCCACGCGGTCCGAAGAGATCGAGGCGTATCCGTTCCGGCGCCTCGACACGAACCACGCCCCGGCCACTCGCGCGGGAGCCGCCCTCCTCGAGATTCCAGGCGAAGTTGACCTGGTAGGGCGAGTCGGGTGTCGTCGCGGCGCTCAACTCCAAGGCCAGAGCGCCCGGATCGGCGACCGGCACGCCTGAAACGGGGGCCAGTCGCGAAGAGGTGCAACCTCCGAAGATGAATAGGGCCGTGAGCAGGCCGAGTCGAGCTGTTCTCTTTATCATTGAGCCATCTGTCGCGGGATCTCCACGATTCGCACGATTCGATCCCCGGCCAGGAGTTCCTCCATCACGGGACGACCCGAGAGTAGTCTCCCGAAAGCTGTATAGGTTCCATCGAGATGGGGCTGGGAGGAGTGAGCGAGGAAGAACTGGGATCCTCCACTGTCCGGTCCTGCCAGCGCCATCCCCAGCGTGCCCGCCTCGAAACGCTCCCGGTTGAGCTCGTCACGAATTACATACCCGAGACTGCCCGAGGTGTCCCCGCGGAGGTCCCCACCCTGTATTACGAAGTTCGGAACGACCCGCGGCCACTCCTGTCCATCGAAGAATCCGATACGAACCAGTGCGAGGAAGTTCGCGACCGTGAGAGGCGCCTCCTCCGGCAGCAGTTCGACGGTGAGGTCGCCGCGGTCCGTCTCGATGAGAAGCCAGGGGCGGGCGAGCTCCCGATCTGCCGGAGCGATCCATTCGCGGACCGCGCTTTCGATCGTCTGGCGGCGCGTTCCCGATGCCAGCGGAAAGGCCGGTCCCCACGCGCTTCGCACATCCCGCCCGAACATCTGCTCCACCCGCTGCCGGACCAGATAATGGGATGACTCGGGGAAGCGGGCAAAGAAGGCGCGCTCCGGGAAAGGAATACCGTGCTCGCGAAGGGCCGAAATCGCATCGATGGCGGCGATCTGAGCGTCGGGAACCGAGTCGGCCTGCGCCTGAGCGTACGCGTCGAGGAAGAGCGAGAAGAGGGATGGATCGGCGATTCTTGCACCTGCGTCGATGGCGGCGGCTCTCAACTGCGGATCGCTTTGCTGCAGCGCATCGATGAGAAGTGACCTGACCGATCGAAGGGAGGCGGTATCCTCCCGTTCGGCAATCGCGCGGATCGTAGCCGTTGCGACCCTGGGATCCGGATCGGTTGCGGCGGGAAGGATTGCGGCATAGTCGAGGGCAGGCAGAGTGGCGAGGGCCTCTCCAGCGGCGGCCCGGAGACGCCACGCGTCATCTTCCAGAAGTGCGCCGAGCGTCGCTTTCGTCGATGGTTGCGAAGGTGCGACGGCGGCAAGGGCGACGGCGGCGAGCGCTCGATGATGAAGATGGGCATCCGGGTCGAACGCCGCCTGCGCCAGAAGCCCGGCTGCATCTGAGGCATCTTCGCCCCTCTGGCCAACGGCTTCCAGTGCGGCCGCGCGCTCGTGGAGCCCGCCCTGCCGAGCAATCTGCCTCAGCGCATCCCTGGCAGGCCCAGCGTCGAAAGTAGCGAGTGTTCGGACGGCTTCGATGCGCACCCCATAGACCGAGTCGTGCAGGAGGGGCAGGAGGTCAGAGACCACATCTTCTGTCGTCGCCCCAGCACCATCAGGAAGCTGGCGACGTAGCCCCCTGACAGCGAGGGCGCGAACTTCGCCGTCCGCATCAACGAGCCGCGCACGGAGAAGCGGTGTGATGGACGATGCCGGATGACGGATCAGCCCCTGAAGGGCAGCTCGGCGGATTCCCGGGGCGGGGGCGTCCATCCAGCGCGTGTAGATGTCCGCGTCATCGACGCCAGCACGATACGAGGCGAGAAGCGCCGCGGCCACCAACCCTGGCGCGGACGCAGCGGACGCAGCGGACGCAGCGGACGCGGAATCGATGCCGAGGAGGAATCCGCGCAATGTCTCCGTCGCGTCCGGCGTACCGATCCGGCCCAGCGCCGTCGCGGCGGCGGTGGCGACGACGACACTGAAGGTCGAATCCCGAACCAGCATCCGGTTGGAAAGCGTCGACACGCTCGCGGTATCCGCCAGCATCCCGAGCGCGAACGCTGCCGCCGAAGCTACCATTCCGTCGGCATCGGCTAGGAGATGACGCGCCGTCGGCCGGGCATCTGGCTGGCCCGTGCGCCCTGCGGCGTATGCAGCCTGCCTCCGAACCCTGGGGTCCTCTGCGGAGGCGGCGTCTGAGAAGGTGATCGTGTCGAAGGCCTTTCGATCCGCGAACTCGATGACGTCAACAATCCGCTGGACATCCTCCTCTGAGAGCGGATACGCCGGCGCGGGCTGTGGAGCGGAGGGCTGGACCGACGATGCAGAACAGGCCGCTGCGGCAAGGAGGATCAGCGCCCCCATCGGAGCGCGGGCGGCGCGCGAAAGGCGCCGGCGCTTCGATCGCCAAGAAGGGATCTCGTCCCTTTCCGCTCCTGCAGCTTCAGTCATCCGATGTAAGTCTTCGCATCAGCTCCGCCGGCAGCTTTCGCGGCTTCGAATCGGCATCGAGCGCAATCAGCGTCGTGCGGGCTGTGGCGAGTTGATCGGTTGAGCCATCGTCATTGACGCGCAGGATCCGGTACGCGAACTCGATCGTTCTGGATCGCAGCCTCTCGATTCGCGCTTCGGCTCTGATCATATCATCGTAGCGCGCGGGCGCATGATACCGCATCGAGAGATCCGACACCGCGAGAAGGACTCCGGAGCGCTCGAGTTCGGCATACGACTGGCCGCGCAGCCGGATCAGCTCGGTCCGGGCCATCTCACACCAGACGAGGTAGTTCGCGTGGTACACGACCCCCATCTGGTCCGTCTCGGCGTAGCGTACACGAAAGTCCAGGGAAGCGATCATCCGACGGGTAAAGCAGGAGGGAGGGTATACAATCGCACCGGGCGCCGGACACCTCCCGGGCGCCCTGCTACGAGCTGTGTACGTGCTGCAACTGCCCGATGGGTGGAAGCGGAACAGGCCCTCGCCGGCAGTCGAGCCTCGAGCGATCCGGAGGCCTCGCCATTGTCGCTACTGAACGACGCCGGTAAGTTGCCGCCCCAATGAATGATCTGCCTCTGTACGTCGTTTCCGATATCCATCTTGGCGCCGTCCCGGACGAGACGGAACGCGCCTTCCTGCGCTTTCTCGATGAGGTGGCGGTTTCTGCGTCCCGCCTGCTGATCAACGGCGACCTCTTCGACTTCTGGTTCGAGTACCGGACGGTCATCCACGCGAAGCACTACCGAGTGCTGGCTGCGCTGAAAGA
>CAYRLB010000026.1:7177-32369 GCA_964424945.1 uncultured Gemmatimonas sp.
GACTGGGGAAGTCGCCTCGCCTCCTTCGTTTCGACGACAGAGGGGAAGCAGGGAAATGCGCACGGCACGAATCCCGTTCGGGCCGCGGCGCTGTCGACCTGGGCGGAACAGCGGCTCGCCGAGCGGCCGGACATCGACCTCGTCCTGGCAGGACATACCCATATCCCGGTCGTCAAAGAAGTCGAACCGGGACGCTATTACATCAATACGGGCGACTGGATCAACCACTCGAACTACCTCGTCCTCCGGAAGGATGCGCCGCCCGTTCTCCGTAGCTGGAGCTGAAGCACCGATCACTCCGAAGCCCTGCTGACCTGAACATCTTCTCCCCAGAGCCGCCCGGCGACAGCCTCCACCCTCTCGGGCTCGCCGGTGGTGAGCAGGGAGAAGCGACCTTTCCCGACCGGCGCTTTCAGCGCCTTCTCCTCCAGAACCCGATCCACCTGTCTGGCTACAGCCTCCCCGCTGTCCAGAATCTGGACACCTTCACCTACAACTCTCGCGATCGTATTCCTCAGGAAGGGATAGTGCGTGCACCCCAGCACCACCCGATCGGCGCCCGACCCGAGGATGGGGTTGAGCACATCCCTGACCCTCTCCGCTGCCGCATCATCCTCGAGGGAGCCAGCCTCGACCAGTTCCACAAAGCCCGGACAGGGGATCTTCATCACCTGAACGCCCGCGCCGTGATTGTCGACGAGACGGTTGAAACGCTCCGTCTTCAGGGTCGCTGGGGTCGCTAGAACGGCGATGCGACCGGATCGGGTGCCTGCGGCGGCTGGTTTCACGGCGGGTTCGAGTCCGACGATCGGAATGTCGAAGCATTCGCGCAGAACCTCCAGCGCGGCACCTGATGCCGAATTGCACGCCACGACGACGATCTTCGCGCCCGCATCCACAAGGATTCGGGTGACGGTCACAGCGCGATCGCGGATTTCCTCGAGGCTCCTCCCGCCATACGGAACGTAGGCTGAATCCGCGATGTAGAGCAGATCCTCGCCGGGCAGCCGGCGCCGTATCTCGCGCGCGATGCTGAGCCCGCCGAGACCCGAATCGAAGATCCCGACGGGTCGGGAGTCGCTCATCGTGCGCCGCCCACCGGGACCCGTGTCTCCAGCCGGACGCCCCCACCCTCCGCCGAACGGACCTGCACCCGCTCCCCGAAATCGGCGAGATACGCCGACACATACGCGTCGGCGCCGGATAGGAACATCAGGAAGATGGTCAGAGCGGCCCAATCTTCGAAATGCTGGCCTCTCGCGAGCGCGAAGTCGCTCTCGTCGCCCGGCTCGATGACGCCCGTGTCTCGAAGCCATTGCTGCTCGGCGCGCGCGTCCGCGAGCTGCTGGCGGGTGAGATAGGTCATCCAGCCGCTGCCGGCGGCGAGTGCGAAGTACACCGCGCCCCGCGCTGGGGCACCGACATGCGCCTGACCCCAGCCGGGAAGGAGCACCGACCGAAAGAAGGCGCCGCCCGGCGAGAAGGGTGGATCGTACACTTCGGGCTGAGCCGCTGTCGTATCCGCCGCAGGAGCCGTAGGCAGAAGCTGCCCGACCAGCATGGAGGGCAGAAGAAGAGTCAGAATGACAGACGCGACGGCGCGCCGCAGGGATCTCACGGGGGACTATTTTTCCGTAGGAAGAGCGACGGCCCGCACGGGGTCGCGGGCCGATCGCCGGCGAAAAAGCTAGTAGTGGAGCCCGGGCTTTGCAAAAGACCGTCCGCTCGTACAATCTGTCGAGGCGCGGCTGATCCGATCGGTTGCCGCCGCCATCGTCGGCAACCATCGCCATATCATGCACCCGGAGAGCCGTGATACCTCTTCAGGACGAGAACCCGACCGAGCTGAGCCCCCTCTTCACAATGGGCTTCCTCGCGCTGAATGTCGCCGTCTGGTTCCTGGTGCAGGGTGGCGGATCCGGCCCCGCGCTCCTCGCATCGGTCATGAACTTCGGCTTCGTGCCCTGCGAACTGACGGGCGCGTGCCAGCCTGGAAGCTTGGGATGGGCCTCCGTCATGACCTCAATGTTCATGCATGGCGGCTGGGAACACCTCCTCGGCAACATGGTGTTCCTCTGGGTCTTCGGGAACAACATCGAAGATTCGATGGGGCATCTGCGCTTCTTCGCCTTCTATCTCCTGTGCGGGATCGCGGCGGCCGCTGCGCATATCTACCTTGAGCCGACCAGCGCCCTTCCCGCCGTCGGCGCGAGTGGCGCCATCAGCGGCATCATGGGAGCGTACATCGTCCTCTATCCGCGCGTACGCGTGCTGACCTGGTTTCCGCCCTTCTTCATGTTCTCCCTCCCGGCATTCGTCCTTCTCGGCTACTGGTTCTTCCTCCAACTCGCGATGGGGGTGGTGACGGTAGGCTCGCAGGCTGCCGATCAGGGCGGACCCGCAGTTTGGGCCCACGTTGGTGGGTTTGTTGCTGGGGTGGTGCTCATCAGGCTCTTCGAGAAGAAAGAGCTTACCTTCGCCAAGAACAACAAAATCAAGCTGTCTCGACAAGACGCCCGCAGACTGGAGTGGTGATGAAAAGGGACGATGCAGTACGAGCCGACCTGCAACAGAAGATCATCGCGCTGCCCAAGGCAGAGCTTCACGTTCACCTGGATGGGTCTCTGCGCGCCGCGACGATGCTGGAACTCGCACAGGATGCCGGCGTCACGCTCCCCGGGGACGACGCCGACAGCCTCCAGGAATACATGCACGTCCGGGAAGCACGGAACCTCGAGGAGTACCTGGCGCGCTTCGATACGACCCTCTCCGTGATGCAGAGCGCGGCAGCGCTCGAACGGGCCGCCTACGAACTCGCGGAGGATCTCGCGCAGGAGGGTGTCTGGTATGCGGAGATCAGATTCTCCCCGATCCTTCACACCCGCGCGGGGCTTCTTCTGGAGGATGTGGTGGAAGCGGTGCTGCGTGGCTTGCGACGGGCGGAGCGGGACGTTGGCGCACGCTGCCAGGTGATCATCTGCGGCATCCGGAATATGGATCCGGCAACCTCACAGATCCTTGCCGACCTCACCGTCGCATTCAAGGGAAAGGGTGTCGTCGCATTCGACCTGGCGGGCGCGGAGTACAACTATCCGGCGAAGAAGCACAGGAATGCCTTCTACACTGTGCTGAACGCGAACATGGCGGCGACGATCCACGCGGGGGAGGCGTACGGTGCGGAGTCCATCCATCAGGCGCTCCACTACTGCCGGGCACACCGGATCGGGCACGGAACACGACTTTTCGAAGACCGCGACCTGATGCAGTACGTAATCGACTTCCGTGTACCGATCGAGATCTGCCTGACCTCGAATGTGCAGACCCGGGCCGTGGCGAGCTTCGAGGAGCACCCGGTCCGCCAATACTTCGACGAGGGTGTGGTCATCAGCCTCAACACCGACAACCGTCTGATGAGCCGCACGACGATCACCGACGAGTATCTGCTGGCCTACGACCATCTCGGTTTTGAATGGTCGGAACTCGCCCGAATCGCGCGGATGAGTTTCGAGGCGGCCTTCCTCCCCTGGCAGGACAAAGTTCGGATTATCGAGCGCTTCGACGCGGCGGTCGGCAGCGCCGCTCGCTCACCCTGAACCGGGGGTCAGCCGGTGATGTAGTGAAGAACGTCGTAGCGGGTGATGATGCCGGACAGTTCCCCCTCGCGCCGCACGAGCACCGCCGGATTCTGACGCGTCAGCAGCCGTGTGATTGCCGGAAGATCGACAGTCGCATCGACGACCGGGAAGGGTGCATCCATCACCTCATGGACCGGGTGATCGATGAGCGTCGGGCTCTCGATCACCCGCGCCATCAGTGACCCCTCTGAGATGTGCCCGACGCACTCGCCGGCGTTCAGCACCGGGAGCTGCGACACATTGTGTTCGGTAATGTAGGCGAGCGCCTTCCGGACAGTGGTGGAAGGGTCGACTGCAACCAGCCCCGCCGGAGCGCCCTCCCCCTTCGCGACCACCATCGTCGCGGCGCTCACGCGGGCCGGCTCCATCAGCCGGTTCTCCTGCATCCACTCGTCGTTGTAGAGCTTCGAGAGATACCGTTCGCCGGTATCGCATAGGATGCAGACGATACAGGCATCCGGGTCTGCGACTTCTCGCGCGACCGAGAGCGCCGTGTGCACGATCAGGCCGCTCGATCCGCCGACGAAAAGGCCCTCTTCCCGGGTCAGTCGTCGGGCCATCGCGAAGGAGGTCCGGTCATCGACCGACCGCCACTCATCGACGATGTCCATATCGAGTGCGCCGGGGACCTTGTCCTGACCGATCCCCTCGACCTTGTAAGGCGTCGACTCCCCCTTCTTCCCCGTCTCCGACAGCTCGCGGAGGATCGATCCGACCGGGTCGCCGCCGATGATGCGGATCCCGGGGTTCTTCTCCTTGAGGTAGCGACCGACGCCGGTGATCGTGCCGCCCGTTCCGGCCGCCGCGATGAAGTGGGTGATGCGGCCTTCGGTCTGCTCCCAGATCTCGGGCCCTGTCGTCGCGTAATGTGCGGCGGGGTTCGCCTGGTTGTAGAACTGGTCCGCGAGGATGGCATTCGGCGTGTCGCGGGCGATGCGCTTCGCCGTCTCCACGTAGTTGTCCGGATGGTCGGGGGGGACGGCGGCCGGCGTGACGATGACCTCCGCTCCGAACGCCTTCAGGAGCCTCACCTTCTCCTGACTCATCTTGTCGGAGATGGTGAAGATGCAGCGATAGCCACGCTCCACCGCAGCGATGGCGAGGCCGATGCCGGTGTTCCCGCTCGTCCCTTCGACGATCGTCCCGCCCGGCTTCAGCCTGCCCTCCCTCTCCGCCGCCTCGATGATTGCCGGCCCGATGCGGTCCTTCACCGATCCACCCGGGTTCATGAACTCGGCCTTGCCATAAACCGGTGTCGGGATACCGGCCCCGACCCGGCGGAGGCGGATCAGCGGCGTCCACCCGATGGTGTCGAGGACGCTCTCATACGGACGTTGATGTCGGATCGTCACGGTTCACTCGGGGAGATTTACTTCGACCGAATCGTTCGGCAGATGGAATTGAACGGGAAGGAGCACCGTGACCGCGACGCTGTCATTCCCCCGCCGCGCCGGATCGAAAAGAAGTCCCGCGACGCCGCGCACGGCCGCGGAGTCGAACTCTTCATGTCCGCTGGTTTCCCGAACCTTCGCCGAGTCGACGGTCCCGGTCCGGGACACATGCAGCTCGAGCATCGTCTCTCCTTCGACTCCCGCGTCCCAGAGCTCCTCCGGGTAGTGGAAGGGAGAGGAGGTGAGCTGTCGTGGAGGTGTATCCGGCGCGCGGTCACCGCACGCGGTCGATGTGATCGCGAGAGCAACTGCGAGCGGGATGACACTGCTTCTGGATCTGGTCACTCCAGTTCCGTCATTCTGGTTGGGATCCGGCCTGGTCCTTCAGCTCCGCGAGAAGTGCCAGTGCCTGAATCGGTGTCAGCTGGTTCGGATCGAGCGTCCGAAGGCGCTCCACAATCGGGTGTTCACCGGCAGGAAACAGACCGAGTTGAGACGCGTCCGGGGGCGGAGGGGCTGAACGGGCCCGCCCGCTCCCCTCCCTGCCCCGCTGCTCCAGCTCCGCCAGGAGCGTCCTCGCCCGCTGGATCACTTCCGCCGGCAGCCCCGCGAGCCGGGCGACCTCCACGCCGTATGATCGGTCGGCGCCACCGTGCACGAGGGAGCGAATGAAGATAATCGACTCCCCCTCTTCCTTGACCGCGACGCTGTAGTTCACCGTACCCTCGAGACGACCGGAAAGCTCGGTGAGCTCATGATAGTGCGTCGCGAAGACCGTCCTCGCGCCGATCCTGTCATGGATGAACTCGGTCACCGCCGTCGCGACGCTGAGCCCATCCCACGTCGACGTCCCCCGGCCGATCTCATCGAGCAGAATGAGGGAGCGGTCGGTCGCAGCATTCAGAATCGCGCCCGTCTCGGTCATCTCGACCATGAAGGTCGATCGACCCCGGACGAGATTGTCGGACGCGCCGACCCGCGTGAAGATACGGTCCGCCACGCCGACCGTCGCCTCCGCGGCCGGCACGAAGGAGCCGATCTGCGTGAGGAGAACGATCAGGCCGATCTGCCGCAGGACGGTCGACTTACCGGCCATGTTCGGGCCGGTGAGGACGATCACCCGCTGCTCCTCGTCGAGCCGCACATCGTTGGGGATGAAATCCTCCCGCGGCATCATCGTCTCCACGACGGGGTGCCGTCCCCGACGGATCGTCAGGCCGTACTCGTTCGATATCGTCGGTTTGACATAGTCCGCACGGACGGCAAGCTCTGCCAGACCCGTCAGAACGTCGATGAGTGCTACCTGTCCGGCGAGACGCTGGATCCCGGGAATGAAGGACGATGCAGTCGAGCGGATCTCATCGAAGATGGTCGACTCGAGGCTCACGATCTTCTCATCCGCGCCGAGGACCTTCTCCTCCCATTCCTTCAGCTCAGGTGTGATGTACCGCTCGGCATTGCTGAGGGTCTGACGCCTCTGGAAATGGTCGGGCACGCGGTCCGCGCTGGCTCGGGAGACCTCCAGATAATACCCGAACACCCTGTTGAACCCGACCTTCAGCGAGTTGATCCCGGTCCGCTCGCGCTCCTGGGCCTGAAGCCGCGCGATCCAGTCTACGGCGCCCTCTCTCGTGGAACGAAGCTCGTCGAGCTCGGCATTGAACCCGGTCTGGATCACCCCTCCGTCAGCGATGGCGACCGGGGCATCGGGCGAGATGGCGGATGTGATGAGCCCGACGAGATCCGCGAGCGGGTCGACATCGCCGACCAGCTTCAACAGCAGCGGCGCGCTGTCATTCGAAAGCTCTTCGAGCAGCCCGGGAACCGCAGCGATGGAGGTGGCGAGTGCGATCAGATCCCGCGGCGTGCAGCGCCCGGACGCGACTTTGACCGCGAGCCGCTCCAGATCGCGAATTTCACGAAGCTGCTGGCGCGTCGCCCGTCGGACGTCCGCTTCCTCCTTTATCTCCTCCACGACATCCAGACGACTCTGGATCGCCCCGGGATCGAGAAGGGGCGCGAGTACCCATTGACGCAGGAGACGGGCACCCATCGGCGTCAGCGTCCGGTCAACGACGTCCAGAAGTGTTCGGCCGCCGCCGCTGCCGGCGAGTGACTCCACGAGCTCGAGGTTGCGGCGGGTCATCTCGTCGATGGGCATCGCCGTACCCTCCGCCCGGTAGCGGGGAGGGCTCAGCACGCCGGCCACTCGTGGTTGAGTATCGTTGAGATACCCGACCGCGGCTCCGAGGGCGCTGATGAGCGCGTCGTCGTCCGGGATGCCGAACCCATCGAGCGAATGGACCCCGAAATGACGGCGTACGAGATCGCGGGCAGGGGCGGCTTCGAAAAGCCAATCCGGTCGGTAGGTGATCGGGGGGAAGCCGCTGGTACCTTCGAGGATCAGCTCCCACGAGCGGGGGGCCACGAGTTCCGCCGGTTCGATCCGGCCGAGCGCGTCGATCATCGAGTCGGCCGGGGTGGACTCGACCCTCAACTCGCCGGTCGAAAGATCCGCAGTCGCGATCGCGATGCGCCCACCCTCGCCGGGGTCGCCGGCGATAGCCACAAGGAAGTTGTTGCGCCGGACGTCCAGAAGACCATCGGCGAGTGCCGTCCCGGGGGATATCGTCTCGACGACCTCTCTGCGCACGATCCCCTTCGCGAGCGCCGGATCCTCGACCTGCTCGCAGATGGCGACCCGCTTCCCCAGCCGGACGAGCTTCTGGAGATAGCCGTCGAGCGCATGCACCGGGATGCCGGCGAGCGGGGCGCGGGAGCTGCCGTTGTTGCGGGAGGTAAGCGTGATGTCGAGCAGCTTCGCGCCGGCCTCGGCATCCTCGTAGAACATCTCGTAGAAGTCGCCGACCCTGAAGAAGACGAGCGAATCCGGATGGCGCGCCTTGATCTCGCGCCATTGCTGCATCAACGGTGTGTCGGTCGGGGAGGATTCCATCAGAAAGGATCTCGGCGCACCAGGATCGCGCCGCCGTCAGCGCCAGTGAACAGATGGCATTATACGGCCGTCGGTCGGGATGGGCTATCGAGCGGAACCAGCTGCCAGCCTCAGCAACAGCTCTTCCATCGCCTGACGATCGCTCAGTGAAGCGCTTTTGAGGAGGCGATCGGTCCGCAGAAGGTCGGTGAGCGCGCGGTCTATGGAGGTGGGGCTCCACTTCCTCGCCTGCGGTCCGAGCCGCTGGCCGAGCCACCGCTGGTTCCCGCGCAGGACGCGCTGCAAGCCTTCATCTCCCCCCGAGGACGCAAGGCCCAGCTTGAGAAGGTGGCTCGACATGCCGATCACCAGGCCGACCGCGTTCTCCCCGGAGTCGAGAAGCTCCGGGAGGTCCTCGAGTGCCCCCGCGAACTCGCGGTTCCCGATCTTGTCGAACCAGCCCCAGCGATCGACCCGCGGGATATACCCGCCGACCGCCCGGATATCGTCGAGTGTTATCTCCTTCCGGTCACCGGCGAAGGCTACCGCCTTCTCGATTTCGGTTGAGAGAACGCCGAGCTGCGAACCGATCGCGGCGGAAAGGGCCCGCGCGGCTTCGATTGCGATCTCGACTCCGTGGGCTTCGCGACCATGCTCTACCACCCAGCCGGGCAGGTCGTGCGCCTGAAGCGCGGGGAAGTCCACCGCGAGCGCCTTCTTCCGCAGCGTATCGTAGAACTTCGCCTTGCTCCCGGCGGGGATCGTACCGATCAGCACGACGATCACTCCTTCGGTAGGCCGGTCGAGCATACCCTCGACCACCTCCCGGACCTTCGGCGACATCCCCTGTACGTCGCGCACCACGACGACCCTGTATTCGGCCATCATCGGCGGCGTAGCAACCACCGAGGCGAGCGACTCGGGTGTCACATCATTCCCGCGCAGCTGATCCAGATTGAAGGCGGCCATGCCGGGGTCGAGTACACTCGCGATGACGAGGCGCGCGGCCTCATCCCGCAGATACTCTTCATCTCCATGCAGGAAGATGACGGCGGAAGCCGGGCGGGTGGCCAGCTTCTCCAGGAGAGAGGCCTGAGTCAGTCGGGGCAAGGCGGGGGGATCCTGACCGGCAAGAGTCGATTCGAGCTCAGCGTGAGATGGCGGCGTGAGCGGCCTGCGGAGCGATCGTATTCAGCGAGGTAGTACGGAAGATGACCTGCGACCCCTGCGCATACGGGCTGGCCGGAACCACGAGAGTCGGCCTCCGGAAGAAGGCATACTTCACGTCGTATCCGGGCGCGTGCGCCGCAACGGGCGGGAGGCGTACGACAGCGCTACTGGAGCGAAGCACGGGGATCCAGGCACTTGCACCCAGAATAAGGGCCAGAAGAACGACGACTCCCGCGGAGGTCAGCGAGGAATCCGAACGACCGTAAATTTCGCTTTCGAGATCGACGAGCTGCAAACGCTCCTGGAGCCGCACGAGAAAATCCTCCGACGGCTCGACCGAAGAGGCAGCGCGATACTCCCCGACGCCCTCATTCACCACCCGCGCATATCGCTGGCATGACGGGCAGATGCGCAGATGAGCCTCCACGGCAGACGCCCGCGAAGGCTCCATCAGCCCGTCTCTGAATTCGGAGAACTCCGCCAGCAGTGCGGAACAGTCGATCATCACGGACTCTCCAGCCATCGTTGAGTATGCTTCGTCAGGATGCCCGGACCTTGCTACCGGCCCATTCTACAGGCCAGGTCATGCGGAGTTCCGTCCGGACGCCTATTGAAGCATCGGCTCGATGAGCTGCGCAAAGCTGTTGCGTGCACGATTCAGACGACTCTTCACAGTGCCGAGGTTGCAGTCGGTGATTTCGGCGATCTCTTCGTACGTCTTTCCTTCCATCTCCCTCAGCACGAAAACCGTCCGGTGATGGTCTGGTAGCCGGGCCACGGCCGCCTCGACCATCTGCCGAAGATGTCGCTTCCGGAAGAGATCGTCGGGGCGGTAGGTGTTGTCCTCCCACTCCAGCGGGCGCTGATCGGCATCCCAGTTCGCGCGGATCGTCTGGAAGAGCACAAGAGGATTCCGGGACCGGTTCCGGAGCTCATTCTTCGCGAGGTTCGACGCGATCGTATACACCCACGTCGAGAACTTCTTGCTCTGGTCGAACCGGTGAAGATGCCGGTAGACGCGGATGAAGGTCTCCTGGACGAGATCTTCCGCGCGCTCCCTGTCCCCTGTCGTGCGGTAGACGAAGTTGATGAGCCGCCTGTGATACCGATCCGTCAACTCGGTGAAAGCGCGCTTCTCGCCCGCCAGATACGCGGCGACGAGACCGCTGTCGTCGAGTCCCTGGAGGAGGGTCGGGTTGTGTTCCGGCACGTGGCCGAACTGTATCGCCTGCGTCCCTGTCTGAGCCATACGCCTCTCGATCACTCGAGTGGAAAGGAGGACTCGCCCTCTGACGAGCGGGATCACTGCGGAGGCTCAGGGGGCAGGTTCCATACCTTCCGAAGGACAGGGCAACGCAAGGCGTAAGACCTTATGCACCCCGCGGTTAGCGCACTCCACACTTGGCGTCATCGCGCCTCGGTGTACCCCTGAAAGGACAGGGGTAGCCCTCCTGAGGGGCCACCCCTGTATCACCGCCGGAAAGGGGGGCGCTGCCTACCTGCGCGAGCTACCTGCGCGCGAGCCGGAACATCGCAGCATAGAGGAGGGCAGAGACAGTCTTGGCATCATCGATCTTTCCAGCTTCGATCAGCTGGAGCGTTTTCGAAAGGGGCATCTCGACGACTTCCATGAACTCATCGTCGTCACGGGAGAGCTCGCCAGGTTCGAGATCGGAGGCGAGAAAGAGATGGATGCGCTCGTCGGTGAAGGCTGGCGTCGTGACGATTGAGCCCATGGGCGTCAGGCTTCTCGCGCGGTAGCCGGTTTCCTCCTCGAGCTCACGCTGCGCACACACCTCCCACGGCTCGCCCGCACGGTCCGGGCGGCCGGCAGGCACCTCATAGAGGTACCCGCCGACGGCATAGCGATACTGATGAACGAGGAGGATTCTCGGATCGTCCGCTGATGGATCGTCGAGGAGCGGAACGACTGCAGCCGCGCCTGGGTGCCTGATCATCTCCAGGTCGCCCGTCGACCCGTCCGGGAAACGAACGGTGTCCACGGTCAGGCTGATGACGCGCCCGTCGTGGATCTTGCGGCTGGCGAGCGCTTTCCCGAGCTCCGGGTGTGCGTCGTCGCTCATGCGATCGCATCGTGCGAGATAACCTCGATATCGGCGAGGCCCCCTTCCTCGAGCTGGCTCCGTACGGCGGCCGCGTCTCCAAGAACCAGAATCGTTGCCTCCTCCGGCCGGATGTACTCCCGCGCGGAGCGAAGCACATCCTCCCCGCTGACGGCGAGGACACGTTCCGCATACTCGTCGACGTATCCATCCGGAAGATCATGGATAAAGAGCTCCGAGAGCCGTGCGGCGAGGCCGTCTGTCGTCTGAAGCGGCAGTGGGAAGGTACCGGCGACGTAGTGACGCGCATCGCCGAGTTCCTCCGCCGCCACCTCCTCCTCGCGAATGCGGTTGAGCTCTCCCAGGATTTCCCGAGTCGCTGCGCCCGTGACTTCCGTCTGGACCGCCGTGGAAATCAGGAACGGGCCGGGCCGCCTCCTCATGACGAAGTTCGACCGAACCCCATAGGTGAAGCCATGCTTTTCGCGAAGGTTGAGGTTGAGCCTCGAGGAGAAGGCTCCTCCGAGGATCGTGTTCAGCACGGTGATCGGGAAATAATCCGGCGTGTTTCTGGGCACCCCGATATGGCCGATCCGGATTTCGGACTGAACGGCACCCGGTCGGTCGATGACGACGACCTGGACACCGGATGTACGGGGTCTGACCGGAACGTCGAGGGGCGTGAGCGGTGCGCCGGTCCAGCTTCCAAGGACGCGCTCCGCCTGCTCCCGGATCTGCCCGATGTCGATGTTACCGGCGACGACGATCGCTGCCCCCATCGGTGTGAAGCACGCGGCGTGATAACGCGCGACATCTTCCCGGGTCAGACTTCCCGCTGTGGACGAGCTGCCCTCCAGCGGGCGGGAGTAGGGCGAATCGTCCGAGTAGAGGAAACTTGACACGAGATCGTTGGCGAACCCGCGCGGCTCCGCCCGGCGCTGGAGGATGCCGGCGACCTGCTGGTTACGCAGCCGGTCCACTTCCGCTTCGGGGAAGGTCGGGTTCCGAACCAGTGTCCCGAGCAGGTCAAGAGCGGGGCCGACCTGGGACGAGAGCGCGGTGAATTCAACCCGGGTAACCTCCCACGCGGTTCTGACCTGTAGGCGAACGCCGAGTCCCTCCAGCCTTTCCGAGATCTCAGGCGCATCCATTTCGCCGGCGCCCGACTCCAGAAGGGAGCCAGTCAGCTTTGCCACGCCGGCCTGCAACGGATCCTCTCGCATCGCTCCCGCAGGAAGAAGCAGCGATACCGTTGCGACCGGAAGGCCTTCGGTCCGTGCGAACCAGAGAGGCAGGCCGTTCGAAAGCTCGACCCGCTCGATCGGCGGAAAGGCAAAATGGCGGAGTTCTCCGGGAGGCGGCGTCTGCGTCCGGTCGAGCAGAGCGCCGCTCATGCTGCCTCCTGGCTGGCTCGAGGAAGATAGGTGAGCAATGCCGAGTGATGCTGGTGAAGGTACTCCCTCACGAACTCCCGAACCTCGTCGACTGTGATGGTCCGATACTCATCCAGCTCCTCATTGATGCGGCCGGGATCATCGAAAAGCGTTGTGAACATCGAGATCTGATCAGCCCGTTCTCCGATCCTCTGAAGTGAAATTGTCTCCCGTGCCTCGATCCCCGTGAGAACGCGATCGAGTTCACCGGTCGAACAGCCGTCGGTGCGAAGCCGTTCGATCTCCTGCCACATCTGCTCTTCAACGTCCGCGATGGCCGTGCGCGGGTTCGCAGTGATCGAAATGATCAGCATCGACGCACCCGTAACGATCGGGAGCGCATACGCGGATACACTCTGTGCGAGCTGCTTGCGGACGAAGCTGCCATAAAGCCGCGACGCCTTCCCGCTCGCCAGCAGGTGCGCGACGACATCCGCGACGTAAAACTTCCGCTCGCCATAGGGGGGGATGCGGAACGCCGAATAGATCCGTGGGAGGGCGACGGCCGATTCGACCGTTTCTCGCACCGGACCATCGATCTGCGGCGCCAGCGTCGTCGTGCCCGGAACAGGCGGCGTGTCCGGTCCGCGCGGAATTCCGCCGAAGTAACGCTCGACCAGCTCTCTCGCGTGCGCCGGATCGAAGTCCCCGCAGATCGTGAGAACGGCGTTGTTGGGCGCGTAGTACGTCCTGAAGAAGGTTTGAACATCCTCCAGGGTCGCGGCATCGAGATCCTCCATACTCCCGATGACGGAGTGGTGATACGGATGATCGGGAGGATAGACGAGCGCCTGCAGCCTCTCGTCCCAGTCACCATAGGGCTGATTGTCCACCCTCCAGCGGCGCTCGTTCTTCACGACGTCGCGCTGATTGTCCAGCTTCTCCTGGGTCATCGCAGGCAGGAGGAAGCCCATCCTGTCCGATTCGAGCCAGAGCGCCAGCTCCAACCGGTTGGCAGGCACGGTCTCGAAATAGTTGGTGCGATCCAGCCAGGTGGAGCCATTCATGGAGCCGCCCGCCCGCTCCACATGTGCGATATGCTGTGTATCGGGCACATTCTGCGAGCCCTGGAACATCATGTGCTCGAAGAGGTGCGCGAATCCGGTGCGGCCGGTTCGTTCGTTTCTGCTGCCGACGTTATACCAGAGATTTACGGCGACAACCGGCTGGGATCGATCCAGGGACAGATTCACCCGGAGACCATTTCCCAGCCGGTAGCTATCGATCTGAAATTTCATGCTTCCGGCAAGACGTGATGACCCTCTTGCGCAAGGGTGCGGGATTGAGGACGGACGCCCCTCTGCAAATACCGTCCCAGATTATACCGGGGCGCAGCAGCATTGTTATCGAGGGTGGTTCTCACCCTGGGTGAAGAAGAGGATCCGGTCGCCCAGCGCGAGGCTCGGAAGAATGAGCGCTTCGCGGAAGATGTATCGCCATTCCTCGGGAGAACCCTGATCGATCGGACTGAGCGGGGTCGGCGATGAGTATGCGCGGATGCCCATCGACGTTGCGAGAAGCCGGAGGCGCAGCATGTGAAACCCGTCGCTCACCAGGATCGCGCTGCGCAGATCATTGGTACTCATGACGTCAGCGACGGCTCTCATGGAGGCAACCGAACTGAGCCCGCCCCGCTCGACGAGGATCGATTCGGCGTCCACCCCCTGCGCGATGACGTAGCGGCGGCCGACCTCCGCCTCGCTCACCGTATCGCCGACGCCGACGCCACCGGTAAGGATCATCCGGTCCGCAAACCCGTCGCGATAGAGAGCGACCGCATGGTCGAGGCGGCCTCTAAGCACCGGCGACGGTCGGCCATCGTACTGCGCTGCCCCCAGCACGACGATGGCATCCGCACTCGTGGCTTCATCCCGCGACCCGAAGGAGAAGACGGAGAGGAAGCCGAGCCCCCACAGGTAGAGGATCGCCGGGAAGAATGCCAGAAGGCCGCGCAGTAGACGCATGTCAGCCGGGGAACATCCGCTGGCGCAGCGCCATTGGCGCCAGCTCGTCGAAGAGGATCTCCCGGACGGCGTCATCTTCACCCGCGAGCGCGTCCTCGACTTCGCGGAGGCTCGCGCCGTCGACCGGCGGCTGTGCCTCCTCCGCCCGGCTGAAGGCGACCCACCCTTCTTCTTCCCACCCTTCCAGGCGGAAGGCGAGGGCGAGGATCAGCTGGACCGTCCCATCCTGCGCCATCGCCTCGCCGAGTGGGTAAAGCGCCTCCGCCGCTCGGGTAAGTTCGTCCGATGAAAGAAGGACGAGCCCCCAGAGCAGGCGGCTTTCGACATCTTCGGGGTCTGCTTCGACCGCCGTCTCGAGCTCGTCAAGCGACTCGGTCGTGCGGCCGAGGAGCAGATAAGCGACACCAAGTGCCCGCCGAGTCTCCGCGTCGTCCGGGTCGAGCGATCGGGCGGTCTCCAGCTCCTCCAGCCCCTGTTCGATGAGGCCTGTTCGCACGAGCAGCGCACCATAGTTGGCGCGAGCGGCCGCGTTGTTCGGGGCGGTGAGAGCCGCCAGGCGTAGCGCCGGCTCTGCGCCCGGATCTCCCGCGGCCGCGAGTCCGCTCCCCGCGACGATCAGCACCTCGGGGTCGGTCGGGCTCTGATCAATGCAGCGAGTGAAATAGTCGACGGCCATCCCTTCGATGCCCAGGCCCGATGCGAGCGCCCCGATCATGCAGAGTAGGGTCGGATCGTCCTTGTTCCCTTCTTCAGCCGCCAGGAGCAGGTCGAGCGCCTGGCCGTCCTCGCCCTCCTCACTGAGCCGATCTGCTTCGAGCAGGGTCGACTGGAGCTCCTCGCTGCGTTCGTTTTCCGTCATGCGCCAACCTCCTGTATGAACTCCCGTCATCCGGCCGATGCAACGCTACCGGCAAGAATGGCGGCAGGGCCGAATACCCCGACAGGTGAGGATCGACCCTTCTGCGGACCCGCGCGCCAGCGCAACCCGCGCCGCAGGGGCCACCCTTCTGCGAGCAGATATGTAGGGCTCTTGCTTCGTCCCGTCGAGGGCGCGCCGGCAACTTCCTGCGGACGGTGACCGCGGATCACGCGGCTGGCGACAGTGTGTAAAGTGTTGCCGACCAGATCGAGGACTGGTTCCACTGCCTACTACCCTGGCCCGGCAAATACTACATGCCCGGTCTGACAACCCAACCTTTCCGCATGAAATGCCGGCGACGATATTCGGATGGTACGTCGCGGACGGGCTTTATCGCGTCGCCGTGTCAAGCGGCTCACCAGGCACGGTCTACAGGGGGACAGCCGCAGCTCATCCAGCGGTCCGCATAACAGGGAAGCGCGGACACTCCCGGTCTTGCCACTGGGTATCGCATCCGCTGTATGGAAGGCCGGCACCCGCGGCTGAGCGAAGCCGCCGCAGCCACCCTTCGGCCTGCATCCGGCGCGGCCCGATCGCTGACGAGACTGCTCCTGCAGATGGATGGTAAGATGAAAGATATTTCAGCTGAACGCACCGTGGTGCTCACGCTTTCGGGCCACGAGCCGGTCCCCGGGCGGGCCGATCTCGAGTTCAGGCCGCGGTCGGAGCGGATGACGCGAGGGGTGGCGTCGCTTGTGGGATTCACGCTTCTCGCGGTCGTGGTCGCCATCCTCCCGCCTCACATCCCTTGGGCGTTGATCGCCCTGGTCGCAGGTGGCATCGTCTCGGTCCGTAACTTCCGAGGGGTGTTCACCGTCCGATCCTTCGAGGGTAACTGCCCTCGATGTGGCGCTGCTCTCACGATAGAACCCGGCGCCCGGATCAAGCCGCCACACGAGATGGACTGTTACAGCTGTCACTTCCATCCCATGCTGGAAGTACGCTGAGGCAAGACACTATCTGACGCGCTGCCGATGCGCGATCGGGGACGGAATGACGTCGCCTGCTGCATCTCCGGCTCCGGCCTGATCAGTTGCGTCTAAAGCAGCGTCCCGCGCACATATCGACATCGTTCGTGAGGTGACGCCCCGGCGACCGCATCATGCCGTCGCGGTTCCGTCCTTACGCCACCGAGTAAGTGAGTGTTGGTTCAAATGGTTCAGCCTGATTCTCTTCCACACGCATTCCTGGCGGCCGCTCACGCTACCCCCGCCAAGGCGTTTCTCCATTTCGAAGGCGACACGATCTCCTACGCCGATGCTCACCATGAGATCGTGCATGCGGCGGGGGCGCTGAGGCGTCTGGGCGTCCGCCGGGGCGACCGGGTCGGCCTCTACATGGAGAACTCCCCGGAGTTCGTGTTCAGCTATCTCGGGGCGCTCTGGCTCGGCGCGATTGCAGTCCCTGTCAACATCCGTTATCGGCAGACCGAGCTGACGCATATCCTGGAGGATGCGGCCCCGCGGATTCTCATAACGGATGCCGCGGGTGAGACGGAGGCCGTCAATGCCGCTGCGCTTACGGCAGTCCGGGAGGATGTCGTCGTGCTCGAGCGCGGAGTCGGGTGGCGGAAGATGGAGGCGGGATCGGAGGGTCTGGAATCGCCCGTCCGCCTTACTGCGGATGATCCGGCCGTCCTCGGCTATACCTCCGGTACGACGGGGCGCAGCAAGGGGGCGATTCTCACACATGGCAACTTCTGCTCGAACAGCGTAGCCGTCACCACCGCCTGGGGATGGACCGCCGACGAACATCTTCTGCTTGTTCTGCCACTCTTTCATACGCATGGCCTCTGCGTAGGGCTGCACGGGACGATCATCCAGGGGTCGACAATCACGCTCAGGAAGGGGTTCGACCCGGCCGCCGTTCTTCAGATGCTGGCGGGCGGGGAGATAACGATGTTCTTCGGCGTTCCGACGATGTATTCGAGGCTCATTGCCGAGGCGCGTCGCGAGGGTGCAGCGCCAGGCGGCGTGCGACTCTTCGTTTCGGGGTCAGCGCCACTCAGCCCGCAGACCCTCGAGGAGTTCGAGGAGATCTTCGGCCATCGTATTCTCGAGCGGTACGGGATGACCGAAACGGTGATGAATCTGGGGAATCCCCTGACGGGGGATCGCCGGGCCGGGTCGGTGGGAATGCCCTTCCCCGGTATCGAGCTGCGCATCGCGGACCCGGTTTCGGATAGGGCGCTCCAGGCGGGGGAGATCGGAGAGATCCAGCTTCGGGGACCGAACATCTGCCTGGGTTACTGGAACAACCCGGACGCCTCGGCCGACGTCCGCACCGCCGACGGCTGGTTCCGCACGGGGGACCTCGGCTACACGGATGAGTCGGGATACACCTTCCTCACCGGCCGGGCAAAGGACCTCATCATCTCGGGTGGGTTCAATGTTTATCCGCGCGAGGTGGAAGAGACGCTGGAGAGTCACCCAGCGGTCGGCACCGCGGTGGTTCTCGGCCTGCCCGACGACGATCTCGGCGAGCGCGTCGTGGCTGCTGTGACGCTGCTCGCGCCCGTCGGGGCCGAGGAGCTCCGGGCCTTCTGCGGGGAGCAGCTCGCGGGTTTCAAGAAGCCGCGCGAGATCCACCAGATCGAGGCACCTCCTCGGAACGCGATGGGGAAGATCCAGAAGCATCTGCTTCGCGAGACGCTCGGAAGCGGAACGCTGCTGTCCTGAGACGAACCGGACCCGCTCCAGGCGTTCTGGTGAGGGAACCTTTTCCACCATGATGGATACCGGCGATCCGTAAGCACGCCAGGCCCAGGGTTCCCCTTTCCCGCTGAGGCGGGTCCGGCGCCCTGGGTGAAGGGGATTCTTCGCCGTCCTCCGTCGCAGGACGGTTGGTAGAAGCTGGATTCCGGTTACTGGAAGCGCGAGCCGACGCCTCCGGAGTCGGATGGTCATCATCGGGACGAAGAGTCGAAGCTCCACTTGCAGGAAGTCACTACAAAACGCGCTCTGGTATTCACCGGGCTGCTCCTGGCGATGTTCATGGCGGCCGTCGAGGCCACGATCGTGGCGACCGCGATGCCAAGCATCGCTGCGGAACTCGGTGGGTTCGCGATCTACAGCTGGGTGTTCTCCTCCTTCCTGCTCATGCAGGCGGTGACGATCCCCATCTCCGGAAAGATTTCGGATGTCCTTGGCCGGAAGCCCGTCTTCATCGGCGGCATTCTGATCTTCCTGGTCGGATCCGTACTCTGCGGTCTCGCCCACTCGATGGGTGCGCTGATCGGCTACCGATTCCTTCAGGGGTTCGGCGCGGGAGCCGTGCAGCCGATCGCCGTCACCCTCGCCGGCGACCTTTATTCGCTCGAGGAGCGGGGTCGCATCCAGGGTTACATGTCCGGGCTCTGGGGCATCTCGTCCATTCTCGGCCCGCTGGCCGGCGGCCTGATCGTCCACAGCATCGGCTGGCAGTGGATCTTCTGGATCAACATTCCCTTCGGCTTCGCGGCGATCGCGCTGATCGCAATCTTCCTTCACGAGAAGGTCGAGAAGGGCGAAAAGAAGCCGATCGACCTGCCGGGCGGCGTGCTCCTCCTTGTTGCTGTGAGCAGCCTGATGCTGGGGCTGACGCAGATCGGAACATGGTCCCCCATCTCGCTGATCTCGCTTGCGGTGGTTTCGGCTCTGGCGTTCCACGGCTTCATCCGTCAGGAGATACGGGCGCCGGATCCTCTGATGCACGTCGAGCTCTGGCGGAACGGCCTGATCCGCTATGCCAACGTCTCCGCGCTTCTGTCGGGAACGATCATGATCGGGCTGATCAGCTTCCTCCCGACATATGTTCAGGGGGTGAAGGGCGGGTCCCCTCTGGTCGGAGGGTTTACCCTCTCGATGATGACGCTCGGGTGGCCGATCGCGGCCTTCCTGGCGGGATCGCGGCTGGCAAGGCTCGGCATCGTCCGGTTCGTCCGCGGAGGAGGCTTTGCCCTGCTGCTGGGAACGCTCATCATTGCAGGATTCTCAGGTAGCGCGACTCTCATCGTCGGGGCCGGCTCCTTCGTGGTGGGCATCGGCCTCGGGCTGGTGAACACAACCACGCTGGTGGCGATCCAGTCCTCGGTCAGCTGGGGCCAGCGCGGCGTGGCAACGGCTTCGAATCTGTTGATGCGAATCCTCGGAAATGCAGTCGGTGCTGCACTTTACGGCGGACTGCTCAACTTCCGGATGAGGGACTGGCTGCGGCGGGAGGGGCTGGAGGATCAGGTATCGATGGCAGATCTCCAGAGCTTGCTGGGTGGCGAGTCTGCAGCGGCAGGTGGCCTCGAGATGGGAATGATGGAGATGCTGAGAGATGGGCTCGCGGGCGGCCTTCACATGGTGTTCTGGGGGATCTCCCTGATGGCCGCGGTCACGCTGTTCATCACCTGGAAGATCCCGGAGCTCCGGCGCCAGGCTGAACCGCCGGCCGTCCCGGCAATGGCGGAGTAGGTTGTGCGCGGTCGGCGGGATCGGCCGTGGGTACCGTTCAGGCGGCATGACTGGAGTGCGCCGGGTGTGACAGAGGGCAAACGCAGAAGGGCAGAAAGGGGCGCTCTCCGGAGCGCCCCTTTCTGCCCTTCCCTCCGCCCGAACGCGCGACCATGTCGCGCCTATCGTGTGGGCCCGGCTCCCTTACCTGAAGACTGAGCCGTTTACAGGTAAGCCGTCATGCAGGTAAGCCGACACAGGCGTACAGGCTCAGATCGTATCCCGCCGACGCGTCAGATTTCTCCGGACGAATCCGGCGCCCGCTAGGAGCAGCACGGTCGGAAGCGCAATGGAGGCGGCGCGGGTGCCACCAGCTTCGTCTGCCGCCACGTCCACTGCCGAGGCTGACGCACCCCCCGGCCGCAGAGCGATGTCGGCGCAGGCGTAGTAGAGGTCGTCATTCCCGCCAGGCTCACCCGAGTTCCCGCCGAACCCGTTGCCACCCTTGTCGTACATCACCTGGATGAGCTGCAGGACGCCATTCTCGGTCGGCTCATCCGGGAAGGTGATCTCGACCTCCTGAATCGCTTCATCAGCGTCCTCGATGCCGTCGACGAGGATGTACGGATAGTCATTGTCGATGTCGTCCACCGCGATCGGGTCGCGGAAATCTTCACCATTCGGATTGAAGGCGATCCGATAGTGGCTGGGATGGTCGACCGTCTCCCGAATGATAACCCTGATCGTCTCTCCCGGGCTGAAAACGGAGACATGATCCCCACGGGGGACCGGACAGGGGCCCGTTTTCTGAGGCGACCGAATCACACAGTCGGGCCCAATCCGCGACACCGGGAAGTCCATGCAGATGTGGGCAGCGGCAGGCGTCGGCGTGGCAAATAGAGCGACGACTCCTCCGATGGCGAAGAGGCCGCCCAGACCGATCTTGAAGTTCATCAGATTCATGCCGGGAAAAAGGTGACGTTGAGCTTGGAGACCGTGCAAGACTTCAAATCTCCGTGCGATCGTCACGGATGGAAGGTGCGGGTCAGGCCCACGTGCAGCGACTTCTTTATTCAGACCCCTTTGGCGAGCATCCGTTCCGGCGTCGTCGGGGCATGCGGCCGACGAGGGCGTATTCTCCTCACCCTCTCCCTCCCTGCCGCAGCGCCGGTCCATGAAGCACCCGGTCGGACGCAGGACGCCTCCGCCGGTTCTCGTCTTCGTGATTCCGCTGCTAAGGGACAGCCGTCGCGGTAAAGGCGCCGAGCAGTACCCCGCGCTGCCCTGCCTCGAAGTCGTATGTGTACAGCTCGAGCCTCTGCGGGCCCGGGGTTGTGCCGAGACTCCAGTAATTCCGCGTTATGCCCTCGGCGGTGGACGAGGTCACCGCCACGAAGGGCAACCCATCACCCTCCCAGTAGATGAAGGCGTTCGCCACTGGATTCCCGTCGGAGTCGATCACGCGGGCGACCATCTGCTGGTCGAGCTCGTACCCTGGCGTCCCCCTCTGCCGATCTCCCGATACGATCTCTATGCCCACGGGAACGCCCGGGGCGCCTGCCGGGGTGACCCGAACCGTCACCTCCCTCGTCACACCTTCGGCCGACGCCCGGATCCTTGCCTCTCCGACCGAAATCCCACGCACACTTCCGTCAGCGGCCACGGTCGCGATCGACGGGTCGCGGCTCGACCACGCGATCACGGCGTCGTGAACGACAGCGCCCTCGGCGTCGAGGGGTGAGGCACTGAGTCGCACGCTCGATCCCACTTTGAGCGAAGGCGCCGAAGGGGTGACGGTGATCGAGGCGACGGGGTTTCGTGGCGGCGGAATGACGCGCACGGTGACCTGACGCGAGACCCCCTCAGCCGTCGCCCGGACCACAGCCGTACCCAGGCCGATGGCGCGGACAGAGCCTGAAGAAGTCACCGTCGCCACCGAGGGGTCCAGAGAGGTCCAGGAGATGGGCACACCGGTGAGCGCCCGACCATCTTCATCCCGCAGCACCGCCGTAAGAGCAAGCGCCTCACCGATGACGACCTCGGGGTTTGCGGGTGAAAGGGAGATCGTCGCCACCCGCTTTCGAACCGAAGCCGAAAAGGCGATCTCACTGCATCCGATGGTGGCCGCCATCGTCTGGGTCCCGGCGACATTCCCTGGTGTCCACCGCGCCGAAGCTTCGCCGGCCGCGTCACTGACGGTCGTCGATGGCGCTACGGTACCCGGACCCCTCCACGATACCTCGGCGCCGGCGATCGGCCGCCCCTGCGTGTCGGCGACGCGTACGACCAGAGGCGCACCGAGCGCCACGCCGGAAACACCGGATTGGCCATTCCCCCGAACGATGGCGAGCCGGGCCACGGGACAGGCAGTGGCGGTCACGTCGAAGATCGCCGCCGCCATGGCGTCCACGGTCGCGAGGATCTGGTGGGCTCCTGCCACCCGGCCCACCGTGAAAATGGCTTCTGCCCCGCCATCGGAATTCGTGATCGAGATCGGCGGCGCCAGCGTCCCGGATCGGGGATCGGCCGACCATGTGACAGCCGCGCCCGCTATCGGCCGACCCGTCGATGTCAGCAGCCGGACCCGCAGGGGAGCGGACAGCGCTCGACCCACCGGCCCGGTTTGCCCATCTCCACCTGTGATGACGAGCGAAACGTTCCTCGGGAGGGCGACAGATGCCACGATCTCCGCCCGCGCCGAAGGCCCAGCCGCCGCTTCGAGCACATGCCCGGCCCCGAGGACGGACCCGAGCGTCCAGGTGGCCCGGCTCGTCGCCCGCGAATCCGTCACAGACGACAATGGCTGCACACTCCCACCCCCCGATCGGACAGTCCAGCGGACCGGCACCCCCGGCAGAAGATTTCCATACTGATCACTCACGACCACCTCGATCGGCTCCGGGAGCACTCCCCCGGCCTGACCGCTCCTCGGCGCCGGATCCGTGAACGTAACGACGGCGGGAAGATCCGGGCGACCCACTCCCTGCGCCCCTGCCCATACCGCCGACTCGACGGCAGGACCGACCGCACGAACTTCGATCTTCTGGATCGCATGCGCCGTCGTTCCCAGGATCCAGCGGGACGTCGCGCGCCCCTCCTCGTCGGTCTCGGTGCTGGTGTCCTCGAGTCGGCCCTCCCCGGCGGTAACCCGGAACTCGATGGGTTGGTTCGGAAGGGGGTTCCCGTGCTGGTCCGTGACCCGTACGGCCACGGGTTCGGCAAGGCTCTGGCCGACGGTGCCGATCTGGCCGTTACCCGCAACGACTTCCACGCGGCCGGGCCGTGGAATCTCCGGCACCGATACGCGATTATCACACGCGGCGAACGTCAGTAGAAAGACATTGAAGAGACCGATGGAGCGTCTCCAGCCAGATATAGGTCTCATTCAGAAGGAACAGATCAAACGCGGCCGTTGCCGCACATCAGCACCACATCGACCGAGGGCCGTTTCGCGACAGAGGGACAAACGGGGAGGCTAATCGGACGGAGATGGACAGGCAATAGAGAGGGAAGCCCGCCGATCGCCTGGAAAGCCCGTCAGCCGCCGGGCGCCGGAAGCGGGATGCCGTCGAGCAGCTTCATTCCTGGTCGGAAGCGCCGAACACCGCGCCTCGACGAGGGATACGCTTCCCCAGGAGGCGCGAGCCGGGTGCGCGGGAAGAAGAAGATCCTCGAAAGAAGCAGGGTTCGCCAGTCTTCTCGACCGACGAACCCTGCTTATCCATCTATCTCCCTGCGAAGCGGCGAAGCTCGCCGCCCCGGATCACGGCGTGAAGGAAACGCCGATCACGAACGTCAGGTAGGAGATATCCTCGTCGGCGGTGATCTCCGTGTCGCCGAGATTGAACTCGACCGAGCGGGTGCGATAACCGACGGACGGCCGAACGGAGACGGGGCCGGCGGCGAACTGCACACCGATCGAACCCTCGAAACCGATCGAAGAATCGGACTCGATCGAGGCCGACCCGCCCTCAACCGAACCCTCGACCTCGGACTTGCCGTAAACCAGCCCGGCGGACACGAAGGGCGACACAGGAAGCGTCGCTGCAGGAACGTTGACCTCGGCGCCGAGACGGAAAGCCGAATCGTTCAGCGAAATATCAAGCTCACTATCATCCGCACTGAAGCTGAAGCGGTCCCAGCCGGCATAGACGCCGACGAGGGGCGTCGGAGAGAACTTCACGGCCGCGCCGAAGCCGATACCCGTCTCGACCGCATCATCCTCATTCCAGTCACCGGTCGGGATTGCTCCGCCGCCACGGACTTCGAGCGAGAATGGAAGGGTCTGTGCCTGTGCGGCCGACGCTGCGCCAAGAGAAACAAACGCTGCAAAGAAAGCTGCCGAAATATGCCGTCTCATTATGTCCTGGGGTAACTCTGGAAATGTAAACCACGGAACGTGCGACACTGTATCACTTCGCTGAGGGTCCCGCCAGCGGTCAGCAGAGTTCGCACCCCTGTGAAGTTCTAGACCGAATGCCGGATCGAGTGCATCGGCGACACGGGTTCTCTGATGAACAACCAAGGAAGATGCGTCGGATTGATGCGCCTTGACCTCGACGCGAGTCATGTCGAAGCGATCGTCTCGGCGATCTCAGCCGCGACAGCGCGCGCGGTGCGGCCCACCCCGATCAGGGTGGCGGAAGCGAAGCCCGTCCACTGCCCATACCCGAGGAGCCAGAGACGGGGCTCGCGAGTCGATCTGTTCCCATCAAGTGCAACACGCCCATCTTCCTCGACCGCGCCAAGTGACCGAAGATGAGTGAGCGCGGGTCGGAACCCCGTGCACCAGATTACCGCATCGACATGCTCCTTCCCCCCATCGGGCCAGACGACGCCATCCGGGTAGAAGCGGTCGAAGGGCCGCACGCTCCGAAGCGCTCCCCGATCCCGCGCCTCGCGCACCGGCGCGACCATCACGATATCCCCCAGACTCGCAGGCGGTGGGTCGGGCCGTCCTTCCTGCCGAGCGCGGAAGAGGGCGGTCGCCTGGTCGAACAGGTATCGACCGTCCACATGATCAGGGAGGAAGGTCGGCTCCTCGAGCGTCACCCAACTCGTCTTCGCGACCTTTGACAGCTCGGCAAGGATCTGAGCTCCCGAGTTGCCGCCGCCCACCACCAGAACCCGTCGTCCCGCGAATGGAGCGGGTGATCGATAGCTGGCCGAATGCACCTGGACGCCCCTGAACAGCTCCTGACCGGGGTACGAGGGGATGTAAGGCTGATCCCACGTGCCTGTCGCGCTCACGACCGCCGACGTCA
>CAYRLB010000027.1:0-31338 GCA_964424945.1 uncultured Gemmatimonas sp.
CGGCATCGCGCAGATCGGCAAGGCGTTCCGCAACGAGATCACGCCGGGCAACTTCATCTTCCGGACCCGCGAGTTCGAGCAGATGGAGATGCAGTTCTTCGTGGAGCCCGGCACCGACGACGAGTGGTTCGAGAAGTGGAAGGCGGAGCGCATGCGCTGGTTGCTCGGGCTCGGGTTGGATGAATCCAGGCTCCGTTTCCATGAGCACGCACCCGACAAGCTCGCGCACTATGCCAAGGCCGCGTTCGACGTCGAATTCTTCTTCGGCGGAACGATCGGTGACGAGGGGTGGGGCGAGATCGAAGGAATCCACAACCGCACCGACTTCGATCTCGGCCGCCACCAGGAGTTCTCCGGCAAGCGGCTCGAGTATATCGATCCGGCCACACAGAAGCGGTATCTGCCCTACATCATCGAGACGTCGATCGGCGCCGACCGAGTCACACTCGCGGTGCTCTCGAATGCATATCGCGAGGAAGAGGTCGAAGGGGAGACGCGCGTCGTCCTCGGGCTCCATCCGTCGCTCGCGCCATTGAAGGTCGGGGTCTTCCCACTCGTTAAGAAGGATGGGATGCCGGATCGGGCTGCCGCGATCCATGACGAGCTGAGGAAGCAGGGGATCCCGAGCTTCTTCGATGACTCGGGCGCGATCGGGCGCCGCTACCGCCGCCAGGACGAGGCCGGGACCCCCTTCGGTCTGACGGTCGATGGGGAGACGATGGAAAATGGCTCCGTGACGATCCGGGACCGCGACACGATGCAGCAGGAACGCATCTCCGCCGATCGCGTGGTCGAGTATCTGAGGGAGAAGATCAAGCCGGTGGGGGTCTGAGGCCAGGCCGGATGGTCCTTTCGAAGGGGCCATCCGGCGTCTGCATGTCGCGTCGCAGGTCATCTTTCCCGCCGGGCAGTCCATCCCTCCATGGCCCGGCGCTTCTCTTGCGGGATCCGCCTCCCACGGCACCTCACAGCTCATCCCTCGCTCAAATGATGACGAACCGAATCCTGCGACTGATCCCGATGGCGGCGGCGCTGGCGGCTGTCGGCTGTTCCTCCTCCGCACTACCCTCTCTTCGGACAGTCCTCCCCGAGCCGAGCGGCCACTTCGAGGTCGTCGGGCGGGGGCCGGTGACCGGTTCGCCCACCTCCGATCTGTGGGTATTCCGCGGGGTCGACGGGCGCGACTATGCGTACACCGGTACCTGGGGCGCCTGCGATAACTGCTTCGGCGACCGGATGTACGTCTGGGATGTGACGGATCCCTCCGCGCCTGTCCTCACCGATTCAGTAATGGTGGATGCGAGAGTGGTCAACGACGTGAAGGTGAATGCGGCAGGCACGATCGCCGTGATCACACGGGAGAACGCATCCAGCCGCCGGAATGGCATCGTGCTGCTCGGGCTCGATGACCCCGCGCACCCGCAGATCATTTCGGAGTTCTGGGAGACGCTGACTGGCGGTGTGCACAACACCTTCATCGACGGGGATCTCGTATACGCGGTGCACAATGGCACCTCGGATCTGCACATCATCGATATCTCGGATCCGACCGATCCGCGGCAGATCGGCCGGTACGGCGTGCCGATCCACCCGACGAAGTACCTCCACGATGTCCATGTGAAGGATGGTCTCGCCTACCTGTCCTACTGGGACGACGGGCTCATCATCATCGATGTGGGCAACGGAATCCGCGACGGCACCCCGCAGAACCCTCGCTACGTCAGCCAGTACCGATACGTGTACGAGGTCGGTGGAATGGAGTATGGCAACACCCACGTGGCCTTCCCGTATACGAATGCAGAGGGGCGGAAGTACGTCTTTCTGGGAGACGAGATCTTCCCTCCCGGATTCGACCTGGAGGACCCCGAGACAAGCGCTGCGGGATACATCCACGTGGTCGATGTGAGCGACATCGAGAACCCTCGGGAGGTTGCCTTCTACGACATCCCGGGCGCGGGTCCGCACAACATCTGGGTAGAGGATGACGTCATGTATGTCGCCTACTACAACGCGGGACTGCGGGCGGTCGACGTGTCGGGGGAGCTGAGGGGGAATCTCGGCCAGCAGGGGCGTGAACTGGCAAGGCTGGCGACGACGGATGAGAATGCCTTCATCCCCAACCGGCCCTTTACCTGGGGCCCGCAGCTCTATCGTGGGCTTGTGTACGCATCGGACCATACCTCCGGGCTCTGGATCGCCCGCCTCGTGCGGGGCGGCGCCAACTGAGACCCCGGGGGCTCGGGCGAGGCTCTCTGCTATGCTGCTGTGGCGCCGTGATGATGCCGAAGAAGTCCGGACGATGCACCCTTATTCCTGGCGTGACTGACGCGTTGAGTCGCTGGCTGACGATCGGGTCGCTCCTGCTGACCTCGGCGGCCGGCTGCGCCTCGTCTTCGGTCAGCGGCGCGGCTTCCGGGCCTGGCGCAGGTGCCCCGCCCGGCCGCCCCCTCTACGGCGCATGGGTGACGAGCGAGTCCGCCGACGAAGTTTCGCTCCTGCACTTCGATGGTGACAGCCTGCGCGTCGAACGGCGCGTTCGGGTAGGCGCCATGCCGCTCGAGATCGACGGGCCGCACGGCGTCGCAGTTGCCCCCGACGGTGCCTTTATCTTCGTCACGATCGCCCACGGAACGCCTGCCGGTTCCCTCTGGAAGATCGACACCCGGAGCTACGAGGTCGTGGCTCGTGCCCCTCTGGGATCCTTCCCGGCGACCGTTGCGCTTACTCCGGATGGCGCGACGGGCTTCGTCTCGAACTTCAATCTGCACGGGGACCATGTCCCCAGCTCGATCTCCACCGTTCATCTCCCGACGATGACCGAAGTCGCCCGCTCCGAGACGTGCGTGATGCCCCATGGGAGCCGGGTGAATCTGCAGGGGACGCGGCACTATTCCGTGTGTATGATGGATGAGCTGCTCGTCGAGATCGACATCCCGACCGGCGGGGTAAGCCGGTTTTTTTCGGTTGCGCCCGGGATGGAGGGGCCCGCGCCGGCGCCGGGTGCTCACGAGCATGGCGGTGTTGATGTCTCCAGTTCCGCAGATGCTGCTGTGGCGACCGCGATGCCGACGCCAGGGTGTTCCCCGACGTGGGCCGAGCCTTCCGCAGATGGCGGCCGGGTTTACGTCACCTGCAACCGGGCGGGCGAGGTGCTGGAGATCGACGTCTCCTCGTGGACCGTCACGCGACGGTTCGCGACCGGGGACGCTCCCTATAATCTCGCAACGACGCCCGACGGGCGATTCCTTCTCGTATCGTTGCGCAGCCGAACGGAGCCTGCCCTGGAGGTTCATGACCTGACCACCGGTGAGAACATCGCGCGAATCCCGACGAGCACGACCCTCGCGCACGGGATCGCCGTCACCTCGGACTCCAGATTCGCCTTCGTCAGCGTCGAGGGGATCGGCTCGGAGCCGGGCCGCGTCGATGTCATCGATCTGCGGGAGAAGCGACGGGTAGCGAGCGCTGCCGTCGCGCCGCAGGCAACCGGCATCGCGACAGTCCACTGACATCGGCATGAGGTTCGATCACTTCTCCAAGCGCGCCCACGTCGTCTTCGATGAGATCCCGCCGCACTACAAGGAGGGGATCGAAGGAATCGAGGTGTCCCGGCGGACCGTACTGCACCCCAGCCTTCCGGATGTATTCACGCTCGGCGAATGCCTTTCCGAGCACTACCCCTCCGACTTCGGCGGGGAGATCCGCTCCAGGATCCATCTCTATTACGGATCCTTTCTCGAGCTGAGCCGCCAGGATGAGGGGTGGGATTGGGAAGAGGAGATCTTCGAAACGATCACCCATGAGATCCGTCATCATCTTGAGCATCTCGCCGACGACGATGCCCTCGTCGACGCGGATGTCGCGGATGATCACAACTTTGCCCGTCGCGAGGGGCAGCCTTTCGATCCGTTGTTCTTCCGTGGTGGAGAGGAGTTGGCTGAAGATCTATATGATGTCAGCGGCGATCTCTTTTATGAGGTTCGGGAGAAGGATCTGATGCGGCTGGCGAATGGTCGGGAGGCGCTGGAGGCCCGCCTCGGCGATGCACGGATCCTGGTAGCCCTTCCGGATGAAGCCGCTGATGTCCACTATCTCCGCCTCGACGAGCCGCCAGTGCAATGTCGCGGCGACTTCTACCTCGTGCTGGTGAGGCGGAAGGGTGCCTTTCGCGGATTCGTGAACCTGCTGCGCGGCCGGGCCCTGCATGTGCTGGAGAGCGAGGCGGAGCTTCTTCCGTCGTGAGAAGCAGTACGCAGCTCGTGCGGGCGGTGGCGGCGGAGCAGATCGCTGAAACGAGATGAAGCGAGCGCGGAGGATCCCGACGATTCCCCTTGATGGGCGCCGGCCGATGTACGGCTCGCCTGGAATCGTCGGATGCAGTTGACTCACCATGAGAGGGATTGCAAGTGACAGAGCGTGACCCGGAGATTCGGAGCTTCGATGGACCTCGACTCACCCCTTATGAGATCGTCTTCATGGATGGCGATTTCGAGTCGAGGGTCTTTCCGCGCATCGCACGCGAGGCTGCCGAAGGCGGGGTGGCGACGCTGCAGCGGGAGAAGTTCGACTTCCTCAGCACCGTTGGTGAGGTTGTTCGGGACGTCACCCCCGAAGACGCACCGTCCGAGGCGCTCGAGCAGTACCGCGCGCTTCTTTTTCAGGCGTATCATCACTGGAGCGAGGGTCGGAAGCTTTACGTTCTCGATACGGCCGCAGCGCGATATCTCGTGGAAAGCGCTCCAGAGCTCCCGGATTGGAGCTTCGTCGCGCCGGAGCGCTCCCTCTATCTTCAGCTCCCCGGAAATCTCTTCTGGAGCAGCATATCGCCGGATGCGCCCCCGGAACCCGTCGATGGATTCTTCATCACCACGTCGGGGGCGGAGGATGCGCAGGGTAGGGAGTTCCAGAGTGTGGATGTGCTGGCCATTCTTGGAATCCGGCGGGCGCGAGCGGGCTTCAGCGTGATCCCGGTGGAGATGGAAACCGGGGACGGGCTGGCGGCGCCCTGGGAGGCGCCCCCTCGGAGCGACGGCGACTTCGCGAATCTGCTGCCGGGGGGAGAGATCGCCGGGCTCTACTCGGTCCTCACCATCCCGGAAGTCCTGAAGCTCGTCGCCCGCGCCTTCTGGTACATCCAGCAGTTCCCGGACAGCCTTGTCGAAGTCCAGGCGGCCGAGCCGCGCGACGATGAGGAGGAAGCAGCCCCGACCCTGCTCGCCTATAAGCGTATAACCATCGGCGGCGCTGAAGAGGAAGAAGGCGCTGAAGAAGGCTGATGAAGGGGGTGAACGATGATTCGGCTTCAGCGAGTCCCCCCACGACCCGTGAGGTCGGTCTTCTCCTCGCCGAGATCGCTGTCCTGTTCGAGTTGAATAAGCGGGATCCTTTCCGCGCGAAGGCTTTCGCATCGGCGGCTCGCTTTCTCGAAGGCACAGATGTCGACCTTCCGGATCTCGCGCGCCGGAATCGGCTCGAGACGCTGCGGGGCGTCGGGCCTGCCATCGCTTCGATCATCGGGGAGTACCTCGGCACCGGACGGGTGGCGCTCTACGATGAACTGCGGAGCGCGACCCCGCTGGCGCTCTACGATCTCCTGCGTGTCGAGGGGCTCGGTGCCCGCCGGATCCACACCCTCCACGAGAAGCTGGGAATCGACGATCTCGACGGGCTCGAAGATGCGGCGCGAAAGGGCCTTATCGCCCCGCTGCCCGGCTTCGGGAAGAAGACCGAGGCGCGGATTCTCGCAGGGATCGACTTCGCCCGTTCGAATCGTGAGCTTCGCCGTTACCCCGACGCCCTCGACGTCGCGGTTCGGCTCCTCGGTTGGCTTCGTGAACAGCCTGAGGTGAAGCGAACGGAGATCACCGGCCAGCTGCGACGGCGACTCGAAGTGGTCGACGGGATCGATCTCCTGGCCGCGACGACTCGACCTGCCGCCGTGATCGCGGCCTTCCGCCAGCTTGTCGGCGCACACGACGCGCGCCAGGAGGAACCTCAGGCGATCGAGGTGCGGCTGAGTGACGGTGTGACTGTGCGGCTCCGATGCGTGCCCTCCAGTCACTTCGAAGCGGCCCTGCTCTGGGAGACGGGAAGCGAGGCCCACCTCTCGGCGCTCTCAGAAGTCGCGGATGCGGCAGGCTTCACCCTCGGTCCGTCGGGCCTGGCGAGAGAAGGCCGCAAGGTCGTGGTTCATTCCGAACGCGCGCTGTACAGGCGACTGAAGCTCCCCTTCATTCCGCCTGAACTGCGCGAAGGGCTCGGCGAGGTCGAGAAAGGGCTCAGCGGAGAGCTTCCGCGGCTCGTGGAGGTAGCCGATCTCCAGGGGACATTCCACTGCCATACCACTGCGTCCGACGGAAAAGCAACACTCGAGGAGATGGCGGAAGGAGCCCGCGCTCGCGGATGGCGCTACCTGGGGATCGCCGACCACTCCCGTAATGCCGGGTATGCTGGGGGGCTCTCCATCGAAGAGGTCCTTCGACAGCATGAAGAGATCGATGACCTGAACCGAACATTGGCTTCGGACGGGAGGGAGCCGCTGCACATCTTCAAGGGGATCGAGTCGGATATCCTCGCGGAGGGGGACCTCGACTACCCGGCGGAGATCCTGGAGCGGTTTGACTTCGTCGTCGGATCGATACATTCCCTATTTCGGATGGACGAAGCCACGATGACCCGCAGGGTCGTACGGGCAGTGCGGAACCCGTCGCTTACCATGCTGGGTCATCCGACGGGTCGCCTGCTGCTGAGGCGCAGCGGCTATCCTCTCAACATTCCGAAGGTCCTGAAAGCCGTGGCCAAGGCGGGCGTTATCGTGGAGATCAACGCGAACCCTCACCGGCTCGACCTCGACTGGCGCCATGTCCGCGAGGCGGCTGCGCTCGGCATCACCATCGCCATCAACCCCGACGCGCATTCGGTCGCGGCGCTCGACCATGTCGTCTACGGCGTGAATATGGCGCGCAAAGCCGGGCTCGAGCCGCGGCAGATCCTGAACACTTGGAAGCTCGATGAAGTCAGGGCGTATCTCGTCAAGAGAAAAGAAGGCAGATAAGAAGGCGCGGGTCCTCGAGATCCTCCGGCGGCTCGCACTGGCCTACCCCGACAGCCGCTGTTCCCTCGACCACGAGAATCCCTATCAGCTTCTGGTCGCGACGGTGCTGTCTGCGCAGTGCACGGATGCTCGGGTGAATCTCGTCACACCCGAACTCTTCCGCCGCTTCCCCACGCCGCAGGCGCTTGCGGACGCATCATATGAGGATGTCGAAGATGCGATCCGATCGGTAACCTTCTTCCGGAACAAGTCCAAAGCGCTGCTGGGGCTGGGCGCCGCGCTCACGGAGCGATTCGGCGGCGAAGTGCCTGTGCCGATCGAAGATCTTACGACGATTCCGGGGGTCGGCCGGAAGACCGCAAATGTGGTTCGGGGGGTCGCCTACGGGGAGGCGGACGGGGTCGTCGTCGATACGCATGTCACCCGCGTGGGTCGGCGCCTCGGCTTGACGAAGCATTCGGACCCGGAGAAGATCGAACGGGATCTGATCGAGCTGATCCCGAGGGAGGAGCGCGTAGTCTTCACCCACCGCATCATCGATCATGGGCGGGCGATCTGCACGGCCCGGGTGGCGCGATGCCCGGAATGTACGCTCAACGACATCTGCCCTTCGTCTTCTGTGGTGGTGCCGACCGGGCCCGTCCTGGGAGATTGACGTCTGCTGGAGGGAGAAGGGCGATGCTTCGGCCGGGTTGAGCGAGATTTCCCAAACCGGGTCCGGAGACTCGCGCGACAGAACACGTATATGTCATCAGTGGAAACAATGAAGAGCAGTCGTATCGCAGACGTTCTGGCCGGAAAGGTACCGGTCGGCGATCGGGTTCGGGTCGAGGGGTGGGTGCGGACGAAGCGCGATTCGAAGGCGGGCCTTTCCTTTCTGCATCTGTCGGATGGTTCCTCGATGCAGCCGCTGCAGGCCGTCGCAGCCGGCGACCTCGACAACTATGCGGAGGAGGTATCGCACCTCACGACCGGGTGCGCGATCGTGGTCGAGGGGGTGCTGGTCGCGTCGACCGGAAAGGGGCAGAAGGTCGAAGTGCAGGCGGAGAGCGTGGAGGTGCTCGGCTGGGTGGAAGATGCCGACTCCTACCCGATTCAGCCGAAGCCCCACACCTTCGAGTTCCTGCGCGGCGTGGCCCACCTTCGTCCGCGCACGAATACCTTCGGGGCAGTCACCCGCGTGAGACATGCACTCGCGATGGCGGTTCACCGCTTCTTCGATGAGCGCGGCTTCTACTGGATCCACACCCCGATGATCACCGCCAGCGACGCTGAAGGCGCCGGGGAGATGTTCAGGGTCTCGACGCTGGATGCCGCCAACGCGCCCCGCTCCGAGGATGGCTCTGTCGACTGGTCGAAGGACTTCTTCGGACAGAAGGCGGGGCTGACGGTCTCCGGTCAGCTGAATGTCGAGGCGTACTGCATGGCGATGTCGAAGGTCTACACCTTCGGGCCAACCTTCCGCGCCGAAAACTCGAACACCACGCGCCATCTGGCCGAGTTCTGGATGGTCGAACCGGAGATCGCCTTCGCCGACCTCCAGGCGGACGCCGCGCTCGCCGAAGATTTCCTCCGCTCGATCTTCGCCGAGGTTCTCGCACGCTGCGCCGACGACATGGCCTTCTTCGACGAAAGGATCGAGAAGGGTGTCATCGCCCGGATCGAGAAGCTGGTGAGCGAGCCCTTCGAACGGATGTCGTACTCGGAGGCAATCGATGTTCTCGAGAGGTCCGGCGAGCGCTTTTCGTATCCGGTGAAGTGGGGCATCGACCTGCAGACCGAGCACGAGCGGTACATCACGGAGAAGCTCGTCGGGCGACCTGTGATCGTGACCGACTATCCGCGGGAGATCAAGGCGTTCTACATGCGTCTGAATGATGACGGGCGGACCGTCGCCGCGATGGACGTGCTGGCACCCGGCATCGGCGAGATCATCGGCGGGTCGCAGCGCGAGGAGCGCCTCGACGTTTTCGATCAGAGGATGGCGGAGAGCGGCCTCGACCCGGAGTCATACTGGTGGTATCGCGATCTGCGGCGCTATGGCACCGTTCCGCACGCCGGCTTCGGGCTCGGCTTCGAGCGGGCGATACAGTATCTGACCGGCATGGCGAACATCCGGGATGTCATTCCCTTCCCCCGTACGCCCGGGCACGCGGAGTTCTAGCGTCCGCGGCGCGTGCGAAGATCCATGAAATAGACGGACGCGAACAAGAATGACGAACCCGGCAATCAGAACTTCCGATTGCCGGGTTCGCTTTGTCTGCCCTTTTGAGGGCCTGGGTCAGGCCTCCGCCTGCGAGAAGAGCGCCTCGAGGGCCTTCGGCGCAATTCCTTCGAGGAAGGAAGCCATATCCTCCTCCTCCGCGAGACTTTCCTGGAGGATGGTCGCACACTCCGTCTCGCCAAGCGCCTGCGCGACAGCGATGGCCGTCCGGTAACCCGCGATCTCATAGTGCTCGACGCGGAGGCCGGAGCCGAGGTCGAAAGCCTCCAGCAACTCCTTCGACGGCTTCTCTTCCGACTTGAAGCTGTCATGCTCCTCGCGAAGGCCGATCGCACCGTCGCATTTCTCCCCCTTCGCCTTCACGCCGATGCTGTCGAAGGCCCGCTCGAGGCGTTCAATCTGATTCTCCGTCTCGCCGACATGCTGTTCGATTCGGCTCTTCACCTCGGGGGTCTGCGTCTCCCGAGCGAGAGTTTTCGTCGCTGTCAGGAAGCGGCGCTCGGCGTAGAGCAGATCGCCAAGCTCATGGATGAGGAGATCCTTCGGGTCGGTCATCTTCGCCATGATTTTTCTTCCTCTCGTAGTGATGTCTTTCGGGTGCGAGCGCCGTCGATAACGCAAAGAGAGGGCCGGAATTCGTCGAGCGACTTTCGTGCAGAGGGTGAGGTGCCCGCCCCGCGCCCGGGCATGGTCCATCTCCCCGGTAAATCTGTTCGGGGCATGGGGTTTGCCCATAGAAACGGGCTATCGGACGGCGACCGCGGAACTTGCAAATGCGAGCAGGAGAGAGCGCCATGGCAGTAGAAACGAGAGAACTTCACGACAGGCTGGGACGGACGAGGAACGGGGCTTCCGCATCGCACGCCGAGCCTGCGATCGGCAACCTCCTGCGGCAACTCTCAGACGATGCGACGACGCTGATCCGTCAGGAGATGTTGCTGGCGAAGGTCGAGATCCGTCAGTCGGTCTCACAGGTTGGAAAAGGGGCGGCGCGAGTTGGTATCGCGGCCGCCCTTGCTTTGCTCGGGGGGATGGCAGCGGTGGCTTTTCTGATCATCGGGCTCGGTGCACTGATCGACAACTACTGGCTGTCTGCACTCATCGTCTCGGCCGTACTTCTGGGCGTGGCCGCGGTTCTCGGCAAGGGCGCGATGAATCACCTCGATGGCGATTCCCTCAAGCCCTCGGAAACGATTGACACGCTGCGCGACGATGCGGAGTGGGCGAAGCGGGAGATCTCGGCGGTAAAGCGTGACTGGCGGTCGTAGAGAAGCCGGGCCCGAACGATGGGATCACAGCGGAGATACCTCAACCGAAAGAGAGCAGAACATGGCTACCGAACGGGACAACGCATTCTCCACAGGCACGGGCGGCATGAACCAGGGAACGGATTTCGGGTCTCAGGGGCTGGGGGCGGGAACTGGCGGCGCGGCCTACACCACGGAGAGTAGTGGGCAAAGCGAACCGGCCACCGCACGGGCGCGCGGCGCGGTTACAGATGCCGGGCACAAGGCGGCCGAGCGCGTCCAGGAGCGTATCGCCGATCAGATGCACCGCGCCACCGGCCAACTCGAGACCGTCGCCAGCTCCCTCCGCTCTGCGAGCGAGCAGATGCCCGAGGAGACGATGGGCAGGTACATGATGCAGGCGGCGACGCAGGTGGACAATCTGGCGACCTTCCTGAACAACCGGGAGGTGTCGGAGATCGTCGATGAGGTGGAAGACTTCGCGCGGCGCCAGCCGGCGGTCTTCATCGGCGGCGCCTTCGCGCTCGGGGTGCTCGGCGCCCGGTTCCTTCGCAGCTCGCGTCACCAACTGGAGCGGGACGGGCATCGGGAATGGCGCTCTGACAGCTATTCCGATGGCTATATGGGCCAGACGAATGGCGAAACCCGCCGCACGGAGCCCCTCGGGATGACGCAGGATTACCAGCGGAATGCGGCGTACGGAACTGGATACATGGCGGATCGCGGTGGCGACAGCTCTCTGCGCTCGCCTGAATCCTTCCAGGCTTCCGGCATCGGTGGGACGGATCGTCAGCGCTCGCAGGAGGGTCTGGGCACGGGCCGCGACTACGCCTCCGACCGCCCGGACCGGCCCGCAGGGTCGATGACCGGCAACCGTCCGGAGCGAGCTGGCACGGGAAGCCTCGATGCGGGAAGCCGCACCACGCGAGAGAGCGGAAGCTCCGGCTCGACCCGGTCGAGCACCTCGAACCCTCTCCTGGATGAGGGGACTGAAGGCCGCTCGACGCGCCGCCTCGATGCATCACCCGGTTCGTCGTCTTCCGGCCTTTCCGGGAGGAGCGATTCGACGACCGACCAGGGCGATCGATCGCGTTCGGACGGTGAGCGGCGGGACGGTTCCCCGTCGCCCGACTACCTGTAGGCACCGGTGGAGGGTCGGCGCACGGCGCTGCCCCTCCACGATCGATCTCGGGAATCGACTTACCACCCTGGCCGGGGGAGTGAAATGGAGGAACGGACTGATTACCGGATGCAAGGCGACCGACCGCGTTATGCGGCGGGCCTCAACGATATGAACGACCCCGCCGCGATCCGCGCCGACATCGAGCGGACGCGCCATCGGATGAGTCGCACTGTCGAAGATCTCGGCGAGCGGCTGAACCCCGATCGGCTCAAGGGGGAGCTGAAGCAGAACCTTCACGACGCAACCATTGGAAAGGCGGAGACTATGGCACGCAATGCCGTCAGCCGGGTCGACGAATCCCGGCACAGCCTCATGGACAGCATTCGGGAGAACCCCATCCCCGCCGCGATGATCGGGGTGGGCTTCGGATGGCTTCTCCGGAACAGCCGGCGCGACGACCGATACGAGAGCCGCTACGACGGCATCAATCTGGACGATGGATACGTCGCGCGGGACTACGGCTACAGCAGAACGACCTTGCAGGGCCCCCGTGATGATCTTCGCTATGAGGACAGTTCCAGCGGGCTCATGGACTCTGCAAGGGACCTGGGCAGCACCATTCGGGATCGATCCGAAGAGCTGACTCACAAGGCACAGGACCGGGTCACCGATCTTGCCGGCGAAGGAAAAGACCAGGCGCGTCATCTGATGGATCGCGCCCAGGAGAAGCTCGATGATGGCGCCCATCGCGCGCGCCATGCCGCTTCCGGGCTCATGGATACCACGCGCCGGGATCTTCACCGCGTGGAGGATCGCTTCGAGGATACGCTCCGCGAGTCGCCGCTCGCGGTTGGCGCAGCAGCGGTCGCCCTCGGTATGGCAATAGGATTCACCGCCCCTGCCACGCGTCGGGAAGCCCAGTTGATGGGCGGCCGCCGCGACGAGCTGTTCGATCGAGCGCGCGAATCGGCAGGTGAAATGACCGAGCGGGCTCGCGAGGTAGCCGACCGCGTCGTCCACGATGCGAAGTCGACGGTGCAGGAGGTCATGACCGACGGGGAGAGTCGCTGATTCTCGGCTGAGCCGAGCACGGAGGGGGATGGCAGACCATTGCTGTCCCCTTCCGCACCGTGCGACCGCATGCCGTAGATTCATTCGCTCAGGCCGCTGTGGTCATCGCGTCTGACCATCTTCGGTATTCCGACCTGTCGTTCCCAGAGCCGCCGGTACGCCGAGGCGGCGGTCATGAGCTCCTCGTGCGTCCCTTCTTCGACGATGCGGCCGCCTTCGAGTACCACGATTCTGTCCGCCATCGTCACCGTCGTGAGCCGATGAGCGACGAGAAGGACGGCACCGCCAGAGGCGACGAAGGGGGCGAGCGCCATGAGCACCCGTTCTTCGGCGATTGAATCGAGCGCGGAAGTCGCCTCATCGAGTACGAGAACACGCGGCTTCCGGTACAGTGCACGCGCGATCGCGATGCGCTGGCGCTCTCCTCCGGAAAGCAGTGCGCCATTCTCGCCTACCCGTGTTGCAAAGCCGGATGGAAGGCGGTCGACGAAGTCAGTAATGCCCAGTCGACTGCTTATATCGATCACGCGATCCATGTCCGGGCGAAGTTCGCCGATCGCAATATTCTCTGCGATCGAAGCCGAGAAGAGATGGATCTCCTGGGGAACGACGGACACATAGCTCCGCACTCTCTCGAGATCGACATTTCGAAGATCGACTCCGCCGAGAAGGACCCGGCCCTCCGTCGGCTCGTAGACCCGCTGCAGAAGTCCGGCGAGGGTACTTTTCCCGCAGCCGCTCTCACCGACGAGGGCGGTCACCTGGCCCGGGGCGAGCCTGAGATCGAGGCGATCGAGGATCTTCCTGCGCCCGCCGAAGCGGAAGGTTACCTCCCGTAGTTCGACTTCGCCTCCGGAAAGACGCCGCTGGCCCGCCACCGGTGCATCCTCCTCGACCGCGAGGTCCATAATCTCGAAAAGTCGGTCGGTAGCGATCATTGCTTCCTGGAGGGAGCGGTTGAGCCCGACGAGGCGAGTGACGGGAGCAGCCAGATGTCCGGCCAGAGCGTAGAAGGACATCAGCGTCCCAGGTGAAAGGGACCTGTCGATCACGAATCCTGCGCCAACCCAGAGGACGACGAGGGAAAGCGCCTTTCCGAGGGTCTCCGACGAAACCGAGGCGGCGATATAGGTGCGGCCTGATGCGTAGATGCCCCGCAACATCGCAACGAGCCGGCTCTCCGCCTTCAGCTCCGCCTGTTCGTGAGCGTGGAAGCGCTTGACGGTCGCCACTGACGTAATCGATTCCACCAGGTGCGACTCCAGTTCGGCTGCCGATTCCAGGACCACACGCTGGCTTTTCCTGTTCGCCCGGTTGGTGAGCCAGTACACAAAGGCGTATACAGGCAGGACCGCTGCTACGAAAAGTGCGAGTTTCCAGGAGTAGATGAACATCAGGAGCAGCGAGAACAGGACGATCAGCGAGCTGACCAGGTAGTCGAGAAACGCGTCATTGAGGAAGGCGCGAATCCGGACAGCATCGCCGACCCGGGCAACGAGTTCCCCTACCCGGCGGGCGTCGAAGAATTGCTGGGGAAGTCTGAGGAGGTGACCGTAGTACCCGCGGATGAGCGCGGCGTCGATCTTCTGGCCGATGCGCAGCGCGTAGACATCCCGAGCTACAGCCAGCCCCGTCTGCGCAGCCAGGAGCAGCACCATCGTGACGCCGAGAAGATTCAGCAGATTGCGATTCTCCCCGACGATGACATCGTCGATGACCTTCTGAACGAAGATCGCTGTGGAGAGCCCGAGCAGCGTGTAAATGAGCGCACCGATCGCCGCCGCTGCCAGCAGTGGGACGTGCGGCCGTAGCATCGACGCCATCCGTCGGGCGCGCGAAGTGGTGGCGTCACCCGGCTCGAACCCTTCCCGGACGCCCAGCAGAACCAGTGCGCCTGTCCACTCCTGCGCGAAAACATCCTTCGGAACCCGAGTCGCCCTCCCATCCTTCGGGTCCATCACGACCAGGTCGTTTGCGGTCGCCTGGAAGATCACCACGAAGTGACTCAGAACGCCGCCGCGAATGACGTGTGCGATCGCAGGAAGAGGAATCGAGTCGAGGCTCTGGACGTTGCCGCGAACGCCACGAGCAGCAAGTCCTATCTTCTCCGATCCTTCGATCAGGCCGAGCAGCGTCGTTCCTCGCTCATCCGTGCCGGCGTACTGCCGGACCCTCGCAATTGGCAGTCGCAGGCCGAAGTGCCTCGCAACCGAGGCGAGGCAGGCAGCGCCGCAGTCACTCGCGTCGTGCTGCTCGACGCCAGGGATCCGCCGGAGAGACCGACCCATCATCGCTCCCTCGCCATCGAAAGCTTCTGCGAGTCCCAGGGGTGCAGCCAGTCGTTCACATCATCCCGGAGAAGGTCGAAAAGGGTCCGCGAGCCGACGACGAAGCGTGCCTGGACCGTCATTCCCTTGCGGATCTCACCTTCCGTCCCGTTCCGGAGCGCCAGCCGCGTCGAGTCGAGCGCCACCTGCACTCTGAAAACGGGGCTGCCGTCGATCGCTGTATAGTCTCCCGCGATCGATTGTACCCGCCCGGTCAGTGCTCCCCACTCATGGTAGTTGAAGGCATCGACCAGGATCCGGACGGCCATCCCCTTTCGCAGGAGGCCGATATCGGCAGGGGGTACGAAGATCTCCGCTGCCACCTCTGCATCCGGCGATAGCACCGCTATGACATCTCCTGCCTGGACGAAGCTGCCCGGCGAGATCGCCGCCAGCTCCTCCACAGTTCCGGCGACCGGAGCTTCGATCGCGTAGAGTCGAGCTTCCTGCTCGAGTTCGTTCAGCTGGGCTTCGATCTCCGCGGCGCGGCGCTCCGCGTCGAGCAGCTCCGCCTGCCAGAGCCGGAGCTGATGTCCCGCAAGGACCTCTCGAGAAGCGTACAGCTGGGAGAGCGCATGGGTGCGACGCTCCGCTTCCTGACGCGCAATCAGATCATTCTCCGCGAGCCCTGCCGAGCGCGCGGATTCCGCCTCCGCTTCCTCTATCCTCAGACCGACCTCCGAAAGCTCGCGCAGAAGCTGCGTCCGCTCCTCCCGGTACCGCGGTGAAGTGAGGTCGAGAGCCGTCATGATCTCTACCGCGCTTCCGGTGAGGAGCTCGAGGTCGGCGATGATCTGCTTCTCATCAGAAAGACGTCGATGGAGCGATGCACGGCGCTCATCCAGCAGGTCCAACCGGAGCGTTACGAGTGGTTGGCCTCGGGCAACCGCCTCGCCGAGGCCTGCTTCCACCGTGGCGGCGACCCCCGCCGTGCGTGCACGGACGTCGTGCTTCTCGGCGAGCGGTCGAATGATACCGGGGCTGGTTACCGTCACCCCGAGCCGGAGCAGGGGCAGGGAGGCAATGGCGGCGCACATCAGGGCCGCGATGATCAGGTAGACGGTCATCCCGGTCGTACGGTGGCGACCGAGATAGACTTCGAGGGTGTCGGAGGCAGGAGTCAGCGAATCGTCGAACATATGGTCCTGTGGGGCGGGGGAGGCTCCTCTGGCGGGTTAGAAGAATACCCGACTTTCCGGCCGAACCCCTGTCGCTCCCGGATCATTACTGCGGCCCCGGTCACATCTGTTCTTCGGACCTCGAGCCGCGTCGAGCGCCGGCCGGAATCGGGATCGTCGATGCCGGCGGCCTCGCAGCGGGAGCAGAGGACGCCACACGACACGGCCGGGGGAGGCGCTCCTGCTTGAATCGACTCTTCTGTTCTTGAGGGTGAGAGCGATTCCTTGTAGGTTGTTCCGGCTCAACCCAAAGCCGACCCAGCGTGCCGGCCCGGCTGCAGATGCCGGCCGGCATCTGTATAAAAAGGGCGCACTTGCCCGCTGTCCCTGAGAGACCCCGATGCCCAAGCGCACCGACATCGAAAGCATTCTTCTCCTCGGCTCCGGTCCGATCGTCATTGGTCAGGCTGCAGAGTTCGATTACTCGGGAACGCAGGCGGTACGGGCCCTCCGGGAGGAGGGGTACCGGGTGATCCTCGTGAACTCGAATCCGGCGACGATCATGACCGATCCGGATCTCGCGGATCGGACGTACATCGAACCCATCACCCCTGAATGGGTGGAGAGGGTCATCGAGATCGAAAAGCCGGATGCGATCCTCCCGACCATGGGGGGGCAGACGGCGCTGAACGTGGCGCTCGAGCTGTTCGATAGAGGGATCCTCGAGAAGCATGGCGTGGAACTCATCGGCGCGAATGCCCGCGCTATTCGCATGGCCGAGGACCGCAGCGAGTTCACGGAGGCGATGGCTCGGATCGGCCTTTCCGTGCCGCATGGCGGATTCGCACGCTCACTCGAAGAGGCGCGCCAGATCGTCGAGGAAACCGGCTACCCGGCGATCATCCGCCCCTCCTTCACGCTCGGCGGGACGGGTGGCGGCATCGCGTACAATCGCGAGGAGTTCGAGGAGCAGGTTCAGGCCGGGATCTCGAGCTCGCCCATCAATGAGGTCCTCATCGACCGCTCGGTCCTCGGCTGGAAGGAGTTCGAGCTCGAGGTGATGCGCGACAACGCAGATAACGTCGTGATCATCTGCTCGATCGAGAATTTCGACGCGATGGGCGTCCATACCGGCGACTCCATCACCGTGGCGCCGGCGCAGACGCTATCGGATGTCGAATATCAGAAAATGCGGGACGCGGCGATCGCCATCATCCGGGAGATCGGCGTTGAAGCGGGTGGATGTAATGTCCAGTTCGCGACGGATCCTGCGACGGGGGAGCTCCTCGTCGTGGAGATGAACCCGCGGGTTTCCCGATCGTCAGCGCTTGCTTCCAAGGCAACTGGCTACCCGATCGCCCGCATCGGCGCCAAACTCGCCGTCGGGTACACGCTCGACGAGCTCACGAACACCATCACCGGAACGACCCCCGCCTCCTTCGAGCCCGTTCTCGATTACGTGGTAGTAAAGTTCCCGCGCTTCGCGTTCGAGAAGTTCGGTTCGGCCGACGCGACGCTCGGCGTGCAGATGAAGGCGGTCGGCGAGTCGATGGCGATCGGGCGCAACTTCAAGCAGTCCTGGCAGAAGGCGATTCGTGCGCTGGAAGTCGACCGCCTCGGCTGGGAGATCGGTCGCACCCTGGCGGACGACCGGCTCACGCAGGATACGCCCGAAGCGCTCCGCAGCGCTCTCCGGCGGCCGACCCCCGAACGGCCCTACCAGATCAAGCGGGCGCTCCTGCAGGGCTTCTCCGTGGAAGAGGTCTCCGAGCTGACCGGCATCGATCCCTGGTTCATCGCGCAGCTGGTACAGCTTGTCGAGGCGGAGAAGGAATACTCGGAAGCCGATGAGATTTCGCGGGAGCATCTGCTTCGGATGAAGAAGCTCGGTTTCTCCGATGTGCAGCTCGCCGGGCTGCGCAACGAGTCCGAGACCACGGTGCGTGACCGCCGCTGGGAGGCTGGGATGCATCCGGTCTTCAACGCGGTCGACACATGCGCGGGTGAGTTCCCGGCGCAGACGCCCTATCTGTATTCAAGCTATGGGGAGGAGAACGAGTCGATTCGCTCCGACCGCAGGAAGATCGTGATTCTGGGGAGCGGGCCGAACCGGATCGGGCAGGGCGTCGAGTTCGACTATTGCTGCGTTCAGGCGTCGCTCGCCCTTCGCGAGGCGGGGTGGGAGACGATCATGGTCAACTCCAACCCCGAGACCGTATCGACCGATTTCGACATCTCGGACAAGCTCTACTTTGAGCCGCTTACACTCGAGGACGTTCTTGAGATCGTACGGCTCGAGCAGCCGGATGGCGTCATCGTTCAGCTTGGTGGGCAGACCCCGCTGAAGCTCGCCGACCCGCTGTCGAAGCTGGGCGTCCCCATTCTTGGGACGTCCGTGGAGTCGATCGACCGGGCGGAGGATCGCGAGCGGTTCGAGGAGATGGCGACGCGGCTGAATGTGACTCAGCCGCCAAATGGTAACGCTACGAGCGTAGACCAGGCGGCGGAAATCGCACATCGTGTCGGGTACCCGGTGCTGCTGCGGCCGAGCTACGTCCTCGGCGGCCGCGGAATGGTCATCGTATACGACGAGGCAGGCCTTCGAGACTACTTTGAGCGGGCTGTGCGGGTTTCCGCGGAACGCCCGGTGCTGATCGACCGCTTCCTCGAAGATGCTTTCGAGGCGGACGTGGATGCGCTCTGCGATGGCGAGACCGTGGTCATCGGCGGGGTAATGCAGCACATCGAGGAAGCCGGCGTCCACTCGGGAGACTCGGCGTGCGTCATGCCCCCATATCTGCTCAGCGACACGCAGATCGAGCAGATGCGTGACTACACCCGCAAGTTCGCGCTGGAACTCGGCGTGGTCGGCCTGATCAACGTTCAGTACGCCGTGTTCGACGGCGGGGTATATGTGCTCGAGGTGAACCCTCGTGCATCCCGGACGGTGCCCTTCGTCTCGAAGGCGACCGGTGTGCCCCTGGCGAAGATCGCCGCGCGGCTGATGGCGGGGGAGAAGCTCGTCGACTTCGGCCTTCCCGAGGAAGTCCCGGTGCACGGGGTGGCGGTGAAGGAAGCCGTCTTCCCCTTCAACAAGATCGACGTCGATCCTCTGCTCGGTCCGGAGATGCGCTCGACCGGCGAGGCGATGGGCATTGACGATTCCTTCGGGATGGCGTTTGCGAAGGCGCAGATCTCCGCGGGGATGTCGCTGCCCCTCGAAGGCGCGATCGTCTTCACGGTTCACGACCGCGACAAGCCGACCGTCGTTCCGATCGCGCGGCGGATGCACGACCTCGGCTTCCGTCTGCTGGGAAGCGAAGGGACCGCCCGCTACCTGCAGGCGCGCGGCCTCCCGTGCGAGCGGATCTTCAAGGTCAACGAGGGCCGCCCGAACATGGTCGATCTGATGATTTCGGGAGGCGTCGCGATGCTGGTGAATACGCCGCTCGGCAAGCAGTCGCAATACGACGACCGGGCGATGCGGCGCGCCGCAATCGCCAACGGGATCCCGTATGTGACCACGATGTCGGCGGCCGATGCAGCAGCAGATGCGATCACCGCCCTTCGCAATCGGCGACGCGAAGTCCGCTCCATCCAGGAGCGCATCGCGGGGGTGGGAGCGGTCCCGGCAGTCTGACGTTGGAGCGCGGAGAGTGGTTGGGAGATCGTCACTGATGAAGGGTGACGCTGAAGATGCGATGAAGCAGACCGCCTTCGTCAGTCATTACGATTGCTCCCGCCATGATACCGGGTGGGAGCATCCTGACCACCAGGGCCGGCTACCGGCGCTGATGCGGGCAGTACACGCTGACATGCTGACGCTCTTCGACCATCTGCTCGAGGTCGAAGGTCGTCATGCGTCGCAGGATGAGCTGAGCCTTGTCCACTCCGCGGAGTATCTGCGGCAGGTTGAAGGCTGGGTGGCCGAAGCCACGCGGGCGGAGAGGGTGATCGAGCCGGTGCCGGGTCTGCGCGTCTCCGGCGCCAGCCTGGACGCGGCCCGCGCTGGCGTGGGTGCCCCGCTGACGGCGATCGACCGAATCCTGGATGGGGAGGTGAGGCAGGCGTTCTGTCCCGTCCGCCCGCCGGGGCGTTATGTGACAGGAGATGCGGCGGGTGGCTTCGGGCTTCTCAACACCGTCGCAACGGCCGTGCGCTACCTGGAGCGGCAGTCTCGCGGCCGCGCCGAAGCGGCAGGACCCGCGCCCTTCGTCCTGGAGCTGTGCGGGCCCGCAGGTTCGCCGACGGCAACGCTGATGAAGGACGAAGGTATCCGGGTTGCGGGAGTCTATCGCAGGGTCAGCGGTCAGCCCGAAGATGGATCGGAACGGCACCTGAACCCCGGTGCGGGGTCGCTGGCCTTCATGGACGCCCTCGAGGAGGTTCTGGCACTCTCGGTCGGCGCGGATGACCGCTTTTCGGCTCTTGTCCTGTCGATCGGTTTCGATGGCCTGACCGGCGATCCGCTCGGTGATCTTGGATTGCAGCCTGTTGATTACTACGCGGCTACCCTGCGCATTCGGCGTTTCGCTGAGGAGTTCTGCCAGGGCCGGATCGTCTCGATTCTCGAAGGCGGATACGAATCCCGCGGCCTCGGTCGCGCAGCGGTCCAGCATTTGAGGGCACTGGTCGGCGTCGACCCGGTCGGCTGACATCGACGAGCCGATTCCGCGCCTCGAACTGCATACGAATGGAAGCCGCCGGTCACCCATCTGACGCTAATGCACCGGACGGACAGGGCCGCCCTGACCGGCAGGGAAGGTCGAAAGCGCCCTCCGTTCTCGACCTGGTTCGCCTCAGTCCGGAGCTGGTGTTTCCTCCCGGGGGGGAGGATCTCTACCGACAGATCGCCCTCCTCACGGAGCTTCAACCCGGCTTCGAACTTCTCGATGCCGCGTGCGGTCGGGGTATCACCACATCCTTCCTTGCCGAGACGTATGAGGTCGAGGGCACCGGCCTCGACTACGACCCCCTGCTTATCGCAGAGGCGGAGGCGCGGGCGCGCGCGACCGGTCTGGAAAGTCGACTGAGCTTTCAGTGCGCGCCCCTGAACGACCTCCCGTACCATGACAACTTCTTCGACGTCGCCATCGGTGAGGTGGCGCTCGGTGCGGTTTTCGACCCCGGGGCCGCCGTCCGGGAACTCGCACGGGTGACGAAGCCGTACGGCTCGGTCGTCCTCGTTCAGCTTGTCTGGAATGGTAATGTCGACGCGGAACGTCGCGAGAGACTCGTGGAGCACCTCGGCGCGCGGCCCCTTCTGCTCGTTGAATGGAAGCAGCTTCTGCGGGACGCCGGGTGCGTCGACCTCCACGTCGAGGACTGGTCCGACTATTCCGGTCCATTCCGGCCAATGGCGGGCCCCTTTCACGACTTCGCCAAGATATTCTCGATGCGGCAGAAGATCGCCATCTTCAGGAAGGCGCTTCGGCGATGGGGCTGGCGGGGTGTCCGCGGAGCGGTGGTCCGGGAACAGGAAATCCACTCGCTCCTGACGCGACAGAGGGTTCTCGGCCTCTCGATGATCAAAGCGACGAAGTGGCCACACCGGATCGACCAGACCAGCGAAGGGAGGAGTCCCGATGGCGTTGTCTGACAAGGCTGTCTCCCTGACCGCCGATGGGGTCGCGAGCATTCAGCGGCACCTCGCGGAGAACGGGCTCGACGGATGGCTTCTCTATGACTTCAGGGGGTGCAATCCGATCGCGGGCGGCGTGCTCGGCCTGCCCCCCCTCTCCCGACGGTATCTCGTCTTCATCCCCGCCGCCGGAACGCCTGTCGCGCTGACGCACGTCATCGAGCAGGGGCCATGGGAGGGCTGGATCGGCGAGAACCGCACCTACCTGGGCTGGACCAGCTTCGAAGAAGGAATCGCATCGATTCTGCCGCCAGGTTCACGGATCGCGCTCGAACATTCGGAAGGGGATGCCGTTCCGTACCTCGATCGCATACCGGCCGGCGTGCTGGAGCTGATCAGAGGGTGCGGCGTGACTGTGGCCTCATCCGGGGACCTCGTCAGTGCCTTCTATTCGCGCTGGGACACAGAAGGCTTCGCGAGTCACAGCCGTGCTGCGGCAATCCTGCGCGAGGTTGCGGGAGACGCCTTCGATGTGATCGGCGAGAGCATCCGGGAAGGGCGGGACATCGACGAATGGCAGGTTCGACACTTCGTGACGGGAGAGCTCGCCAGCCGAGGATTGCGAGAGGGCGCGGACGCGGTGGTGGCGGTCGGCGCGAATGCGGCGAATCCACATTACGCGCCGCGGCTCTACAACTCCACGGCGATCAGACCGGGTGACAGCGTTCTGATCGACCTGTGGGGGAAGGAAGAGCCGAACGCCATCTACGCCGACCAGACCTGGATGGGCTTCGTCGGAACGGACGTTCCCTCCAGGATGCTGGAGATCTGGACGTCGATTCGGGATGCGCGCGATGCCGCCGTCGACTTCATCCGGATGAGGCGAGACCGCGGCGAGGCGGTCGCCGGCTTCGAGGTCGACGAGATCGTTCGGGGGGAGATCGGGCGCCGTGGGCACGGAGCAGCCTTCATCCATCGGACAGGGCATTCGATCGATCGGGAGCTGCACGGTTCCGGTCCGAACATCGACAACCTGGAGACCCGCGATACCCGCAATCTCATCCAGGGCATCGGTTTCTCGATCGAGCCCGGTATTTACTATCCCGGAGAAATCGGGATGCGGACGGAGATCGATGTGTTCATGGCGCCGGAAGGACCCATCGTAACCACTCCTGATCCGCAGGTTGACCTTTACCTCATCGGCTAGTTCAATACCGGGCCGCTGCAGCACAGCCGCAGGGTGGGTACTTCCGGAAGCGCGCGTCCTTTCATCATCATCATCGCCAGATCTGGTTCACCCTCTCCGCGGAGCGGCATGCAACTCAGCTTCGAGCCGATCGAGCTTCGCACAAGAAATCCCTTCGCGATCGCGCGAGCCGCGTCGGTTCCCGTGCGACGTTCAGTGGTGGTGAAGGTGAGGGATGGTGAAGGAAATGAAGGGTGGGGAGAAGCTCCTGTCACGACCTCCTATTATGGCGAGACCGCCGGGACGGCGATGGCGGTCCTCCCGCGGATGGCGGATGCAGCCAGGGCGGCCGCCGAAGGAGACCCTTACGCGCTGGAGCGGATCGAAGCGGAGGTGAACCGCTCGATGGGAGGGAACCAGGCGGCGAAGACCGGAATCTCAGCCGCCTTTCATGACCTCATCGGCAGGCGCCTCGGTGTCCCGATCTGGCAGCTCTGGGGGCTGTCCCCCGTTGCGCCGACTTCTTCCTACACCATCGCGATCGACGCCGTCGACGAGATGCGGCAGCGGGTGCGCGAGGCCGCGGACTATCCCATCCTCAAGATCAAGGTCGGGACCGCCGACGACGAAGCGATCCTGGCGATGATCCGAGAGGAGGCGCCGACGAAGATCATACGCGTCGATGCGAATACGGCCTGGACGGTGAAACAGGCGATCGCCGCGCTTCCGATGCTGGAGGCGTACTCGGTCGAGTTCGTCGAGCAGCCTGTGGCACCGGGCGACCTCGCCGGGCTGGCCGCCATCTCGAAAGCCTCACGCATCCCGATCGTTGCGGATGAGTCGTGCAGGACGGCCGCGGATGTGCCGCAACTCGCCGGGGCGGTCGACGTCATCAACATCAAGCTTGCGAAGTGCGGAAGTCTCCGGGAGGCGTTGCGGATGGTCCACACCGCTCGCTCGGTCGGCCTCCAGGTGATGCTCGGCTGCATGATCGAATCGACGCTCGGCATCGCCGCGGCCGTGCAGCTCGCCCCGCTCGTCGACTATGTCGACCTGGACGGAGCCGCCCTCCTCGCCGCCGACCCCTTCAACGGACCCGGGATCGGAACGGATGGGCGCATCCGTTTCAATGAAGATCCCGGTCTGGGCGTCACCATTCGCCCACCCACCCCTGACGCCGCCTAATTTCCTTGCTCGTCGAAGTCGCCCTTCCGCTTCCCGTCCTGAAGAACTTCACCTATGCCGTCCCGGACGAACTGTCCGCGCAGGTGGCGGAGGGGATGCGTGTGCTCGTTCCGTTCGGTCGTAACGAGCGAATCGGATGGGTCGACCGGGTGCATCCGGATGCAAAGGACGAGAAGGCGAGGGAAGTGGTCGCACTTCTCGACAGCCGCCCCTCCCTCCCCGCGCCGATCCACGAGCTATGTCGCTGGGCTGCAGACTATTACGTCGTCTCGCTGGGGCAGATGATCCGGACGACCCTGCCTGCGGGTCTGTCCGATGCTTCGACCGATCTCATCGAGGTGGTGGCCCAGCCCGACAGCACGGAGGAGTTGCCCGAACTCGAAGTCGTGGTGCTCGACTGGCTCGCGATGGCCGACGGCCCTCAGCCAGTCCCCCGGCTTCGTCGCGAAAGAGGAAACCGGTCCTGGTGGCCGATTCTCCGTCGGATGGAGGAGAAGGGTTTCATCCGCATCCTGACCGAGCCCCCGAAGCTCCAGGCGCCGGTCCGGACTCGCAAGGTCGTTCATCTGACGCGACAGCTTCCCTCGCTCCTCGAACGCCAGGATATCTTCGGGCGGGCGAAACGGCAGCGTGAATGCTACGAATTCATCGAGTCGATCGGCGGAAGCGCCGAGCTCGCGGTCCTCGGAGGGCAGCACGGTTTCTCTCCAACGGTTACGGCGGGCCTCGTCGAGAAAGGGCTCGCCCGCATCACGGATGAGGAGGTCCAGCGTGACCCCTATGCCGCACTGCCGGCGGCGGAGAGCGCACGGCTCACGCCCACCCCCGAGCAGAAGTCTGTCATTGACACCCTAGTCGCGGCGGCCCGTACTCCAACGCCGGGAACACATCTCCTCAGGGGCGTCACCGGTTCGGGGAAAACGCTCGTCTACATCGAGCTTCTGCGCGAGGTCGTCGACGTGCAGGGGCGGTCGGCGATCGTTCTCGTGCCCGAAATCGCGCTGACTCCGCAGACCGTCGGGCGCTTCCGTGCGGTGTTCGGGAATCGGGTTGCGGTGCTCCACTCTGCGCTTTCAGCGGGTGAGCGTTTCGACGAGTGGCGTGCGCTGCGTTCCGGCGAGAAGCGAATCGCCGTCGGGGCGCGATCGGCGATCTTCGCCCCGCTGCTCGATCTGGGCGCAATCATTGTCGACGAGGAGCACGAAGCGTCGTACAAGCAGGGGGAGAATCCCCGCTACCACGCGAGGGAAGTCGCGATCGTCAGGTCGGCAGCGGAGGGGGCCGTATGTCTGCTCGGCTCGGCCACCCCATCGCTCGAGTCGTGGCATAACGCGATGTCCGGGCGCTACCACCTCCACAACCTTCCCAATCGGGCGACGGGCCAGCGTCTCCCTGCGGTTCGGATCGTGGATCTGCGGGCGGAGCGAAAGCGGATGGATGTCGAGCTGGCGGGGCAGCCGGGCCCGATCGTCCTCTCGACGGAGCTTCATGAGGCGATTACCGAAAGGCTTCGCAAGTCGGAGCAGACGATCCTGCTTCTGAACCGCCGCGGGTACTCGAACTTTGTTCAGTGTCAGGACTGCGGCGAGGTGTGGGACTGCCCCTCGTGCGCGGTTTCGCTCACCTATCACCGGAGACGGGGCCAGCTGACCTGTCACTACTGCCTGTATGAAGAAGCCGCCCCCGAACGCTGCCCGCGCTGCCTCGGAAGCGACGTGACCTTCCGCGGAGTCGGCACCGAGCAGGTGGAAAGGACCGTCGGCGAAGCCTTTCCCGAGGCACGCCTCGCTCGCATGGACGTCGATACAACCTCTGCAAAGTGGTCACATCACCGGATTCTTGAGGCATTCGGAAGTGGCGGGATCGATATCCTCCTCGGCACGCAGATGATCGCCAAGGGGCTCGACTTCCCGGGCGTGACCCTGGTGGGCGTCATCAATGCGGATGTCGGGATCAATCTGCCCGATTTCCGGGCATCGGAACGCACCTTCCAGCTTCTGACACAGGTCGCCGGGAGGGCAGGACGGGGCCCGAAGGGGGGCGAAGTGATCGTTCAGACCTCGCTCCCCACGAACTACGCCATCCAGCGCGCGATCGAACACGACTACCCGGGCTTTGCCGAACTCGAGCTTGAGGCACGGAAGTCGCCGATCTATCCACCCTTCTGCCGGCTCGTGAATATCGTGTTCAGCGCCCGCGACGAAGGTGCCCCGCAGGAAACGGCCGACCGTGCTGCGGAGTGGCTGAGAGGGCTCATCGCCGCGCGATCTCTGGCGCAGTGCGAAGTCGTGGGGCCTGCGCCCTGCCCGATCGAGCGCATCCGCGACCGCTGGCGCTGGCACTTCTTCCTGCGTGCAGAAGACCCGAAGACGCTCGGCCGGATCACCCGCTTCTTTGCGGAGCGTTTCAAGGTAGCCGCGGGAAGCCACGAACTGCGGATGGTCATCGATCGGGATCCGGTGGCGCTACTCTGAGCCGGCGGCATAGGGCGCGGAGATATCTTCGGGAAGCTCCGGGCGTAGTCATCGGCAGGCGACCGATGTGGCGTGGGGGTGCAGGTCATTTTTCCGGGCCTCTCCTTGCACGGCTTGAGAGGCACGGCGGGGAGGAAAGGGGAGGGAAGCCCGGGTCGGTAGCTCAGCCATCGAAGCGTACGAACAAATTTCGGGTTCAGGCGTACAAAGGCAGCATCACGCCACACGACATCATATATGGGTTGCCTGACGCTCAACGCTTCTTTCGAACCGCTGACGATCCTGCCCGTTGAACGTGCCCTTCGCCTCGTCATCGACGAGAAGGCGGAGGTGCTCGAAGTCGAGGCGGGAAGAGTCTTCCGCAGTCAGTGGGAGGAGCGCCCCTGTCCCGCTGTCATCCGGTTAGGCCGCTTCGTTCACATCCCCCGTCGTTTCCGTCGCCAGGTCACGAACACCTTCCTTTTTGCTCGCGACAGCTACCGCTGCCAGTACTGCGGCCGCCACCGCCTGGATCTTCGTGAGCGGGAATTCCTGACGCGAGACCATGTGATTCCTCTCTCCAGCGGCGGAGAAAACAGCTGGGAGAATGTGGTCACGGCGTGCTCGACCTGTAACAACCGCAAGGCGAGCCATCTTCCGGAGCAGTGCGGCATGTTTCCCGCGCGTTCCCCGATCGAGCCGAACCATGTGGAGCTCGTCTGGGCCGTCCGACGGATTACCGATGTGCAGGCGAAGTACATTTCGATGTTCTACGGGGCGGAAGTCCTCGCCCGTCTTCTGAAGGTGAAGTCGAGTGAGGGGCTGAAGGAGATTCACGTCCCCGACGCCGCCTGAAGGCCCCTTACGCAGGGCCGTGTGCCCTGTGAACTGTCCGCTATCTTCTGCCCGGCGCCGCCGGGTCATCTCCGGCCGACTTCCAATTTCGTGACAGGGTCATCTTGCGGCGCTTCGCCCGGACACCAGCCCCGCCACCGCATCACTCGTTCGGGTATCTTCCGGATTCCCCTGCTCTGTCTGCTCGTGGCAGCGGCCCTCCCGGTCGTCCTCGCGGCGCAGGTTCCGACGCCCCTCGCCCACTTCGGGTTCCAGCCGGGGGATGACCGGAAGCTCGCCAACTGGGACGAGCTGACCCGCTACTACGACCGTGTTGCGGAGCTGAGCGACCGCGTCGCGATCGACACGATAGGCTCATCCACGGGCGGGTTGCCGATGGTCGTGCTGACTGTGACGAGCCCGACCAACCACGAGCGGCTGGAGCAGATCCGTGCGACGCAGCTGCGCCTCGCCGACCCTCGAACCATCGCGGACAGCGCGACGCTCGACTCCCTGCGCGCTGAAGCGAAAGCGATCGTTCTCCTCACTTCCCACATTCACTCCACCGAGGTCGGAGCGGGGCAGATGCCCGCCAATCTGCTCTACCATCTTGCGACGGCAAATGAACCGGAGGTCGGGCAGATCCTTGATGATGTCGTCCTCATTCTTGTCCCCTCGCTGAACCCGGACGGCACGCAGCTCATCGCCAACTGGTACCGTCAGCACGTCGGAACGCGATTCGAAGCGATCGCTCCAGTAGAGCTGTACCACCCCTACGTCGGCCACGACAACAATCGGGACTGGTACGCGCTGACGCAGAAGGAGACACAGCTGATCGTGGAGGGCGTCCACACGCCCTGGCGCCCGATGATCGTTCACGACGTTCATCAGATGAGTTCGAATGGGGCGAGAATGTTCGTTCCGCCCTACGTAGAGCCTTATGAACCGAACATCGACCCGTTGCTGATTTCGGCCATCAACGAGGTCGGCGCATTCATGGCGGGCGAGCTCCGCGAAGAGGGGAAGACGGGAGTCGTCACCGCCTCCCAGTACGATCTCTTCACCCCCGCCCGTGCATTTTCGCACTATCACGGCGGGGTGCGCATACTCTCCGAAACCGCTTCGGCGAGGTCCGCAACGCCCATCCGTCTGCGCGCGGGGGAGCTGGTCGGATCGGCGACCTTCGATCCCCGAAGTCCGAGCGACAACTTCCCGGAACCGTGGCTGGGTGGCACCTGGGACCTGCGGCAGATCGTGTCCTACCAGGAGAGCGCGGCCCTCGCGCTGCTCAGGCACGCGGCGAAGAACCGCGACTTCTGGGTGGATACCTTCTACGAAGTGAATCGGCGTGCGGTGGAGAAGTGGCCGGACTGGCCCGACTACTGGATCCTTCCCGACCACCAGCCGAACCCGACAGGTCTCGCCTCGATCCTTCGGATCCTTACGCTCGGCGGAGTCGAGGTCCACAGAACGCTTCAGCCTGTCAGCGCCGGTTCGGAAACGTTCCCCGCGGGAAGCTTTGTCATCCCGATGCGTCAGCCCTACGCATCGTGGGCGCAGACGCTGCTGGAGGTGCAGAACTACCCCTTCAATCTCGGAGGGGACGAATCCCCGCCCTATGACGTTACGGCGCATACCCTTCCTCTTCTCATGGGCGTTCGCGCCCTGCAGCTGGATGGCCACTTTCCAGCCGAGCTGGCCGGGCCGATCGATCGTGTCGACGTCGTTCTGGAGGCGCCGTCGGCACTCTCCCCCTCGCGCGCCCCGCGGATCGGGATCTATCAGGGGTGGATGGAGTCGCTCGCGGCCGGGTGGACGCGCTGGCTGCTCGATGCTCACGGAATTCCCTTCACGGCGCTGAAGGATGCTGATATCCGGTCGGGTCGGCTCGAGGAGCGTTTCGATGTCATCATCTTTCAGGATCAGCCGCCGATCGACATCGTGGAGGGATGGTCCCGCCGGGAGGTGCCTGCGGAGTATGTGGGAGGCGTCGGAAGGGAGGGGCTTGCTGCGGTGCGGCGTTTCGTGGAGCGCGGAGGAAGGCTGATCGCGATCGAGACGTCCACCGAGCTTGCGATCGAACTTTTCGACCTCCGGATCGATGAACGACCCTGGGCGGGTCGGGCCGGCTTCTACATACCTGGGTCGATAGTCGCGCTCGATATCGATGCTGAGCGGCAGGAAGATTGGGGCGACGGTGGGGGGATCGCCTGGTTCTCGCGACAGAGTCGGGCATTCACGGTGTCCGACCGGCGGACTCAGGTGCTGGCCCGGTACGGCGCGGGTGACCCCCGCCTATCCGGCCTCGTGCTTGGTGGCGAGCAGATCGCCGGACATCCGGCGCTGGTACAGACAAGCGTCGGGCGAGGTTCTGTGGTACTCTTCGGCTTTCAGCCGAACTATCGGGGGCAGAGCCAGGCGAGTTGGCCCCTCCTCTTCAGAGCGATAGCCGGAGATCCGGAAAGTCAGGAGGGACCTTCGGTACTCAACGCCGGGGCGTGGCCCCGATCCAGCCAGTTGCGGATGGAGGCAACGAGCGCGGGGATGTCGATTGGTTTCGTGAGATAGTCGTCGCAGCCGGCATCGAGCGCGAGTTCCTTCGATCCCACCATCGCGCTGAGAGCGAGAATGGGCACCTGTCGGAACTGGCTCGATCCACGCAACCGTCTCGTCGCTTCGATGCCGTCCACCCGCGGCATCATGACATCCATTAGCACCAGATCGGGTTCGAAACCGATCGCGCGATCAACCGCTTCCTCTCCATTCTCCGCGACAACCACGTCAAAACCGTATGCTTCCAGCAGCGCCTTCAGCGAATCCCGGCTATCTCGATTGTCCTCGGCCACGAGGATGAAGGGTTTCAATGACGGAGCGTCCGCCTTTTCGTTCTCGATCACTACGTTGCACCAGCGATTTCGAGGGAAGGGGAGCTTTCAGGCCGCACCCGGGAACGGCTGAGTGCGACCACTCACCAGAGGGTGCGCGGCCCGTTCAGAAAGCAACAGACGGCGGTTTGGCAAGAGTCGTTCCGGTAGAGGGTAGAAGTGTGACACTTTTGTTGAAGATCCGCGGCCATATCAGTCGATCCGGCTGCTCGACGTACGCTGCTCAGGAGGGGCTTTTCAGATGACGGTCTACTTCACTCGGGTCGTGCGCTTCAGCGCGGCCCATCGATATCATCGACCCGAATGGTCGGACGAGCGCAACGTTGCAACATTCGGCGCCTGCGCCAATCCGCACGGCCATGGGCACAGCTATACCCTGGAAGTGACGCTGGCGGGTACACCCGACCCGCTGACCGGATTTGCTGTCGATCTGCAGGAGGTGGACGATCTGCTCCGGGAACGTGTCCTCGGCGCCCTCGACCATCAGCACATCAATCACGCGATCGAGGAGTTCCGGCCTTCCGGCCTGATCCCGACGACGGAGAATCTGGTTGCCTGGATCTGGAGCCGATTATCGGGGGGGCTGACGAAGGGGAAGCTGGTGAGGCTCAGGCTGTACGAGGATCCGGAGCTTTTCGTCGACTATTTCGGTGAGGACGATGGCGAGGCGCTGCCGCCGAGGCTGCGAATGGCCTGATCCCCGGCTCCGTTCTGTGGCATGCCCGGTCGCGCGGGTTTGCGGCACTGCGAACCCGGGGGGATTCGGGCTGCAGAACAAGTGAAGGCGCACGCCCGGAACCCCGCGCGTGCGCCTTCGTTGCATGCCCTATGCGTGGCGTCTGATCAGCCCCCGGCAGGCGGCGCTGTGACGGTGATCACGCCGGTCGCGCACGCCATCGAGGCGTTCCGAACCGCTCCATCCGTACCATTCGTCGCGGCCGTCGCCGTCCCGCCCGTGTAGGAGAAGGTGAAGTACTTCGCGTTCGGGTCGACCCAGCCCGTCACCGCGTCGATGTTGCCCGGCGTCGTTCCGCGCAGGATGTCCGCCTC
>CAYRLB010000028.1:0-29018 GCA_964424945.1 uncultured Gemmatimonas sp.
GACGCACGACTACTTCGGCGGCACGCCCCGTAGGTCCGGGAGATCCTCGACGGGCTAGGCCTCTCATCTCCTGCCGCGCACATCCCCCCTCGCGCGGTTCCGTGATGATCTCGCGGGCGTGCTCGCGGGCGCCGAGCTTGCCGGCCATCGTTATGTGGTCGTTCCATCCCTGGACGGCGACCTCAGCAACCGGGACGGGTTCCGAACGGTAGCCGCCGAACTCAACCAGTTTGGAGCGGCAGCCCGCGCAGGGAATCCGGGTGTGCGATCACAATCACGACTTCGAGTTCGAGCCCCTGCCGGAGGACCGGAAGCGGATAGAGCTGCTGCTCGCCGAGACCGATCCGGAGCTGGTCGGCCTCCAGTGAGATCGCTATTGGGGCGCAGAAGGGCGGGTACGATCCGTTGGAGCTGTTGCCGCGCCTTCCCGGACGCTTCGCCCTCTGGCAGGTGAAGGACATTGCCTTCCGTGCCGGCTCTCAGCAGATGGCCGATGTCGGCACCGGGCAAGGTCGATTAAGCGATCTTCGACCGGGCGACCCAAGCGGCTCCGCCACTTCCTGGTCGAGCACGACAACCCCGCAGACTCGCTCGCCAGCATTCGAATCAGCTACGGGTCTTTCGGGCGAGGTGGAGATCCACGCCGAACCCGGGCCAATTTCGTTGAAACGGCGAGCCATCCCCGACACGGATGGACGGAAGCCGCACGGGAGATGGCGGCTGAGGGCGATGACGGTCTACTCGGGGAACCGATGCGAACTCGGTTCGATTCGGAGGAGTGGACGTGGCAGAGCGTGCGCCGAGGCCCTGAAATCCCTAAAACCGGGTTGGCGCGAAGCTGAAACAGACTCCCTGCCGAGTCCTTCATCCGCCACTGCTCCCGCTACCCCCCGCCCACCGCATCCAGCGCATACGCCGCGTGAAGCGCCGCCCCCACCGGCATCGCCCCTTCGTCCGGATCGAACTGCGGATGATGAACGCCGAACGCCCCATCATCCCCCTCCCGCCGCACCCCCACCCCGACGAAAACCCCAGGCGCATGCTCGCAGTAGAAGGCGAAATCCTCACCCGCGAGGAGCGGCGGCACCTCCCGGACGGCATCCTCCCCCAGCATCCCAGCCGCGATCGAACGCACCCGCTGCCAGAGCGCTGGATCGTTCAGCGTCGGCGGATAGTGAGGGTCCGGAAATGAGACTGTCACTTCGCAGCGGTTCGCAGCAGCGATATGCCCGGCCATCTCGCGGATCCGCTCCTGAAGATGCCGATACCCCGCGCTCGTCAGGGAGCGGATCGTCCCGGTCAGCCGCACCTCGCCCGGAATCACATTGAAGGCATCTCCTCCATGGATCGAAGTGATGCTGACGACGCCCGGGTCGAAGGGATCCAGCTCGCGGGAAACGATCGTCTGAAGCTCGACGATCAGCTTCGCAGCCGTCGCGACGGGGTCCGCAGCGAGATGGGGCGTCGCCGCGTGGCCGCCCTTCCCCGAGATGGTGATCTCGAGTGACCCTGACGCCGCGAGCATCGTCCCGGCGCGGCTGCCGATGACCCCGACCGGCAGGTCAGCCCACACATGCAGCCCGAGGATGCTCTCCACGCGCGGCTGCTCGAGGACCTTCTCCGCGCAGATCCGCGCCGCGCCGCCGCCCCCCTCCTCCGCCGGCTGGAAGATCAGCTTCACCGTGCCGCGCAGCTCCCCCTCCCGCTCCTTGAGGATCCTCGCGGCGCCGAGGAGCATCGCGACGTGGAGGTCGTGGCCGCACGCGTGCATCTGCCCGGGGATGCGGCTGCGGAAGGGGACGTCCAGCTCCTCCTCCAGCGGGAGCGCATCCATGTCCGCGCGAAGGGCGATGCAGGGAGCTTCGCCCGTGCCGAGCTGCGCCACCACCCCCGTCTCCGCCACCGGATGACGATAGGGGATCCCGAGCTCGTCGAGCGTCCGGCGGATCAGCGCGCTCGTCCGGTACTCGGCGTACCTGAGCTCCGGGTACTCGTGGAGCGCGCGACGGATATCCGTCATCCACGCCTGATATCCTCGGGCCTGCTCGAGAAGTCCGGTCGCTTGCATCGTCCTGCGCTGGATCTCCGTAGGTGACGCGGGTGACGTCGCCACGCGCGACGCCCATCTCAGGAAGGTCGCGCCGCCGGCGTGGAGGTGCAACAGACACCCCGCAAAGGCCGCCGTCGGACCTCATCCCTCCCCTCCGGCTTGACAGCCCTTTAACATTCCGGACGCTGAAACCCGTCGAAAACGTTTTCAGGAAGTATTCGTGCGGCCGAGCTCGACCACACAGAAGACCGAATCGCACCAGGCGGCCGACATCGAGTCCCGCTATCGCGCGATCGCCAGCCGGAGGCTGCTGGTCATCGCGGCGCTGGTGGTCATCGGCGTCATCAGCTTCTGTCTCGACATCGCGACCGGCCCCTCGGGGCTGCCCGTGCGCGAGGTCGTCGAGACGCTGCTCGGACTCGGGGCCGCGGAAGACAGCCCGACCGGGGTGATCGTGCGGGAGATCCGTCTTCCCTTCGCGATCATGGCCCTGCTCGTCGGCGGGGCGCTTTCGCTCTCCGGCGCCGAGATGCAGACGATCCTCAACAACCCGCTGGCGAGCCCTTTCACCCTGGGCGTTTCAGCCGCCGCGACACTCGGCGCCGCCCTCGCCGTCGTCCTCGGCGTGGGTCTGCCGCTCCCTGCGAACTGGGTCGTACCCGCGAATGCCTTCATCTTCGCGTTCGGGTCCGTCCTTCTGCTGCAACTGCTCTCCAGAATGCGCGGAGCCTCCGGCGAGACGCTCGTTCTCTTCGGCATCGCGCTCGTCTTCAGCTTCAACGCGCTCGTCTCCCTTCTCCAGTTCGTCGCCGGGCAGGAGGTGCTGCAGAATCTCGTCTTCTGGAGCATGGGAAGCACGTCGCGGGCGGAGTGGAGCCACATCAGGATCCTGGGGGCGGTGATGGTGCTCGTCCTCCCCTTTTCCTTTGCGTCAGCGTGGAAGCTCACCGCGCTCCGGCTCGGCGAGGACCGGGCGCGAAGCTTCGGGATCGATCTCGGGCGGCTGCGCTTCACCTCCCTTCTGCGCATCAGCATCCTCTCGGCGACGGCCGTGGCGTTCGTCGGGACGATCGGCTTCGTGGGGCTGGTCGGGCCGCATATCGCACGGCTGCTCATCGGGGAGGACCATCGATATCTCCTTCCGACGAGTGTCCTGACCGGAGCGGTGGTGATGTCGATCGCGTCGATTCTGAGCAAGGTGCTCGTCCCGGGTGTGCTGCTGCCGACGGGGATCGTGACCTCGCTCATCGGGGTGCCGGTCTTCCTCTCCCTTGTCCTCAGCAAGCGCGGATCGGGATGACGACAGTGACGGGAGCGCTCCGCATCGAGGGGCTCGCGGCAGGCTACGGGACGCGGAAGGTCATCCAGGATCTGACGCTCGCGCCCCTCCCCGCGGGGGAGGTCACTGCGCTGGTCGGACCGAACGCGGCGGGGAAGTCGACGCTCCTGCGCGGCCTGGCGGGGCTCGTCCATACGGAAGGCTCGATTCGACTCGGAGATGTGGAGCTGACGAAGCTCTCCCTCGTCGAACGATCGCGGAAGGTCGGCTTCATGCCCCAGGCCCTGCCGCAGGGGGTGGAGCTTTCCGTGCTCGAATCGGTGCTCAGCGCTCTCCACGCGACAGGGATGGACACCCCGGTCGGCGGGGTGACAGGCCGCGAACGCGCCCTCGCGGTGCTCGCCCGGCTCGGCCTCGTCGATCTCGCGCTTGAACCCCTATCCCGTCTTTCCGGCGGACAGAAGCAGCTCGCCAGCCTCGCGCAGGCGCTCGTCCGCGAGCCGCGCGTCCTCCTGCTCGATGAACCGACCAGCGCCCTCGATCTGCGGCACCAGGTGCTCGTCATGGCCGCGGCGCGCGCGCTCGCCCGCGAGGGGAGGGTGGTGGTCGTCGTTCTCCACGACCTCAACCTCGCCGCACGATGGGCGGACCGCATCGTCGTCCTCGATCGCGGTCAACGCCGCGCCGAGGGGGCCGCCGCCGACACCCTCACCCCTGAGCTCCTCGCGGAGGTCTATGGCGTCGAGGGGCGCGTCGAACGCTGTTCGCTCGGCCACCTTCAGGTTTCGGTCGACGGCGCCATCGGTTGACGCCGCACTCTCCGGCAGCGCCCCGCAAGCCCTCCGCGGCTTGACGCCCCCCCGTCGCATGGGTATTCTGTGTGATTGAGAGTGATTCTCAACCACTAGGGGAATGGTACCCAGAACGTCTTTCGCTCCGATACGTCGCCGCCTGCTGCTCGGGCTGCTTGCTCTCCTGTTCACCCTGGGTGTGCAGGCGGAGGTTGCGGTCGCGCAGCAGTTCCTCGTCCAGGATATCAGCGGGCGGCGGGTCGTTCTGGAGCGGCCGGCCCGACGGCTTCTGATCGACGATGGCCGCTTCCTGACGGCGCTCGCCCTGATCCACGACGATCCGGTGAGCATCCTCGCGGGGTGGCCGCGCGATGTGAACCGGCTGGGGGAGCGGACGTACGAGGCGTATCTGGCGAAATTCCCCCGGATCGGGACGATTCCTCAGGTCTCCAGTTCGGCAGGGGAGTTCTCGCTCGAGTTGGCGCTCGCCGTTCGCCCGGATGTGGCGATCGTCAGCCTGGGTCAGGGTCCGACGGCGGAGCAGGTGAGTCAGCTCGAACGGGCGGGTGTGAAGGTCATCTTCATCGACTTCTTCAACCAGCCCTTCAGGAATCTGAATTCGAGTCTCCAGATTCTCGGCGCGGTGATCGGCCGGTCTGCCGAGGCGAAGGAGTATCTCGACTTCCGGCGCCTGCACATGGACCGGATCGCACAGGCGGTTCAGTCGTACAGCGGCGCGCGGCCGACGGTGTTCCTCGAGGCGCACGCGGGTATATCGGCGGATTGCTGCAACTCGCCGGGCCGCGGGAATATCGGTGACTACATCGACTTCGTCGGCGGGCACAATATCGGGGCGGATGTGCTGCCGGGCGCGACGGGGCGGTTGAATCTGGAGTATGTGGTGTCGCGGAACCCGTCGGTCTATGTGGCGACGGGCGGGCCGCATCTGGAGAGGGCGGGAGGGCTGGTGCTCGGGCCCGGCTACTCGGTTCAGGAGTCGCGCTCGGCGCTCTCGCGCGTTGCGGCACGGCGCGGAATCGCCCAGCTCTCGGCCGTTCGTACGGGGCGGACCCATGGCCTTTCGCATCAGCTTCTCAATTCGCCTCTGGATATTCTGGCGATCGAGAATCTGGCGAAGTGGATCCATCCGCAGCTCTTCCGGGATATCGATCCGGCGCGGACGTTACGCGAAATCAACGAGCGATTCCTTGCCGTGCCCCTCGAGGGTACGAACTGGGTCGACCTGCGCTGAGGTTGCGAAGGTGGATGTGCTTTCCCGCTCCCGGTTCATGTCGGCTGCAGACCGCTGCCATGGCTTGCTGTGCCCGCGGCCTCGGGTGTGGCCATCGAGGACCCCCACGAGAGCCGGGCTTGCGCACGTCCGGGGGAGCCGACGAGCGTCATTTGATGGGAGGCGCCGATGTGTCCGATGAGAGTCGCCGGGGCTTCCTTCGCTGCCGGTCCGCAGGGGATTCATCCCGGGAAGCGACAGGTCGTGGTTTCTCCACAGCACGCTGAAGCCGTGACAGAGGGAGATCCCCTGTCACCGGAACCCTTCCTGCTCAGCTCGTCCCGGACGACGCTGCTCGGATGGGGCGCGACCCGGAGATGGACGACGCCGCTCGCCGCGGGGCTGCCGTCCGAGGTTTCAGACGCGCTGGCGTCGCTCCCTGATGGCAGCTCCGGCATCGTTGTGGGAGCACTCCCCTTCGATCCGGACGCCGCATCGCATCTCTTCCTTCCGGAGCGGACGCGTCGGATGCACGGTGCCGTCGACCTTCTTTCGGTCGTCGGGCGTGAAGGCGCGCACGCCGCGCTCTCACCGGCGAGCGTCCGGATCCGACCTGATCCCTCACCTGCCGAGTATGAGACGGCGGTCGCGCATGCCCTCGAGGGGCTGAAGGGTGCCCGGTCGGGCGCTGCGTTCGAGAATCTCCGAAAGGTTGTTCTCGCCCGGAGTCTGTTGGTCGATTCGGATGCTCCGATCGAGCTGGGCGGGCTGATCGAGGCGCTGCGACTCGACCCGGCGGCTTCCGTCTACTCCGTTCCGCTTCCGTCGCGGGTGCCGGGTCAGCATCGCACGCTCGTCGGCGCATCGCCGGAACTGCTTCTCTCCAGGCAGGGCCGCTCGGTTGCGACGATGCCTCTTGCCGGCTCCCGGAGCCGCCATCCCGATCCTGCGCTCGATCGTGCCGCGGCGGAGGAGCTGCAGGCTTCGGAGAAGGACCGCCGGGAGCATGCAGCCGTCGTCGAATCGATTCTCGACGGACTCGCACCTCACTGCACCAATCTCCGGCTGCCGGATGGGCCTTCCCTGACATCGACAAGTTCGATGTGGCACCTCGCGACCCGGATCACGGGCGACCTTCGTGACCCTGCGCCCTCCTCGTTGGAGCTTCTCGCGAGCATCCACCCGACGCCGGCGGTCTGCGGTCTTCCCGTGGCACCCGCGCGCGACGCGATCCGCGAGCTGGAGCCCTTCGATCGAGGGTTCTTCGCGGGTGCGGTCGGCTGGTGCGACGCGGCGGGCGACGGGGAATGGATGCTCGCCATCCGCTGTGCGGAGGTGGAGGGGCATCGCGCTCGACTGTACGCGGGGGCCGGAATCGTCACGGGCTCGGACCCGACCGACGAAACCCGCGAAACGTCGGCGAAGTTCAGGACGATGCTGCGCGCGTTCGGCCTCGACAGCCTCTCTCCGCTCTACGCTGCCGAACCATGACGGACGTTCAGCAGCGCTGGCCAGAGGAGTTCGCGGAGCGTTACCGCCGGAAGGGCTACTGGACGGGCTCCCTCCTCGGGGAGCTTCTTCGCGAATCGGCGGGTCGCTTTCCGGAGCGCATGGCGGTCGTCGGTGGAGACACGCGGTGGAGCTACGCCGAGCTCGATGCCCGCTCGGACGCGCTGGCAGCGGGCTTCCTGGAGATGGGTTTCAAACCGGGCGAACGGGTACTCGTTCAGCTCCCCAACCGCCCTGCCTTCCTCGCGGCGGTCTTCGGCCTTTTCCGCGCCGGCATCCTCCCCGTCTACTGCCTTCCCGCCCATCGCGGCGCGGAGATCAGACATTTCGCGGCTGCCTCGGGCGCTGTCGGCTACATCATCCCGGACGAGAACGAGGGCTTCGACTATCGGCGGCTCGCGGCTGAGGTCGTACCAGACCTCCCGGCGATCCGTTCGGTGCTGGTCGATGGCGATCCGGGCGAGTTCACGGCACTGGCCACGGTCCTCGAGGCGGGAGCAGGGAAGCCGCGACCCCCGCTTCCGGATCCATCGTCGGTGGCGTTCCTCCAGCTTTCCGGTGGCAGCACGGGCCTCTCCAAGCTGATCCCCCGGACGCACGACGATTATCTGTACTCGGTACGGGAGAGCGCGCGGATCTGCGGGCTCGGACCCGAATCGGTCTACCTCGCGGTGCTTCCGGTCGCGCACAACTACCCGATGAGCTCGCCGGGCTTCCTGGGCGTCCTCTACGCAGGGGGTACGGTCGTCCTGAGCCCGTCGGGCCGACCCGAAGATGCCTTTCCGCTCATCGAGAGGGAGCGGGTGACGATAACGGGGCTCGTCCCGCCCCTCGTGCCGATCTGGCTCGAGGCTGCCGCCAGGAATCGCCATGATCTCTCCAGCCTCGAGGTGGTCCAGGTCGGAGGGGCGAAGCTCGCACCGGAGCTGGCTCGCCGGATCGGGCCGGAGCTCGATGTCACCCTCCAGCAGGTTTTCGGGATGGCGGAAGGGCTCGTCAACTATACCCGGCTCGACGATCCCGACGAAATTATCGTCCAGACGCAGGGCCGCCCGATCAGCCCCGATGACGAGGTGCTCGTGGTGGATGACGAAGACCGTCCCGTCGATGCCGGGGTCCCGGGCCGTCTGCTGACCCGCGGGCCCTACACCATCCGCGGGTACCACAACGATCCCGAGGCGAACGCACGCGCCTTCGATGGAGATGGCTTCTACCGGACCGGCGACCTCGTGGTACGTTCGGCGGAGGGCTATCTGACCGTCATCGGCCGCGCGACGGACCAGATCAACCGGGGTGGGGAGAAGATCTCGCCGGCGGAGGTCGAGGATCATCTGCTTGCTCATCCGTCGGTTCAGGATGTCGCAGTCGTCGGCCTGGCCGACAGCTACCTGGGGGAGCGAAGCTGCGCCTTCGTCATCCCCCGGGGGGAAGCCCCGCGCGCGGCCGAACTCCGTGGCTGGATCCGGAAACGTGGCCTTGCCGCCTTCAAGATTCCGGACCGCTTCGTCTTCGTGGAAGCCTTTCCCGAAACCGGGGTAGGAAAGACGAGCCGCCGGGATCTCCGCGCGGCGCTGCGCGATCAGCTTGCGAAGCAGACTGAAGCGGTGGCCACTGCCGCCGACGGGAGCGCCTGACGGTGGGACTGCCGCGCATCGAGCCGTACGCTCTTCCAGGCGCGTCCGATCTGCCGGAGGGCCGGGTCGACTGGGATAGCGACCTCAGCCAAGCGGCGCTGCTCGTTCATGACATGCAGCAGCATTTCATCAACGTCTTCACCCGTGGCAGCGATCCGATCGAGGGGGCCATCCGCAACATCGCGGCGTTGTCGCGATTCTGCCGCGCGCACGGGGTTCCCATCTTCTACACGGCGCAGCCGGGTGATCAGAACCCGCTCGACAGGGGGCTGCAGGCGGACTTCTGGGGTCCGGGAATGACGTCACGCGATCAGCCGATCGTCGATGAACTCGCTCCCGAGAAGGAGGATATCGTGCTGACGAAGTGGCGGTACAGCGCCTTCCAGCGAACGACCCTGGAGGAGATGCTTCACGCGAGAGGGCGCACCCAGCTGCTCGTGACGGGTATCTACGCGCACATCGGCTGCCTTCTCAGCGCCGCCGACGCCTTCATGCGCGATGTGAAGCCGTTCATCATCGCGGATGCGGTTGCAGATTTTTCACGCGCCAGTCACGACCAGGCGCTCGCCTATGCTGCCGGCCGTTTCGCGCGGGTGGTGACGACTGAACAGGTTCTGGCTCTTCGATGACTTCAGCGACTCCGTCCTCAGGCTCCTTCCCGGATCGTACCTTCCTCACCGCAGATGAGCTGCGTGAGGAAGTCGCCGCGATTCTCGAACTGCCTGTCAGTGAAGTGACCGCAGACGATGATCTCCTCGACCTGGGGATGGACTCCGTGCGGCTCATGACGCTCGTTCAGCGCTGGAAGGACCGCGGGGTGCTGGTGGAATTCGCCGACCTCGCCGAGCGCACCGAGCTGGGCGCCTGGATCGAGCTCGTGGCCGAGCGGGTGTAGGAAATGCCCTCGGAAGTCCCCGTCGCACCCCTGGCATTCTCGCCCCCTGAACAGGTACCGGAGCTCCTTCCGCTGACGGCGGCGCAGGCAGGCCTCTGGTACGCGCAGCGGCTCCAGCCGACGAACCCGGTCTTCAACACCGGTCAGCTGGTTCATCTTCGAGGGGATCTGAACCTCGAGGCGTTCCGCACCGCTGTCGAGCAGGTGATGAGGGAGGCCGACGCGCTGCACATCCGCGTCGTGGAGACGGGAGATGGGCCTCTTCAGCTGCCGGACCCTGCGCTCATCCCGAAGCTGGACATCGTCGACCTCAGGAGCGAAGCCGACGCCGAGGCGCGCGCCCGGCGGTGGGCCGACCGGGATATGCGGAGCCCGCTGGATCTGACGCGGGGTCCGGTCGCCGTCCAGCGCCTGTTCCGGTTGGCGGATGACCGGCATATCTGGTATCAGCGGATCCACCATCTGGCGATCGACGGGTATGGTACGCACCTCGTAAACAGCAGAATCGCTGATCTGTACAGCGCTGCCGTCACAGGTGCGACGCCCCGGACCCTCCCCTTCAAGGGCCTGGCGGAACTCATCGCCTCGGAGGAGCGTTACCACTCAGGCGCACGGCGTGAAGCGGATCGCGACTTCTGGATGCGGGAGTTCGCAGATCGTCCGGACGTCGCGGGGTTGAAGGCGGGACAGGCCCTCACCGCCCACAGCTATCTCCGCGCGACGGGAGACGTCCCTGCTGCGATCGCCGATCGGCTCAGAGCCCTGGCTGAAAACGCTTCCGTTGCCTGGCCCGATGCGCTGGTCGCGCTGATCATCGCGTATCTCGACCGCCATCTTCCGCGCAGCGAGCTGGTCGCCGGGGTGACGGCGATGAACCGGCTGGGCGGCGTCGAGGCGAAGGTCCCGGCGATGGTGATGAACATCCTCCCGGTGCGGGTGCCGCGTGCGGCGGGTGCGACGGCGACGCACCTGCGCACCGTCGCCGACCATCTTCGGCAGGCGAGACGCCACGGCCGCTACCGGAGTGAGCAGCTGCGCCAGGACCTCGGGCTGCTCGGTTCGAATCGTCGGCTTTTCGGGCCGCTGATCAACGTCATCCCATTCGACGAAACCCCTGCTTTCGCGCGCCTGGATTCAGCCATCGAACTGCTGGGGACGGGCCCCGTCGATGATCTGACCGTTGAGGCTCGCGCCGGCGCGAATGGTCAGGCGATCCGGCTCGAGCTGCAGGCAAACCCCGATCTCTACTCGCAGGCCGAGATCGATGCCCATCTCGCGCGGCTTATCTCCTGGCTCGACCGCACCTCCGTCAGCGACAACCTCAGCGAGGTGGGGACGCTCTCCCCCGCTGAGTATGAGCGCTGGGTTGAAGAGGTCAATCGTACGCAGCGCACCGTCGAGGACGTCACGCTTACCGATCTGATCGAGCGGACGATGCGGGAGGCGCCGGAGCGGACGGCCCTCGTTTTCGAGGGACGCTCGCTCACCTACGCGGAGCTGGAGGAGTGGAGCGGCAGAGTCGCCGCCGAGCTGCGGGATGCCGGGATCGGGCCGGGGGACTTCGTCGCGGTGTCGATTCCGCGCTCCTTCGAACTCGTCGTGACCCTCGTCGGGATCCTGCGGGCGGGCGCCGCATATCTCCCCGTCGATCCGGAGGCGCCGCGCGAGCGGACGGCGCGGATGTTCGTGACGGCGCACCCGAAACTCGGCTTCACGGCGTCCACGGGTGACGAGCTTCCCTGCGTGGTCCGTCGGGTGATCGGACCGTTCGAGCCAGTCTGCAGCGTCCTTGCGGCGGAGAGGCAGGCGGCGGGAATCGCACCAGCCGCGCGGCCGACCGACCCGGCGTACGTCATCTACACCTCCGGATCGACGGGGGAGCCGAAGGGCGTTCTCGTCGAGCATCGCGCGATCGTCAACCGCCTCGAATGGATGCGCGAGGCGTACGACATCCGCAGCGACGACCGGATCCTGCAGAAGACTCCAGCAACCTTCGACGTTTCGGTATGGGAGTTCTTCCTCCCGCTGATCGCCGGCGCGACGCTCGTCATTGCGGCGCCGGGCGCGCATCGCGACCCGGGCGCCATCGAGGCGGTGATGCGCAGCGAAGAGATCACGACGCTGCACTTCGTCCCCTCGATGCTGGGCGTCTTCCTCGAGCATGTGTCAGGACCCATCCCCTCGCTGAAGCGGGTCTTCTGCAGCGGCGAAGCACTTCCCGCGTCCCTGCGCGACCGCTTCCACCGCTGCCTCCAGGCGGAGCTGCACAACCTCTACGGTCCGACCGAAGCGGCCGTGGACGTCAGCTACTGGGAAGCAGGACCGGATGACGAGAGCGACCCGGTGCCGATCGGTCGGCCGGTCTGGAACACGCGCCTCTATGTGCTCGACGAGGAGCTGCGTCCGCTCCCTCCCGGCGTGGTTGGCGAGCTCTTCCTCGGCGGGGTTCAGCTCGCGCGGGGCTACGTGGGCCGTTCGGAGCTCACCGCAGAGCGATTCCTCCCCGATCCGCTCGGCGGTCCCGGCGACCGGATGTACCGGACGGGCGACCTCGCCGACTGGCGCGAGGACGGGGTCGTCGTCTACCGCGGTCGCACGGACCACCAGATCAAGCTGCGCGGCTTCCGGATAGAGCTGGGCGAAATCGAAAGCGCGATTGCCGAGGCCGAGGACGTCGCTCAGACGGCCGTCGTCCCCCGCGATGACCTGCCCGGCACGACGCGCCTCGTGGCGTACATCGTTCCCCGGGATATGGAGCGCGCCCCGGACGAACAGGAGGTCCGCCGCCGCCTGCGGGATGCGCTCCCCGACTACATGGTGCCGTCCGATATCGTCTTCCTCGACGCCCTTCCCCTCACCCGGAATGGCAAGCTCGATCGCGAAGCGCTTCCCGCGCCCCCGCGGCCGGACGGCCCCTCGGACGATGACCTTCCCTCAGGCCCGTACGAGAAGAAGATCTCCGACCTTTTCGCGGAGGTCCTCCAGCTCCCCCGGGTCGGCGCCGGCGATGACTTCTTCTTCCTCGGCGGCCACTCCCTCCTTGCCGCCCGGCTGGCGACGCGGCTGCGGGATGTGCTCGGGGAAGATGTCGGGCTGGGAGCGATCTTCTCCCATCCCACGGTTCGCGAACTCGCCGCGCATCTGGAGTCTGCCGCTTCGGGGAACGCGGGAGGCCTCCGGAAGGGACTGGAGCCTCTTCTTCGCCTACGCGAAGGGGGGGACGGCCCGCCGATCTTCTGCATCCATCCGGCGGGGGGCATCGCCTGGAGCTATCGCGCGCTTGCAAGTGCGCTTCCCGACCGGAACCCGGTGTTCGGCATCCAGTCGCGGGGGCTGGACCTGGCGGCGGAACTCCCCTCGACCCTCGACCAGATGGCGGCCGACTACGCCGATCTCGTCGTCGCTGCGAGCGGGAATCGGACGGTTCACCTCGTCGGCTGGTCGGTCGGGGGGATCATCGCGCAGACGATGGCGGTCGAGCTTCGACGGCGTGGGATCGAGCCGGGGATCGTTGCTCTCCTCGATGCCTACCCGAGCGATGTCTGGCGGGATCAGCCGGAACCGACCGAAGCGGATGCGCTCGGGGCACTCCTCCAGATCGCCGGCCATTCGGACGCGTCGGAGTCACCGGAGGAACGAACCCGGGCGGGTGTGATCGCGACGCTCCGGCGCCTCGGACATCCGCTCGGCGAGCTCTCGGACGATGAACTGACGGGTGTCGTGCGCGTGGTGGAACAGAATGCGAGGCTCGTCCGCCGCCACAGACATGACATCTTCAATGGCGAGCTGACTCACTTCCGCGCCGTGCTCGACCACGTCGATTCGGGGCTGTCGCCCTCCATGTGGGCACCGTACGCACGCGAGGTGACCACTTTCGACATCGAAACGACACATCCGAGGATGGTCACCGGCGAGGCGGTCCGCCGCATCGCAGCGCTCCTCACCCCCGAACTCGAAGGGCGGGGGGGATGAGAGCGAGCGGCATCGAAGGCCGGATAGCGATCGTCTCGGGTGCCGCCCGGGGGATCGGGGCCGAGGTCGTTCGTGAGCTGATCAGCGAGGGTGCACGGGTCGTCGCGCTCGACCGGGACGCGGCTTCGCTCCGGGAGATGGCGGACTCGATCGCCACCCAGCCCGCACCCGCAGGTGCTGCGGGAAAGCTGGAGCGGACGGAAGTCTGTGACGTGAGCGACTCGAAAGAGGTCGACGCCGTCGTGGACGCGGTCGAAGCGGAACTCGGCCCGATTGACTTCTGCGTCAGCGTCGCGGGTGTCCTCCACATCGGCCCGGTCGTGGAGATGACTGACGCCGACTGGGACGCTCTTTTTGATGTCAATGCGCGGGGCGTTTTCAACCTCGCGCGCGCGGTAGCCCGGAAGATGACCTCCCGCCGGCGCGGCAGCCTCGTGACGGTGAGCTCGAATGCGGCCGGCGTTCCGCGCCGGGATATGGCGGCGTATGCGGCCTCGAAAGCGGCCGCGAGCATGTTCACCCGGAGCCTCGGCCTGGAACTCGCCGAATTCGGGATACGCTGCAATGTCGTCGCCCCCGGCTCCACCCGCACCCCGATGCAGGAGGCGCTCTGGGCGACGGGCGTCCGCGAGGAGAATGTCATCGCCGGATCGCTGGCGTCCTTCCGGGTCGGGATCCCGCTGGGGAAGATCGCGGAGCCGCGCGATGTCGCGGAAGCGGTCGTCTTCCTCCTCTCCGACCGCGCCAGTCACATCACGTTGGCCGAGCTCTACGTCGACGGAGGGGCGTCCCTGCGCGGCTGATGCCGGCTCTGCTGCGGACCTTCTTCAACCGCCCAGCGCAAAGGGCAGGAAGCGGTTGATCGAAAGAAGAAGGGACGAGGCGTGGTTCTCTCCGGCGAAAACCTCGAAGTGCGTCGTGAACCCCGCATCTGTGAAAGTTTCTGCTATCTCTCCGGCGCCGCTGACCATCCTTCGGGACGCCCGCCGCAGCTCCGTCTGAATCGCGGCCGGATCGGACCGCTCCCACTCGGCCAGCCGCTCCTCGTACTCGCCCACAGTGATGAGAATGCGAGGCCGGGGTACATCCGGCGCCCCGCTCGGGAGGAGCCGGATCGTACGCTCGAGAAGGTCGGGGTTCCACCAGACGGACGGGCTCGCCGCGCCATGAGCAGCGAACAGCTCCCGCCGCTCGACGGCATGAAGAGCCAGCAACCCGGCCAGCGAATGGCCGAAGAGGTAGCGGCGACGCGTGTCCACCTCCGCACGCGAGGCGACCGCGGGTATGACGATGCGCTCGAGGAAGTCGAGGAAGTCGCCTCCACCACCAACGTGAGAAGCGTCCTCCGCGCGCCCGACGGGGAGCCCGCCAGCCTCGGGGCCCGGCGTATAGTCGTACCGTCGACGCTGCCGATCGTAAGGGGTCTCGACGGAGTGCGCGATCCCCACGACGACGGCCGGCGAAACACGCGTTACATCGGGGCGTCGGGAGCGGATCCGCATCGCTTCCACGACGGTGGCGAAGATCGCATCGCCATCCAGCACATAAATTGTCGGGAAGCCGGTCGGCGGCGCTTCCACCTCGGGATGCGCGAGGAGGATCCGATAGGGATAGCCGTCGATGGGTGACGCCTCATCCCACTCCTCGCTGGATCGGATCCGCACGGGTCTGGTATGCTCTGAAGCATCCCTGGGCTGAATCATCGCAGATACAATGGTCGAATCCGGAAGGTCAGAGCCGGAAGGTGCAGGCGCGGAACAGGAGCTTCTGTCCCCGGGGGACGTCGATATCTGGCTGCTGCGTACCGACGACGCATCCGCCAGCCTCGTCGGCCATCTGAGGGGACTGCTCTCGCCCGAGGAACTCGAAAGAACTGCCCGCTACAGATTCAGCCGCGACCGGGATCTCCACGCGTTCGGGAGGGGTCTCGTTCGACTGCTGCTGTCGCGGTACGCTCCGACGGCGCCCGAGGCGTGGGTGATTCGCACGGAAGCGGCCGGCCGACCGATGATCGCCGATCCGAAGCGGGGTCCGCCCCTCGACTTCAGCGTCTCGCATACGCCCGGCCTCGTGGCGATCGCGATCGGCCACGGCGTCCGGGTCGGCGTGGACGTCGAAGGGGGGCAGGAGCTTTTCAGAGATCCCGCGATCGGGCGGGCAATACTGAGCCCGCAGGAAGAGAACGCCCTCAGCACCCTTCCCGCCGAAGAGAGACCCGCCGCGCTTCGACGGCTCTGGGTGCTGAAGGAAGCATACGGGAAGGCGCTCGGGACCGGGTTGGCCGAGGGGGTCCGCGACATGGCGTTCGACATCACCGACGCCGGGACGATCCGCATGACGGACAGAGGCCCCCGCGGCGCGGCGAATCTGGCGGAGTGGTGGTTCCACGAGGCAGCGCTCGAGGGCGACTTCCATCTCGGCATCGCAGTTCACACCCCCGCACATCCCGCCGGGACCCTTCGTGTGCGCGACTTCGTTTGCTGAAGAACCCGGCGCGGGAGAGGCCCGCCCCCTGCCTGCGGGGCGGTATCGTGATAGTGGCAGGAGCACTACCGACTGCGCCTGTTTCGCCGCTCCGTAGAGGCCGCACCGCCATCCTCCCGTGACTCCCCCCGCTTGCTCCGCCCGGCGGCGGCGCGTATGACATCTCTGGGGGCGTTCCCCTCCCGCGACTTGCGGCTCGGTTCGGCGCGGCCGCTTCGTCCGCCCGACCGCGGCTCAGCGAAGCGATCCTTCTGCTTCTCGATAAGCAGGTCGGCATCACTCTTGAGGATCTCCCGGCCATCGTCAGTGCGGAATGAACGCTTCACCCCTACCAGGAAGAAGAAGAGGCTCGCGGCACCCAGGGCGAGTTTCCAGCGCGACATGCCGGCGTCGTCCGACTGCTGGATCGGCGGTTCAGGGGCCGGAGGGGTGTTCCGTACTTCCGCGAGAGGGGTCATCACTGTCAACTCTTCTTTTCTGCAGGCTCGTTCTGGTCGCCGGTCATCCGCCGCGCCGCCATCCTTAAAATAGGTTCGGAATGACGCAAGGAAAGCTCCACCACCGGCTCGGAACACAGCCGTGACCGATCCTGACCGACGTGCTCATGCGGCAGCCACTGTTCTGGACCCGGAAGTCGGGCGATTCATCCGGAGCGCACTCGGCGAAAGCCACCTGAATCGTCCCTTCGCGGAAGCTGTCGTGACGCATCTCGGGGCGGGGCCTACCGCCGTCTGGTCCCAGGCCATGGCTGCTGAGCGGGTGGTCGGACTTCTGCAGGAGCAGTACAATACGTTCGACGCAGAGGACCTCGCGCGCTCCCCGGAGCTGGTCGCGAGCCTCTTCCAGAATGCCGACATGCTCGACCCCGCGGACGATGTCTCTCATGCCATCGCCGCGCTCGTCATGGAGGCGATCGAGCGTCTCGTCGACGGCTGAACCCCGGGACGTTTACGGGGCACCGTCACTACTTCAGCTTTTCGCAAGGAGCCGGAAATGCCTACCAGGAAAGCCAGTGCAACGTGGGAGGGTGGTCTTCAATCGGGGAAGGGTAGCTTCAAGGCCGAGAGCGGAAGCGTCGAGGGGTCCTACTCAGCGGGCTCCCGCTTCGCAGACGGGGCGGGCTCGAACCCGGAGGAACTTCTCGCTGCAGCGCACGCCGCATGCTACAGCATGGCCCTTTCGGTAGAGCTCGAAAAGGCAGGCACGCCGGGAACACGCGTGACCACAGACGCTGCCTGCACAGTCGAGAAGGTCGCTGAGGGCTTCAAGATCACCACCATCAGGCTCACCACCCGCGCCTCTGTCCCGGGGATCGAGGAAGCCGAGTTCCAGCGGCTGGCGAACGGCGCGAAGGAGGGATGTCCGGTATCCCGCGCTCTGGCAGGCGTTCAGATCGAGCTCGACGCTACGCTCGAATAGAAGATGACCAACCTGGGGTGCGCCGGTGATCGAAACAGTGCCGGCGCACGCCAGGGCCGTCCCCATCTCCTGGAACGATGAAGGCTGCGACAGCGACGCGCGGCCAAAATCTCCTCGCCGCTCGACCCAGCTCCGTGTTCTCTGACGCCCTATCCGTCGCTGTGGGAAAGAGATAGCCAGGACGGCGGGCGCTCCCCGGGAACAGATTGTGCGACGAATGGTCGTCGAGGCTGCCTTCCGCGTGAAGAAGCAGCGCCACCCGGCCCCCCTCCGACCTGATAACTTCCTTCCAGGAGCGGCCCATGAACATCTCCCTCGTCGACCGGGCGATCGCCCTGCTGAATGAACGGATGGCCTCCGGCAGTGGCCGATCAGGCAGCAATGTCTACACGCGCGACGATGTGCTGGATCGCTATAGGATCGACCCGGCGTCGCTGGCCGCACGCGACCTTTCCGAGGCCGACCTGACCAATGCCGACCTTCGAGGCGCGGATCTCTCCTCTTCTCTCATGCGCGGGACGAGCCTGCGGAATGCGAATCTCGCGGGGGCAAATCTCTCCGCGACGTCGCTGAACGGATGCGATCTTTCCGGTGCGGACCTCTCCGGCGCCCTACTCCGGGATGCCAACTGCATCCGACTGGCTGGTGATGGCCGGCAGGTACGGCTGAGTGGAGCGATTCTCAAAGGTGCCGACCTCATCGGGTGCAATCTACAATATGCAGATCTCACCGGCGCCGATCTTCGGGAGGTCGATCTTCGGGAAGCGAATCTGCGCGGGGCGAACCTCTCGATGGCACAGCTGGAGGGGGCGGACCTGACGGGAGCGAATCTTAGGCGCGCCCGGCTCGATCAGGCCGACCTGAGCCGCGCGCGGTTGAATGGCGCGGATCTCTCCCGGGCAATCTGCGCGGATGCGAACTTCTCCTACGCTGTTCTGCGAAGGGCGAATCTCAGAGGTGCCGATCTTTCCGCCACCGACTTCTCGGGCGCGAATCTGGAAGAGGCGATCCTTTCGGCCGCGGATCTGCGAGGTGCCCGGTTTGCCGGCGCGACGATGATCGATACCGATCTGGATGGGGTCAGGGTGTCGGGCGAGGAGTTCTTCGGCGTAGACCTGCGACAGAGTCACAATCTGCCGCGTCATCTTCACTGAGCCGTAGCGACAGCGAAGAGATATCGGCCAACGCCATCGCGATGACCAGACGCCGCGCCCGGTCTGCTCAGAATCGAGCGAGCCGGGCGCCGTTTATTGGCGATTGTGTCACCCCCGCCTCTATCTTCCGCATCGGTCTCTTTCGCATCTCCCTCGCCGTTCCACGAGCACGTGATCAACGCTGACCCTCTTTCCATGCGCCACGACCATCTGAAGCGGCTCGTTCAGGACGTCCCCGACTTCCCATCGCCCGGCATCCTCTTTCGCGATATCACGCCGCTCCTTCTCGACCCGGTCGGGTTCGCGGAAGCCGTCGATATCCTGAAGGCGCTCTATGAGGGAGAGGGCGTCGAGCTTGTCGCTGCGATCGAATCCCGCGGCTTCGTCCTCGGAGCACCGCTGGCGCTAGCGCTCGGCTGTGGCTTCGCTCCGATACGGAAGGCGGGGAAGTTGCCCCGCGCGACGGTGGGAAAGGAGTACGCCCTCGAATACGGGACGAATCGGCTGGAGGTGCATCGGGACGCGATCGAGTCGGGACAGAAGGTCCTCATCATCGACGACGTTCTGGCGACGGGTGGGACGGCCCGGGCAACGATCGACCTGGTCCGGGAGTTGGGCGGGGTGGTGGCGGGCTTCGCGTGCCTGCTGGAGATTACCGGCCTCGAGGGACGGCTCAAGCTGCAGAACACCCGGGTCGACTGTCTGTTGAGCTACTGAGGTGGACCAATCGTTCGCTCGCGCGTCCTGCCTATCGCGCCGGCTGCAGCCCGCAGATCCCGCCAGAACAGGTAAGGGGTTGAAGCTCTTCCCCGGTTCTAGAGCTGGCGCGCGCGGCGCTCCCGCTTGCGATCCTTGTGCTTCCGCCGCTCGGCCGCCTTCGCCTTGGCCTTCCGCGCCTCACTCGGCTTCTCATAGAAACGCTTGCGGCGCATATCCTTGAAGAGGCCTGAACGAATCATGCGGCGGCGAAACTGCTTCAGCGCCCAGTCCAGCCGGTCGTTTTCACCAATTTCGATCTGAACCAAGAGTCCTCCCGGGGGGATCGGGATGAGCGAAGGGATATCGTGGCGGTCGCGGTCCAGCGCAGGCGGCGATTGGGAACCGACGCCTACCTTGCACCATAAACACCGCTCTTTAGGCTGTCAATACGCGGGTTCAGCCCCCTCCTCGACGTCGTCACCCGCCTCTGTGGCAGGCAGTGCGTGGTCTCGTCGATCCCACTCGTAGCGCTCTTCTGTCGGCTCCACATAGAGGATCCGAACGGCAACCACGATGACCGCGAGGAGCGGGGTGGCCACGAAAAGACCGAGGATGCCGAACCCGATCGCCAGCATCAGCTGCCAGACGAGCAGTGCCGCGGGCGGGATGTTCACCGCGCGCCGCTCGACGAGAGGTATGCTCAGGCCGCTCTGGATCTGTTGCAGCACAAAGTAGAAGACCGCGACCCATAGCGCCGTTGCGGGAGAGATCAGGAACCCGGCGACGACGGCGGGAATGGCGGCGAGGGTAGGGCCGAGATTCGGCACGAACTCGAGCAGCGCCGCGATGGCCCCCAGAGCAAGGGCGCCGGGGATCCCGAAGAGTACCAGTCCGATCCAGGTGACGATCCCGACGGCCAGCATCGAGATCGCCTTCCCCAGAACCCAGTGCCTCAGAGAGCGGCCCGCCTCATCATAAACCCGCGCGATCCGAGCCCGGCTCGGTGGAGGCGTGATCCGGATGATGAGTCCGCGATACACCTCCGGCTGCGAGCCCAGGAAGATCGCCAGCACGACGATCGCGAACGATCCCACGACCGCGCTGATCGCGCCGAACGCCAGCGGAAGGAAGCGCTCCATGAAACCCAGGAACTGGGTGTTCATCTGCCGCGCGAACTCCTCGTCGCGCGGGACGCCTGTACGCTCCGACAGCCAGTCTCCCGCCTGGTTCACCGCCGCAGGAAGCTCCTGCGAGAGCAGCCCGAACTGATGCAGAACCTGCGGGATCACCGCGATCATCAGTGCGGTGAGACTCAGCAGAAAACCGATCACCACCAGTGTGAAGGACACCCTGAAGGGCATCCAGCGCGCGAGAAACTGCGCGGGAGCGTGCAGCACGATCGCGAGCAGAACGGCAATCAGCGCAACGAAGATTGCCGAGTACACCATCCAGAAGAAGTGCCACGCGAACAGGAAGAGCATGCCCAGGAGGAGGATCCGGGCAATGTCGGCATTTCTCCAGGTGATGCGACGAACTGCGCTTTCAGCCATCGGTTCGGTTGGGAGGACGGGAGCGGACGGCGGTTGGCGGTCGGCGGGAGCACCTGTGCAAGGCCGGGGCCCGGGGAAGAGGGCCCCGGGGCAGAGAATGGCCGTGGATGTTTAGGCGCGTTCCGCCACACGGCGAAGGGCAGCGTGAATCATCCCCCCGGGCCGGCCGGCGCACGGTTCACGCACGCACGGCAGAAAGCCCGCCCGGCCTGAGCCCTCAGCCCTCCCGGGTCTGGGAGCTGGAAGGCCCGGAACCGCCACGCCCGAAGACGGAGTCCATCATGCGACGCGCGGCGTCCGCTGCCACGCCGAACGTCTCCTTCGCGCCCTCGGCGTAGGAGCGACCGGCAGCCGCGAGATCCTCGAAGTACGCGGGATCCGGCTCACCCCTCCTCCGATACTCGCCGTGCAGGATCCTTTCGTAGGCGCCGCTCTGGAACCAGTCCCTCATCTCCGCGACCCGCAGAACCGGGAAGGGATGATTGGCACCGATCAGATTCAGCACCTTGAAGACCTGATCGCCGAGATCGCCGCCGAGCCGGTATTCGTCCGCCTGCCGGATGAACTCCGGCAGATTGGTGTGCTCGTTCACTCCGCCTCCGGCAAACTTCAGCATCACCCGCATCCCGACCTCGGGGTCCTGAACCGACAGAACCCCTGCACGGTCGCATGACAGCTCCGCCTTCCGGTACCACTCGAGCAACCCCACGAGGATCGCACGCGCCGCCAGGCCGACGACCGGAAAGCCCCGCTCGGCGAGTTGCAGCAGGATGACCATCATCGTCGTGTACAGCACATGCCCGCTCATCACATGCCCGATCTCATGGCCGAGAACGAACTGCAGCTCGTCATCGTCCAGGAGGTCGAGCAGGGCGGAATTGACGATGATGAAGGGCTTCTCCATCCCGTACGCGCCTGCGTTCACGAAGGGCGCCTGCGATACGTAGACGGGGTACTCCGCGGGCGCATCGAGTGCACTCGCCGCCCGCGCGTAAAGCCGGTCCACCCGTGCGAATTGTGAGGGCGAGCAGCGAACGGCATTCGCCTGAAACGCCAGCCGCACAGGCTTCTCACCGAAGAAGCCGAAGAGCGTCCTCAGCACCTCGTCGAAAGCGGGTATCTTCCGAAGCGTGTTGAGAGCGGCCCGATCCGCGGGATGCTCCCAGCTGCGCGGATCGATGCCGTGAAGAAGCCGGACGTTTGCGTCGCTCATGGGTCAGCCGGAGTGGCAGGGAAGAAGGCCGGACGGTAGCTCATCTACGGTTCCACGCCGGGCGATGTTTCAACCGGCCCCGATGCTTCGCAGATGGTCCGCGCGCCGATCGGGGTGGGGCACGCCGGGTAGAGGGGAGGCCGGAAGGAGCGCGCCGACCGGTCCCGGCAGCGTTTCCCAGGCATCGAACTCCTCTGCATATCGGAACCCGTACCGGGAGCCGATCTCCAGCAGCCGCTGCTCCACCCACGCCGGATCTCCGAACCCGACACCTTTCATGTAATGGTCGGCCAGCTCCCCGATCTTCTCCCGGTGGGCCGTCACATCGACCCCGACGCTCGGCAGTGTCGAATGTACGTCGCGGAGCGTGAAGACCGGCATCGGCTTCCGATGGGGAGTGTGCGGTTCGGCCACCTTGGCGATCCGGGCGAGGGTCACGGCATCCCGGAAGATCTTCCCACACGCCTGGTGATCGGGATGGCGTGTTCCCCGCACCCACCCCTCCCCCCACGTGACCAGCCCGTCCGGCGCCAGGTCGCAGATCAGGCGGGCCACCTCGACCGCCGTCTCCCTGTCCGCCCGCAGCTCCGTATCGCGGAAGTTCATGAAGATGGTCTCGGCCCCGAGGATCTCACCCGCGCGGTGGCCATGAGCCTCGCGACGCCGCGCGACCTCCTCGGCCGGGATCGGACCGAACGCTTCGGTCATTTCACCCCGTGTCAGCCATACAATCACCACGCGGTCTCCACGCGCCCGCTGCGCGAGGATCGCCCCCGCGGCACCCACCTCGTCGTCGGGGTGGGCAAGACCGACCAGGAGCGTGCGCGGGACCTCTTCTTCAGCTTTGGGACTCAGATTCATTGTTTCGGGCTCCACGTACATTCATGATCGCGAGGGAGATCTGCAGCACGACCAGCGCCCATGCCTCTGCATACACCCCCCATATCGTCCAGAGAACATTGCTCAGCAGAAAGAGCCAGAAGCCGATCCGGCGCCTCCTCTTTCGGTGGGATCCGGCTCCCCACGCTGCTGCAATCGTTATCACCATCGCCGGCCATTGCAGGAAGTTCAAGTGCATCGCTTCGTTTCGGGGGAAGAGTGAGGATCCCTGCCGGCGATGCGCCGACTGGAGCCTCCGACGAAGAGGCTGGCTCGGATGGCAAGAATCGAACGAAGTCACCCCGCCCACGACCTGTTCCGACGCCCTGTCGATCACGACCTCGTGGAGGGGATCGATCCCCGTCATGCGCGGCGGCCGAAAATGTATATTGCCGATGGCCATTGTGGGGTCCTACCTTCTGGCCGATAAGGGCAGGACGGACGCCCGCGTCCGGATATCCTGGCGGCACCCACATCCGCGATCGGAGGGTCAGCAAGATGAAGATTCTTCTGCTGGCTGCGTGCGTCGTTCTTCTTCCATCGACGGCATCGGTCGAGTTGCGAGCGCAGGATGCGCCATCCGTGGCGCCGCTGCGGCTGGGGGAGCCGGGTCCCGGCCTGGACCCGGGGAAGGCCCCCGATCAGGGTTACGTCCCCGATGCCTGGTCCCCCCATACGGGCGGGCTTCTTCGATACCGGGTAGCGATTCGTTTCGGGATGGAGCCGAGGACGACCCCTCCCGGCTTCGACTGGGGTCGTGTTTCGGCGGTAACCCATGACGCCGAGGGGAATGTCTACGTCTTCCACCGGGGCGCCTCCGACCCGATCGTCGTCTTCGACAGCCTCGGGGTCTATCAGCGCTCCTTCGGGCAGGGCGTCTTCGACAACGAACATGGCCTTCGAATCGACAGGGCCGGAAGTCTCTGGGCTGTCGATAATGGGAATCACACCGTCACGAAGATGACGGTCACGGGCGAAGTTCTGAGGCAGTGGGGAACGAAGGGCGTGGCGGGATCGACGGAGACGACCTTCGCGCGCCCGACCGATATCGACTGGGATTCCCGCGACAACTTCTACATATCCGACGGCTACACGAACGCGAGGGTGGTCAAGTTCGACAGCGCCGGGACCTTCGTGAAGGCGTGGGGGACCCCGGGAGACGGACCGGGCCAGTTCCGGGTGCCGCATTCGATCGCGATCGACTCGCGGGACCGCGTCTTCGTCAGCGATCGCGAGAACAACCGCATCCAGATATTCGATACCGAGGGAAATCTCCTCGACATCTGGAAGCATCTCGGCGCTACGCAGGGAATCTTCATCACGCCGGACGATGAGATGTGGGTGCTCACTCATCGCAACAATACCGAGAATATTACCTACGATACGCTTGCCGGTCAGCTCATAAAGGTCGATCCGGCGACGGGCACGGTGCTCGGCTCCATGGAAAGTCCCGGGCATCTGATAACCGTAGCCCCGGGAGGAAAGATCTATGTGGCCAGCCTGACCGGGAACGTCTTCCGCTGGACGCCATCCGACTCGCGCTGGCCCTAGCCACCGAGCGCGGAGGGGGACGGATGTACCGAGAAGTCGCAGCCTGGCTGAGCCTTGCCTCTGTAAACCGAACCATTGCACCAGAAGATTATTGATGTCGACCCGCCTCGTCGCTCTTCTCGCGCTCTCCCTGATTTCGGGAGCGTGCGCGTCCGCGTCCCCCGCGCCTCTCGCACCGCGCCCGCAGCCGCGCCTGGAACGGCTCGCTGGCGAACCGGGGGTGCTGCTCGGTGCCGAGATTCGCTCGGCGACCGTAGAACTGCTCGGGCCGGTCAGCTACGACCTTCCCGTCGAGTCGAACAGTTGGGTCGAGACGGAGATGAACTTCCTGATGCTGGAACGGCGGGATGTCATCGAACGGTGGATGCAGCAGGGCGATCTGTACAAGGACTTCGTGCAGCAGGTCTTCCGCGAGCACGGAATCCCGACCGACCTCTATCACATCGCGCTCATCGAGAGTGGCTTCCAGCCGACCGCCCGGAGTAGCGCCGGAGCGGTAGGGGTCTGGCAGTTCATGCCGGCCACCGCGCGGGAGGTCGGCTTGCGCGTCGAGACGGGTCTGGATGAAAGGATGGATCCGATCCGGTCGACGCGCGCGGCCGCTCGTCATCTGCGCTCCCTCTACCGGCAGCATGGCGACTGGGCACTGGCGGCGGCGGCGTACAACGCGGGGAGCGGCCGGATTTCCCGTGGGCTCGAGCGCTTCTCCGTCTCGAACTTCTGGGATCTCGCGCAACAGGGCGACCTGGCGGAAGAGACGCGGCACTACGTGCCCCGGCTCTTCGCGATGACGATCATCCACAGGAACCGGGAGCGGCTCGGAATCGGCAGCGAAACGGGCGCCGCCCCCTTCGCCTTCGACAGCGTGCATGTCGACTACGAGACTCCGCTGGATATCCTCTCCGAAATCGGCTCCGTCGCGCGGGAGGACCTGATCCGGTTGAATCCGCATCTGTCGGGAGGGGCCGCTCCGGCAGGCGGGTACTGGGTGTGGGTTCCGGCAGGGCAGGGTGGGACGATTCAGGAGCGGTATATGGCGTCAGACTTCCGGCGGGATCAGGGCGTCGCCAGCTATGTCGTCCGCTGGGGCGATTCCCTGGGCCGGATCGCGCAGCGGTCGGGACTCACGGCCAGCCGCGTGAAACAGCTCAACCCATCGGTCGATTTCGACCGGCTCATGGCCGGCGCCACCATCAAGCTTCCGGCTGCAGCGATCCGTCAACTAGCCGCAGCCAATGAGGCGGCCGAAGCTGCGGAAGCGTCAGCGGCGGCGAAGTCAGCACCCGAGGAGCCCCGCGCCACCCTCGCTTCGACCACCCTGCCGAGCAGTGGAGGGACGAGCGCTGCGCCGGCTCTCGCACATATCGTCAGGGCGGGGGATACGCTGTGGGATCTCGCCCGGACCTACGGTGTTTCGGTCGAAGCGATTCAGCAGGAGAACGGGCTTCAGGGGCAGGTGATTCGTGCCGGCCAGGAGCTGCGGATCAGGGGTGAAACGAATGCCGGCAGCCCCGTTTCCGAAGCTGCCAGCGTCGACCATGTCGTCGCGTCAGGGGATACCCTCTCCGGGATCGCGCAGAAGTACGGCTCCTCCGTAGCCGCGATCCAGAAGGCGAACGCCCTCGGATCGGCAACGATCCGCCCGGGTCAGGTTCTGACGGTCCCGTTCTGATCGTCTTCGAGGGCGACCGCCTCGACTTCGTCCTCGGCGAGGCCGACGACGTTCCCGTCGGCGAACTCCACGAGGTAGCCGTCCCGGCCATTCTCGTTCGTTTCGGGGCCCCAGTGACCGACGACTTCCCCGACCTGGCCGGCATAGCTGCGTGATTGCTCGTAGCGCGGCGCGGTGACCCGAATCCTGTGCATGATTCTCCTCTCGCCCGTGGAGGGTTGCAGGGTGAAGGGAGCGTTCAGATATCGCGCGTCCGACGTTGGATCTCGCGGCGCGTTTCGGGATCCGAGAAGTCGTCTTCGAGGGGCGGCGGATCCGTGACCTCGGAAGGCGCCTGGATTCGGTCCGGACTTCCTTCCATGTCCCTCTCGCCGTCGCGGTCGTCCCGAGGCGTGCGATCGCTCTTATCGGCCCGGTTGCCCGGTTGCATGCTCTGTCCGTTGAGTCCGTCTGCCATGGGAACCTCCCGGTAGGGGTGACTGCGTGGGGTCTGGTGGAGGGGCAAGACGTATGCCCCGGACCCGCCGAACGTGCAGCTCGACCGCCCATTCCACCTCATTATCATGCCCGCGGGAGTGCCGGGGAGGACGACCCGGACTTCGCCCGCGGAAGATGCGGTGCCTGATGGGCACGATCCCTGCCCGAAAGGGGGGCGTTCATTCCGGCGACTCCCGGGATTGCCCGGATCAGCCGGCTTCAGCTTCCGGCGGTGCAAGTCTGACCGCCCCGATCAGGATGTTCCTAATATCGTGAGTCAAGGCAGCAATCCCCCACCTGACGAGGGGGCCGCGCCCGTGCCCCCACGTCCTCCGCGCGGTAGCGGAGATCGCAGGGGAGCGGATCGTCGCAGCACAGACCGTCGTGCCCCCGTTCCTGTATGGCGGAAGCCGAGTGCCTATGTCGCCTACGGCGTCCTGGCGGGGCTGGTGCTCGTAGCGATCCTGCTTGGGCTGGGACAGGACGATCCTCCACCGGTAGTAGCGATCCAGCCACCGGCGGAACGCCTCGATGTGGCGGACTCCACGGTGACGGTGCAGCCAACCCGCGACGCGTTTACGGTCGGCGACTACGAAAGGCTGATGGCGGAGGGGCGTGGCGCGGTGGGGCAGGTGGTGCGGGCCGAACTCTTCTGCAGTCCGATTGCACCCATCTCGATGCGCGCGGTCGATGAACCGACGCCCGCACTGAGGGTTCTCGCAGATGAACAGCTTCGCGTGGCCGGCGCGGAATGCCGCTGGACCCGGACCGACCGTTCAGCGCAGTTCCTTCTCATCGTGCCGCCTCATCTCGCGGAGAGGTTCGCACAGATGCCGGAAGAGGAGATCAACTTCATTCGCCAGCGCGTCGTCCCGGCGGATGTCGAGTGGCTCGGACGTTCCGACGACCTGTCGCTGCGCATCGCGGGGATCCTGCGGGGGATCCGCTAGAGCAGGATCCCACCTCTCCCGTTGAGCGTGTGCCGCTAGAAACGCGGGAGGCTCAGCTTTGAGACGCGGAAGCTGCTGCTCAGCTCTGAAGCTGGGCTCCCCCGGCCGCCTGGCGCGCAAGTGACAGGCGGCGACCGATCTCCTTGTCGCTCATTGTGCGGATGGCTTCTTCAGCGGCGGCCCTGCTGTTGAACGTCACCGTCGAGGGCAGCTCCCCCTCGCTCCCGACCGAGCGAAACGCCAGCCGTGCCCCGGCGCGATTGTGCGCCACGCGGGCGTCCGCTGCATACGCCTCCCACTCCGTTCCATCCGCTCCGAGCACTTTTCTCAAGCCCATCGTCAGCTCCTTCTGTTCATCTTCAACTCGGCCCGAAGTTCACAAATTCCGGGCCGCTTCGCCTCTCCGACCGCTGAGAACGCCGTCAGCTGCGCTGGGACTGGCCATTGGTCTGGAGCGCGTCGAGCAAGTCGGGACCGAGAACCTCCACCTGCCACCTGCGGATCTCCGGCATCTCCAGAAGCTCCGCCGCGGATGTCGGTGCCTTCCGGGCGACCTCATCCAGCACCGCGCGGGAGATCATGAAGCCGGGGTCGAGCTCCAGCCGGCTGGCGACCCGGTTCCGCGCCTGCCGAAGTCTTTCGGAACGATCCTCGATCTCGAGGTCCCGCTCCCACCTCCGGGCCGGGGTGAAGCGTGGCAGTTCATCCTCCGGAACCGCCAGCCCACGGCGCACCGCCGCCAGCAGATCGCGCCCGCGCCTCTCGACCATTCCGGAGGAGACCCCGCTGATCGCGCCGAGTTCAGCGACGGTGGTCGGCGCCTTCAGACCGATCTCGATCATCCCCTGGTTCGAGAGCACCCGGAATGTAGCCTGATCACGCTCCTTGCCGACATCCTCTCGCCAGGAATAGATCTCCCTGAGGATGGCCAGGCCGCGCGGGGAGAGGTCGCGGGTGCCCTTGACTCTCAGGTAGGGCTCGTCCGCTGGATCGGGCGGCGTCCAGCGCGTTGCCTCACGCCGGACGAACTCCTCCTCCGCCCATTCGAGGCGCCCCATCACCTCGAGTCTCTCCAGGAGCGCCTCACGCAGAGCGGGCAGATGTGCGGTGTCGGTGGCGGCATACTCACGCATTCCTTCGCTGAGCGGGCGCTCCGCCCAGTCGGCGCGCTGGTACGCCTTGGGCAGTGAAATCCCGAGGAACTGCTCGACCACCGCGCCGAGGCCGAGGCTCGGCGCCCCGACGAAGGCCGCCGCGATCTGCGTATCGAAGAGATTGACGATCCGCAGCCCGAGGTCGCGGTCCAGAATACGCAGGTCGAAATCCGCGTCGTGGAAAATCTTTACGATCTGCGGGTTCTCGAAGAGGTCGGCGAGCGGGGAGAGGTCTGGCAGCTCGATCGGGTCGATCAGCAGATTTTCGTCGGTCGACGAGATCTGCACGAGGCTGATCCGGTCGTGGTAGCGATGGTATCCTGCAGCCTCGGTATCCACCCCGAGGATCGTGTGGGTGGAAAGCCGTTCGACGGCGTCGGCGAGTGCTTCTCGAGTCGTAATGTACTCGTGGTCCATCGCTGGGTGGCTCTTCCGCTGGCGAGCCGAGCGGAAGG
>CAYRLB010000029.1:0-28451 GCA_964424945.1 uncultured Gemmatimonas sp.
TCGAGGGCGTCTGGTCGCTCATGAGTGGCTTGAAGAGGGATTATCTTCGCAGGGCAGCGGCCCGCTTTTCGGACGTTGTTCAAAGTACCCCGAAGAGGGGTCCTTGTGCCTCAGAAAAGCGCCGGAAACCGCCATCTTCCACGTTCAGGAAGCTGGACTATCGCGGCCGGTGGCCTGATAATGAAACTCACCGTGCATGATATGGTACAACCTCGGACCGGTTGGCGCATTTTTCAGGGCCGAACCGGATGTCACCCGTCTGAGAAATGCCGTCTCATGTCGAGGACAGGTCAGCACTCTCCTGATGGCGGAAGATACGCTGGAAATGGCCGCACACTGCGCTTTCCAGCTCTTTCTCGGGATTGGCACCCAGGTTGCCCATCAGGAAGTAAACGGATGTGGTCTTCGAAGAGGGTGATGAATGATGACAGGTAGCTTTCGCTCTTCTTTTTATATAGCAGTTGCGTTCGTGACACTCACGGCGGTGCCGGCGCTGGCGCAGTCGGCAGATTCGGCGGGACAGCCGAGGCCGCCGCAGAGTCGTCCCCAGCCGTCGGCGCCGCCGGCGCAGGAGCGGCCTACGTTGAACCGCCGCCCACCGCCGGAAGCTCAGGCTCCCGCACCTTCTCCACGACCGGCGCCGAAGCCGGCCCCCGCTCCGGCGCCTCCGAAGAAGGAGGACGCGGCGTCCTGAGGCCCGGCGCCTGAACCGGCCGTCGGGTGAGGGGGCGCAGGTTATCCAAGCTCGGAGTTGGAAGAAGAAGAGGCCCGCCATCGGCGGGCCTCTTCTTCTTTCCGTAACCCTCTCCGGGCTCCCTCCCTACGCCAGCAAACCAGCCAGATACCGACCGGTGACACTCTCCGGCGTGCGGGCGACGTGCTCCGGCGTCCCCATCGCGACGAGACGCCCCCCGTCCGGTCCGGCGCCAGGACCCAGATCTATCACCCAGTCGGCAGTCTTGATGACCTCCAGGTTGTGCTCGATGAGCACCACCGTATGCCCGGCATCGACGAGGTCGCCGAGGACGCGAAGGAGCTTCCGGATATCATCGAGGTGAAGGCCGGTGGTCGGCTCATCCAGGATGTACAGCTTGCGGCCCGTCCGGCGTGCCCCGAGCGCCAGCTCCCGAGCGATCTTCACACGCTGTGCCTCGCCTCCGGACAGCGTCGGTGCGGGCTGGCCCAGCCGCAGATAGCCGAGGCCGACCTGCTGCAGATGCCAGAGCGACTGTCCGAGCCGATCCTCGTGAAGGAAGAAGCGGATCGCCTCGTCGACCGTCATCGAGAGGACATCGTCGATGTTCGCGCCGCCCCTGGCGTCCGACGTTCTTCGGCCGCGATAACGGATATCGAGCACCTCGGGCTTGAAGCGGCGCCCCCCACACACCTCGCACGGGACGAAGACGTCCGCCATGAAGACCATCTCGACCTGCACCTGGCCATCCCCCTTGCAAGCTTCACAACGTCCGCCCGCGACATTGAAGGAGAAGTGTCCGCTCGTGAAGCCTCGCTGCCGCGCTTCAGGAAGCGCGGCGAACACCTTCCGGACCTCGTCATACGCCTTCACGTAGGTGACAGGGTTGGAGCGGGGCGTCCGTCCGATCGGCGACTGATCGATGAGGACGACCTCCTTCACCCGCTCCAGTCCGACAAGCCGATCCACCCTGCCGACCGTCTCTCCGAGATGTCTCTTTGCGGATGTCTCTCCGCCGGACAGCCCTCGTTCGAGTGCCCGGTAGAGAACGTCGTGAACGAGTGTGGACTTCCCGGAGCCCGAAACCCCTGTGACGACCGTCATCGTCCGCAGCGGGATCTCCACGTTCACGCCCTGGAGATTGTGCTCGCGCGCGCCCTCGACTCGCAGCCGCGGAAGCCCTTCGACCGGCCGCCGCTGCGGGATCGGGATCTCTTCCGCGCCCGACAGATAGCGTCCCGTCAGGCTCCCGGCCTCCATCATCTCGGGGACGGTCCCCTGGAAGACGAGTTCGCCCCCCTTTTCCCCGCTGCCGGGTCCCAGCTCGACGACATGGTCCGCGATCCGAATCGCGTCGGGGTCGTGCTCCACGACGAGTACCGTGTTCCCCCCGTCGCGGAGCCTCAGCAGAAGGCGGAGAAGGCGATCATTGTCGGCCGGGTGAAGACCGATCGTCGGCTCATCGAGCACATAAAGAGTGTCGACGAGGCGGCTGCCGAGTGCGTTCGCGAGGGTGATGCGCTGCGCTTCGCCTCCTGAAAGTGTGCGGGTCTGCCGATCGAGCGTGAGGTAACCGAGACCGACATCGCACAGGAACCCGACCCGTGCCTCGAGCTCCTTCACGATCGACGCCGCGACCTCCCGCTCGCGCGCTGCCAGCGGGGGCGCCTCGCTCGGCGCTTCCGCACCCTGACTCTCGTTCCTCCCGTCACCTTCCCCGGTCAGCGCAGCGATCCAGCTCCGAAGCTTCGATACCGGCCGCGCCGCGACTTCGGCGATCGAATCGCCCCTGACCTTTACCCGCAGCACTTCAGGACGCAGCTTCGTCCCACCGCACGCCGGACAATCCTGCGCGGACTGATACTGGCGGAGAAAGACGCGGATGTACTGCTTGTATCTTTTCTCCTCGAGCGCTTCGAGAAAGGGGAGCACCCCTTCGAATCCCGACGCTCCATTCAGGATCGCATCGCGGAGATCCTCCGGCAGCTTCTCCCATGGTTCGTCCATGGAGACATTTCGCGACGCGGCGAAAGAGGTCAGCTTGCGGCGGCGGGTGTCATAGCGTGGCTTGCTCCAGGGGTCGACCGCTCCCTCCGCGAGCGATCGGCCCGGGTTCGGCACGATGAGCGCAGGATCGTACTGCAGCACAGCGCCGAAGCCGGTACACTCAGGACACGACCCGTACGGATTATTGAAGGAGAAGAGCTGGGGCGTCGGAACTGGGAAGGTGATCTCCGGGTGTTCCGGGCAGCGGAAGCGTTCGGTGAAGCGCAGCGTCTGCGGCTCGCCGCCGCCGCGGGGCCTCGTGATCACCACCGCCTCGCCATCTCCCTCCTGGAATGCGGTGTGGAGCGAATCGGAGAGACGGCTCCGCTCGTCGGGGTCGACGGCGAGACGATCGACGATGACGAGCAGCTCACGCGTGGTGAGATCGAGCCCTTCCGGGATATCGTCGAGGTGCACCTCGTCGCGGCCGCCCGCGAGAACCCGGACGAAGCCGAGTGCCCGAAGATTCTCGACGACGAGCGCGTGGGTCACCCTCGCCGAGAGCGGCAGCGGGAAGGCGACCAGGAAGCGGGTCCCGTCGGGAAGGCCGAGCACCCGATCGGTCGCGCTTTCGACAGTGTCGGGCGTGATCTCCCGGCCGCATCCCTCGGGACCCTTTCCCGGACAGATCGTCCGACCGATACGTGCCCAGAGGAGCCGCAGATAGTCGTACACCTCTGTGGCAGTGCCGACGGTGGATCGGCTCGTCCGGGTCGGGTTGCTCTGCTCGATCGCGACCGCGGGAGAAATCCCCTCGATGCGGTCGACGTCGGGCTTCTCCATACGATCCAGGAACTGCTTGGCGTATGTGGAGAGCGACTCGACGTACCGGCGCTGCCCTTCGGCATAGATCGTGTCGAAGGCGAGCGATGACTTGCCTGAACCCGACGGGCCTGTGACGACCACAAAAGCCCGCCTGGGAATATCGAGGTCGAGATCCTTGAGATTGTGCTGGCGTGCTCCGCGGACGATGATCAGCTCTTTCTTCATCCCGAAAGTATACCGAACGTGACTGGAGCGGTAAATCCCTGTCGGCCTGAGATAGTCTTCGAGAAGCGATCCGCCCCGTCCGCTGGAGGAGCAGAGCGATGACCTTCACGGAGTCGGCGTACACGATCCTGCTGCGAACGGCCCTTCCGGTCGCGCATGCCGTCTCGCGTGCGGGGCCGCTTCTGCGGCGGGTCGCGGGACACAAGACATATCGTGGGCTCGAAGGGATGCTCGGTGCCGGCGGTCGGCTCGAGGAGTGGGGAGCGCAGAAGCGAGATTCGAGCCGGCCGCTGGTGTGGTTCCATGCGCCCAGCGTCGGGGAGGGCCTGCAGGCGCGCGCGGTCATCCACTCGCTTCGTCGCATGAGGTCGGACGTGCAGATCGTCTACACCTACTTCTCTCCCTCGGCGATCCCCTTTGCCGACGGGATCGGCGCCGACTATTCAGACTTCCTGCCCGTCGATACGCCGCGCGGGATGGGAGGTGTGCTCGACAGCCTGATGCCGGAAGCGATCGTCTTCTCGAAGAATGAAGTCTGGCCGAATCTGACTCGGGAGAGCGATGCGCGAGGAATTCCCGTCCTTCTGCTGAGTGCCACGCTTCCGTCGGGCGCGTCACGAACGCGGGGGCTCGCTGCTGATCTTCTCCGGAAGGCGCACGAGCGGCTCACCCATGTCGGGGCGATCTCGCCGGAAGATGCCGGGCGCTACCGGGACTTCGGAGTGCGGCCCGAGCGGGTCTTCGTCATGGGCGACGCGCGTTTCGATCAGGTCAGGGCGCGGATGGAGCGTCTCGATCGCTACAGCCCGCTGCTTCGCATTCTCCAGCAGGATGGGACGCCTACGCTCGTCGCCGGGTCGACCTGGCCGCCGGATGAAGATGTCCTGCTCGGCACCCTCGCCACTCTGCGCGAGGAGGGCGTCCGGCTCCGCGTGATCGCCGCCCCACACGAGCCGACGCCCGAGGCCCTCCGCAGCGTGGAGGAGAGGGCCAGCCGTCGGAATCTTCGTACGGTGCGGCTCGCCGAGTTGCTGCAGCGGGAAGACGGGCGGGACCCTGCCACCGGGACGGCGACCGGAACGGAGGCAATCGCCGCCGTGAGGCCCGACGGGAAGGCTGCAGAAGTCTCAGCCGACATCATCCTCGTCGACAGAGTAGGGGTGCTGGGGGACCTCTACGCGGTAGGGCACATGGCGTATGTGGGCGGGGGGTTCGGCTCGGCCGGGCTGCATTCGGTGCTGGAGCCCGCCGCCTTCGGCATCCCGGTGGCGTTCGGCCCCAACCATTCGAACGCGCGGGAGGCCGCGGTGCTGGTGCAGCGGGGCGCCGGGGTGTCCGTCGATGGGCCGCAGCAGATGCTCGCCACGTTGCGCAACTGGGCGACGGACCACGATACCCGGCGGCGGGCAGGAGAGCTCGCAGCGGGCTACGTCGAGGAGAATGTCGGCGCGGCCGACCGGGGCGCGCGTGCGGTATGTGACGCCATCGACGGCTAGTCTCGCAGCCGACGATCAGCCGTCCGCCGCCTCTTCGGGGCCGGGAGTGCCGGGGGCGCCGGGGGTGCCGGGAGGTGGCGTTTCAACCATACGCTCGGGCAAAAGTGGCTTGGTACGTGGCGGCAGACCCATAATCGTCCGAAGCTCTGCTTCATCAACCACCTCGACCTCCAGGAGTCGTTGAGACAGCTCCTCGAGGATGTCGCGGTCGGCCTCCAGCAGCTCCCTCACGCGCTCGTAGGTGCCCAGGATGATCCCCTGAACCTCCTTGTCGATCGACCGGGCCGTCTCCTCGGAAAAATTCCGCGGCTCCCCTGCGCCGAAACCTTCACCACCGCCGAGGAAGGCGTTCGCCGGCGCACTCCGATAGTTGATCGGACCGAGCTCGCGTGACATCCCGTACTCCATCACCATCCGTCTCGCCAGGTCGGTGACCCGCTGAAGGTCGTTGCCGGCGCCGGTGGAGATCTCGTTGAACACGATTTCCTCGGCTACCCGCCCTCCGAGAAGCACCGCGACGCGGTCCATCAGCTCCTGCTTCGTCAGGAGATACCGATCCTCCGTGGGAAGCTGCTGCGTGTAGCCGAGCGCTGCGAGACCGCGGGGGATGATCGAAATCTTGTGAACCGGATCCGCCGTCTCCATCCGCTCGGCCACGATTGCATGCCCGGCCTCATGATAAGCGACGATCCGGCGCTCCCTGTCGTTGATCAGGCGGTTCTTTTTTTCGAGCCCGGCCACGATCCGATCGACCGCATCGTCGATTTCCTTCATGCCGACCCCTTCCAGATCCCGCCGGACGGCGAGAAGTGCGGCCTCGTTCAGCAGATTCGCGAGGTCCGCCCCCACGAAGCCGGGCGTGCGGCGGGCGACCTGCTCGAGATTCGTCTCCGGTGCGAGGGTGATCTCCTGTGCGTGTATCTTCAGGATGGCCAGACGGCCGGCGACGTCGGGGCGGTCGACGAGGATCTGCCGGTCGAACCGGCCTGGACGTAGAAGCGCCGGATCGAGAATCTCGGGTCGGTTCGTCGCCGCCATGATGATGACGCCGATGTGCGGATCGAAACCGTCCATCTCGACGAGGAGCTGGTTCAGCGTCTGCTCCCGTTCGTCATGGCCGCCCATAGGGCCGCCGGCGCCCCGTGCCTTGCCGAGCGCATCCAGCTCATCGATGAAGATGATGCACGGAGCCTGCGACTTCGCCTGCGCGAAGAGGTCACGAACCCGTGCTGCGCCGACGCCGACGAACATCTCGACGAACTCGGCGCCGGATATCGAGAAGAAGGTTACACCCGCCTCGCCGGCGACGGCGCGAGCGAGGAGTGTCTTCCCCGTCCCCGGCGGTCCGACCAGCAGAACCCCCTTCGGGATCTTCGCCCCCAGCCTCGAGAACTTCTTCGGATGCTGCAGGAATTCGACGATTTCGACCGTCTCCTGCTTTGCCTCGTCGACGCCAGCCACATCGTCGAAGTTGACGCCCGTCCCCTCCTCACCGATGATGCGGGCGCGGCTCTTCCCGACCATCATCACGCCCTGCGTCGGATTCATCCGGCGGAGCATCCAGATCCAGAAGAGCAGAATCAGCCCCAGCGGCAGGAGCCAGGCAAACGCCTGCGTCAGCCATCCCTGGAGGACGCCTTCATAGGGCACCCCCTGCTCTTCCAGGAGAGGCACGAGTTCATCGTCGGCGACCCGGGTCGCACGCCAGAGCCGGACTCCTGTGCTATCCTGTATCGCATCCTGGGGTTCGGCCTCGATCACCTGCTCGCCGACACTTACGGATTTCACCTCCCCTGAGGCGATCCGCTCGCGCATTTCGCTGTAGCGGATCTCCTCCGTGCCCTGCCGGAAGAAGAAGCTCTGCAGCGCGACGATGGCGATCAGCGCGATGAAGAAATAGCCGACGGAGAAGCGCGTCTTCGGATCGCCCATGCGGCCAGGGGGCATAGCCCGACGCGCATTGCGACGATCGGGTTGCCCCGAGCGTCGGTCCTTGGGAACTTCGTGGGGGGTTGCCATTCAGGCGGACGGGGCAAGTCCCGGACCGATCCGGGGGGCTGTCGGAACGCCGAACCCGCTCAGCACACCGAGTAGCGGTCCCCGCGATCGGACCCGATCCTTCCAGTGGAGCCCCCCTGCAGGAAGAGGGGACCCCTCATCGGGATCCCCTCTTTCGTCTGCACTTCGCTCTGCAACCCGATCGCAGCGTCAGGCCGGACCCTGCCACCACACTCTGTCGAAGACCGTCTTGCCCGGCTGGTAGTTGCCCGGGTTGTACTGCTCCTCGGTCAGCGGATAATAGAGCCGGCCCGGGATGGTTGTGCCCGGTACCGCCGGCGTCAGCTCCGGAACGCCCGTCCTTCGGATGTGCGACCACCCCTCGATCCCTGCGAGGAAGAGGGAGACCCACTTCTGCGTCCAGATGCTGTTCAGACCATCGTACGCGACCTCGGGCCGCTCCAGGAAGGTGTCCGTCGCGCTGTCCGGGATGCCATGCTGCTGCATCGACGCGCGGATCGCCCGACGGTAAAGCTCAGCCGGGTCGCCGGCGATCCAGCCCCTGAAGGCAGCCTCGGCCTGCAGAAACAGCACCTCGCTGTACGACATGAGCACCGATGGCGCATCCGGGGCGAGGAACGCCGACCCCAGAAATGAAAGGTCAGTTTCGGTCAACCCCACTTCCGATGGGAAGCGGCCATTCGGCAGGCCGCGGTACGCCCCGTCGGACGCTGCGGGCGACGCGTAGACCGGCAGCCGGGGATCGCCCGACGCATTCATCCTCGAGACCATCGCGGCGCTCAGCACCTGATCGCGTCGGCTCTGATTGACGTACAGGTCATAACGAGGGTTCTGGCCGCCTGGCGTCGTCGACCAGCGCATCAGAGCGTTATCCGCATTGCTTTCCATCCCGCCTGCATTGTAGGCGGCGATGAACTCGTCGCGCGCCGTCGAAGCTTCGACGTTCACGAGCCTCATCGCGGCGCGCATCCGCAGAGAGTTGGCGAAGCGCTGCCACCTCAGCAGATCGCCATTGTAGACGAGATCGCCCGCGCGGAAGCTCGCCGAACGCTGCGTCTCATCGATCTGACTGGCCGCCGAGGCAAGACTGTCCAGAATTCCGTAATAGACATCCCGCTGGGCATCGTACTTCGGCGCCGTGATCTCCGGCGCCCGCAGTGCCTCGCTGTACGGGATATCGCCATAAATATCGGTGACGTACTGAAAGAGGTACTGGCTGAAGATCTGGGCAACGGCCTCCAGATTCTCATTGCCGTCTCTGATCGCGATCCCCTTGATCTCCTTCAGATCCTGCAGAGGACCTGTGTACATCACATCCCAGATGGCCGAGACCTGCCCCGCACGCGGGAGATACTTGTCCTCTTCGTTGAAGGTCTGAGCCGCCATGTTCTGGCCCCAGAGATTGAAGAGGAAGAAGCCCGACACAGACCCGTTCGTGCCATACTCCCCGCCAACGCCCGTGATAATGGCATTGGCGAGAACATTCTCCGCCGGGACGACCTCAGGCTCATTCGGATTGATGTTGATATCCGTCAGGCCACTTTCACACCCTGCGACCGCCAAAGTCAGCGCAACCGCGGGAAACAAGCGATTCCGAATCATTTCCTTATCTCCTACGGTCGGACCGACAGGTTGATCCCGATGCTTCGCGGCGTCGGGATCTGCGCGTGCTCCATCCCCTGGACATTGCTGGCATCGAACCCCGTTTCCGGATCGATGTGCGGGACGTTCGTCCCCCAGAGCGCCAGGTTCCGTCCCACCAGCGCAATCTGCAGCCCTGATATTCCGAGACGATTGCTGAACGAGGTCGGCACATCATACCCGATCGTCAGTTCGCGCAGCTTCCAGTAGCTCGCGTCGAACACGTGGGCCTCCTGGTTGTCGTACAGGCCCATGCCGTAGCTCTGCGCGTTGGTGACGATGTCATTGGGTGCGAAGGTCGTATCGGCGCGCTCACCATTCTGCGTGATGCTGACGATCTTGACTCCCGGTACGACGATTCCCGTTTCCGGGGTGCAGAGCGGCAGTCCGCTGTCCGTCGGCCATCCTTCCGGCCGGCAGCGCCCCACCGTCGTCTCCTCCAGCACGCCGGCATATCGGCCGAAATAATTCGTGACCGAGAAGATGTCCCCACCCTGCTGGGTATCGATCATGAAGCTCAGCGATACTCCCTTGTAGCTGAGGCTGTTCGACACCGCCCCAATCCAATCCGGGTTGTAGTTGCCGATCACCTTGGTCGTGCTGGTGATGGCGGGGATCCCGTTGCTGCCCACGACGATCTGGCCATCGTCGGTGCGGACGAATCCGCGGCCGATCAGCTGACCATACGGCTCGCCGAGGCGGGCGAATGCGTTGACCCCCCAGAAGCCGCCGAGCGACAGGCCCGTCACGCCCTCGGCGAGGCTGACGACCTCATTGCGATTCCGGGAATAATTGAACGTTGTCTCCCAGCGGAAGTCGGGGGTGCGGACCGGAACAACGCTCACCATCGCCTCGATGCCGCGGTTCTCCACGGCGCCCGCATTGATGATCTGACCGGTATAGCCACTTGCCCTGGAGACGGGCGCAGCCATGATCTGGTCGCGCGTGGTCGACGTGTACCAGGTCAGGTCGAGCCCGAGGCGACCATCGAGGAAGCCGAGTTCAGTCCCGATCTCGAAGGACTCGGTCTCTTCCGGCTTCAGATTCGAATTCGCGAGGGTGTTCCGCACCCCGAACCGGGGGAAGCCGTTGAAGGGCTGACCCCCTTCAGGCGCCGAGGTGGTGAAGGTGTTCCGCAGCGAATACGGCTCGGTATCATTGCCGACCCGTGCCCAGCTCGTCCGCAGCTTTCCATAGTCGAGGAAGGTATCCTCGAGCCCGCTGATCAGGTCGCTGAAGATGAAGGCGCCTGATACCGACGGATAGAAGTACGAGCGGCTGTTCGCCGGAAGTGTCGACGACCAGTCGTTGCGTCCGGTGACGGTAAGGAAGAGGAAATCCTCGTAACCGAACTCCGCCTGCCCATACGCGCTGTTCACACGGCGACGAAGAAGCTGATCCCAGACGTCGGGTGTGCCCCTCGCGTTGCTCGCCGAATAGATCCCCGGCGCGGTCAGGTCCGGCACATAGACGAAATTCTGCTCCCGCCGCCAGTCCCGGCGATTCGCGCCTGCAGTGAACCGCGTGCTGAAGGGAAGGTTCAGGTCCGGGGTCGCAGTCAGCAGGACATCCGTATTCGTCTCCTGGAAACCGATCGACCAGTCTCCGAACGATCCGTTCGCGCCAAGTGCATAGCGGCGCGTTCCGGTGCGCGGATCGAAGCCGGAGGTGTTGAAGAGACCCGGCGCGTAGGTATACTTGCGATCGTCCTGATAGTAGTCGGTACCCGTGCGGATCATCGCACTCAGCCAGGGCAGCACCTCGTACGTCGCGGAGACCTGGCCGATCAATCGATTGCGATCATCGTTGTTGATATTGGCGTTGCGCACATAATAGAGGTTCGGCGCGAACCGGTCGTTCCATGTGTAGCGCTTCCCTTCCTGCGCGCCCTCGGTGCGGATCCTGTCCCAGTTCCGCTCGAGGAAGTCCACATCGACCTGACGGCCGAACCAGATGAACTGCGACATCGGGTTCGAGATGTCGTCCCCGATGCCCGGCCGCTGACGGCCCGCGCTAGTGATGTATTGTGCGCTGGCTTCGGTCCGCAGCCGGTCGCTCACCTGAAGGCCTCCGGAGAAGCCGAGCGTCATTCGGCTATCCGTGTGGGCCGGAACGAGACCGTTCATCGCCTGATTGGAGAAGGAGAGACGTGCATTCGCCTGCTCATTCGCGACGGCTACGGCGACGTTCGTCGTGAGCGTACGCCCCGTATCGAAGAAGTTGCGAACATTGTCGGGCCTCGCGATCCATGGCGTCGGAACTGGGCGCCCGGTCGAGGGATCGATGGGGCTGTCGAACTGCGGGATCAGCCGACCGTCGAGAGGCGGGCCCCAGCTGTAGTCGTGCTGGTCGTTCACCCCACCGCCAAAGCCGTCCAGATAGCTGAAGGTACCCTGCAGGCCCTGCCCGTAGAGATTCTGGTAATCAGGCATCCTCAGCGGAGTCTCCCACGTCACCATCTGGGATGCCGTGACCTGTCCGCCCGTCGCCGTCTTCCCGCTCTTCGTAGTGATGAGCACCGCGCCATTCGCCGCACGTGACCCATAGATCGCGGCAGCGTTCGGCCCCGAAAGGATGCCGACCGACTCGATGTCACCCGGATTGATGTCCTCCGCCGAATTTCCGTAATTGTAGCCGCCGAACCCCGCGACCCTCGTCGAGAAGTTGTCGATCGGAATCCCGTCGACGACAAAAAGCGGCTGATTGTTGCCCGTTATCGAATTCGAGCCGCGAATGATGATGCGCGATGTACCGCCCTGGGGCCCTGTTCCCCGGACCTGGACGCCCGCGAATCTCCCCGCGAGGGAGCTGACGATGTTCGGTTCGCCGAGCGAAAGCTCGCCATCGGAGATCTGCTGCGCGGCATATCCGAGCTCACGCGCCTGACGCTCCACGCCGAGCGCGGTGATCATCACCCCTTCCAGCTGAAGCGCGGCAGGCTGCAGCGAGAAGTCGTGCGTAAGCGTTGCGCCCGAAGTGACGGTTACCGTGCGCTCCACCGTCGTGTAGCCCACCACAGACACCCGGAGCAGACGCTCACCAGCTGAAACACCGGGAAGCTGATACCGGCCCTCTGCGTTGGTCAGAACGCCCTGGCTCGAACCCGGAATAACAACCTGAACCCCCGGAAGCGGCCTCAACGTCGATGCATCTACGACAAGCCCCTGAAGGATCCCCTGCTGCTGGGCACTCACAGTTACCGGCGTGACGAGTAGCAAAAGGGCCCATAACAAACGGGCTTTTCTCATCGAACTCCTCCTGAAAGATAAAATTCGCCCGGATCCGATACGTGCGAATCGATCCGTCACTTCACTTCATATAAAGATCGGCGGCGGGCGCAGTCAGATGTGACACTGTGGTCACGACCGCGTCCGACACTGACCGGTCAGCATTTCCGTCGTCCATTCAGCTGCCGGAGGGAGCAGCAAAAGGCTACTCCACCGATCGGCGGCGCCGGGCAGTCGCAAGAGGTACACCTCCCGCCCTGTCATCGACTCGCCGATCGGCCTCTGATGCACACAACTTCTTTTCAGCAAACGCCTTGTACCCAACTTTCGAAGGACTGTTCAAAGGTCCTTCGGCAGAACGTCCGGCGCGCGTTCGCACTCTCGGTCCGGTCGTATTCTCCGGCATGGCGGCAGAGTCGACCTGCTCCTGCGGCAAGAACTGCCGGCCGCCAGCGGAACCCAGCGAGGCCGGAGGACCGGCAGATATGGCCGGCGTACAAGGCCGAAGCTCGCCCTTCCGGATGTCGGGGAGAGTGGTTCCGGCTGCGAGGCTTGGGATGCCCTGGGGCGCGCGCAAGGAACCCCACGCTGTTGGAGCCATTCAGCCCTGAACGCGCGTCCCTGCCGATCCCACCATCTGTGCGGCGCGGAGCAGAGCTCTGGCCTTGTTCAGAGTTTCTTCGTACTCGGCGCTGGGCACCGAATCCGCGACGATTCCCGCTCCGGCCTGGACGAACGCCTCGCCACCGCGCGCCACGACCGTCCGGATGGCGATCGCCAGATCCATCGCGTGGCCGCCATTCGCAATGTATCCCACCGCGCCCGCGTATGGACCCCGCCGGACCGATTCCAGCTCGTCGATGATTTCCATCGCCCGGACTTTGGGCGCGCCGGACACCGTTCCGGCAGGGAAGGACGCACGAAGGACATCGACGGCCGTCATATCCTTGCGCAGCGCCCCTTCGACCGTCGACACCATGTGCAGGACGTGCGAGTATTTCTCGATGATCATCCGCTCCGAAACGCGGACGGATCCGTACTCGGAGACCCTTCCGACGTCGTTCCGACCGAGGTCGAGGAGCATCAGATGCTCTGCGCGCTCCTTCTCGTCGGCGAGGAGGTCGGCCGAGAGCTCCTCATCTTCGGCGGCTGTCGCTCCTCTCCGGCGGGTTCCGGCGATCGGCCGGACGACCACCGACTGGTCCTGCACCCTGACGAGGACTTCGGGCGATGAACCGACGAGCTGAAAGCCGTCGAGATCCAGGTAGAAGAGATAGGGTGAGGGGTTCAGCGTCCGCAGCAGTCGATAGAGATCGAAGGGAGGCGCGGTAAGCGGCACGCCGAGACGCTGGGAAAGCACTACCTGAAAGGCGTCACCCGCGGCGATGTACTCCTGGATACGGCGCACATTCCCCTCATACTCATCCCGCGTCGAGGAGCTGGTGAACTCCGGATCGAGGTTCGGCGACTCGGAAAGCTCGAGCGGCGCCGGTCCCGGCGTTTCGCGCAGGCGCGCGACAAGGCTGTCGATCTCCTGCTCGGCCGCCTCGTAGCGTCGTCGAAGCTCGGCCTCGTCGGCGTCACGGGTATCGACCCCGACGATTATCTGAGCGCGCCCGAACAGATTGTCGATCGCGACGACCGCCCCCGTCAGGAGAAGAAGCGCATCGGGGAGCCCCATCACGTCCGGTGGCGGATCGGGAAGCTTCTCGATCTGACGGATGATGTCATAGCCGAAGAAACCGACCGCCCCTCCCCAGAAGCGAGGAAGGCGGGGGAGTGGGGCGGGTGTATGGGCCGACATGAGGGCATCCAGCTCGCCCAGAGGGTCCGCGGACTCTTCGCCCTCGACCCACCCTTCAGCCGCCGTCCATCTGTCGATGCGGCTGCCCTGGAGCCGCCACGCCGCTCGGGGTTCGGTGCCGAGGAAGGTGTACCTCGCCCAGGTTTCGCCCCCTACGACCGACTCCAGAAGAAAGCCGAAAGGAGGCCGTGCCAGCTTGGCGTAGGCTGAAACCGCGGTATCGGTATCGAAGAGGAGTTCGCGATAGACGGGAACGAGCGTCGCCTCCCGCGAAAGTCTCTCAAACTCCTCGAAATCAGGATAGAACGACATACGACGTACATCAGTGCCGAGGCGGGAAAGGGGTGCTCCGGTTACGCAATCTTCCCGCGTGATCCAACTCTGTCAACGCGTCCACCGAAGGTGAATCTCATCGACCTCCTGAGAGGACGCTCCGATTACCCGGGAAATGGCCGGGATCACGGAAAATGCTCCACAATACGCCTTCTCGGCCGCTGTTGGGGTTCGGTCACCGATCTTGCACTCGAAGGTGGTGTGGCGCGCGGCCCCGGGGCTGCCGTCGATGCCACTGTCGGGGCGCTGATGGGACTTCCGCTGTCGGCCGGTATCGGAAGCCAAAGCGCCCACGGATGAGTCCAACTTCGATATGGAGCTCGGTAAATGAAAAAGCTGGCAATTCTGGCTGCCTTTTCGGCCGCCTTCTTCGCGCACGATGCCCATGCCCAGCTCGGCGGGAGGCTCTCGGTCGAGCCGTACGTCGCCTATGGCTTCTTCGGTGATCTTCCCGAGACGAGCACCTCGCTTGAAGCGGATGTCGCTTACGGTGCGAAGATCGGGTACAACCTCTCTCCGCAGTGGAGCGCATTTGTGAACGGGCAGCGTGCCACCCCCGAAGGCGGGAGCGGGAACGTCGATCATTGGAGTGCAGGGGTCGAGTTCTCCTACATCCCGAGGGGCGGCGCGGAGGGGATGCTTCCCATCCTTCTCGAGGCAGGCCTCGGCCAGGCGAGATACGAGAATGGACCAAGTGACTTCGCAGCCAACATCGGTATCGCCAGCGCACTTCAGCTTTCACCGCGCTTCGGAATCCGGTACGGCGTCAATGACTACATCTCCAACTTCAACAGCGGGGATGGTATCGTGAACCACATCTTTGTGCGGATCGGCGCCGAAGTGACCCTCTGACCGGGAGGCGGGCTCCGACGCGCCATCGGAGCCCGCCTCTACCCCTGCCTCGACGATATACCCCGCCTCCGGATGATGGCCGATCCCGCGCAGGCCATCGACATCCTGCCCCGCCCTTCTCGACAAGATCGGTACATTCCCTATAGCTTGGGCGATTCGCGTTTTTCTCCTCCGACGCTGTTCCGAGCCCCTCATGAGCGACGTTCCGACAACGGGAAGGCCGTACATCGACCAGAAGGCCGCAGCGCCTTCGGGGTCCTCCGGATCAGGGACGCCCTATGGCGCGGCCCTCCTCGCCGGAGCGGGTGTCTTCGGCCTCTATGCCCTCACGCTGGCGCCGACGACGGCGTTCTGGGATACGAGCGAGTACATCGCGACTGCCCACATCCTCGGCATCCCGCACCCGCCCGGGAACCCTCTCTTCGTCATCATGGCGCGAGCGTGGGAACTCATTCTGGCGCCGACCGGGCTCTCAGTCGCCGTTCGTGTGAACCTTTTCTCCGTCCTGATGACGGCCGGGGCATCGGTCTTCTGGTTCCTGCTCGTTCACCGGATCCTTTCCTACTTCACGGATAACGAGCTCGTCCGAAGGGTCGGCGCTTCTGCAAGCGTCCTCCTCTCCGCGACCGCGTTCACGGTCTGGAACCAGAGCAACGTCAACGAGAAGGTCTACACGGTTTCGCTCTTTACCATCGCGCTGCTTTCCTGGCTCGCCTTCCTCTGGAGGGAGCACGCGGAGAAGCATCGCGGAATGGCGGCGAGCCGGCACTGGCACGATGACAATGTGGTTCTGCTGGCGATCTACGTTCTGGCGCTGTCGGTCGGCAACCACCTGATGGCCTTCCTGGCGGCCCCCGCGCTCGGGGTGATGCTGCTGATGGTGAACCCGAAGGTGCTGACGAACTGGCGGCTCTACGTCGGGGCGATCGTCTTCGGCATCCTCGGGCTTTCGGTACACCTGTATCTTCCGCTCCGGGCGGCGCTCGACCCGATCATCAACGAGGCGGCCCCCACCTGTCCATCGCTGGGCGAGGCACTGGTCAGCGTCGTCACATTGGGAGCCGGAGGGTGCGAAGACCTCTCCGCGGCGCTGGCCCGTGAGCAGTACGCGAAGCCACCCGTCTCGCAGAGGCAGGCGCCGCTCTTCGCGCAGATTGTCAACTATCTGCAGTATTTCGATTGGCAGTGGTCCCGCTCGCTGATGGGCCGCGAGGGATGGTTCGCGCCGCTCCGGGCGCCCTTCACGCTGCTCTTCCTCGGACTCGGAATCTTCGGTGCCTGGACGCACGCGAAGCGGGACCGCATCAGCTTCGCATACGTCGCAACGCTTTTCGCGACGCTTTCGCTCGGCCTGGTCTTCTATCTCAACTTCAAGTACGGGTACGGCCAGGTGATGGCTACGGGCCGGCCCTTCAGCGAGGGGGAGGTCCGCGAGCGCGACTACTTCTTCATCGTCTCCTTCTCGATGTGGGGGCTGTGGGCGGGCATCGGTCTGACAGCACTCTGGCTTCGTATCGCAGAGCGGAAGAAGCTCGTCGGGAAGGCGGTCCTTCGCGCCTCGCCGGTCATGGGCATCGCGCTGCTGCCCCTGGTTCTGAACTGGCAGTACGCCTCCCGTGCGGGCGACTACTCGGCGCGCGACTGGGCGTGGAACCTCCTCAACTCGGTGGAGCCATACGGGGTTCTCTTCACCAATGGCGACAACGACACCTTCCCCCTCTGGTATCTTCAGGAGGTCGAAGGGGTACGACGCGATGTGACGGTGATGGTCTGGTCGTATCTGAACACGCCCTGGTATGTGAAGCAGGTGCGCGACCTTTCGACGCCATGCGAGGAGCCGGGGCAGGCGGCAGCCGACAGGACGCGTATCATCTGCCAGCGGGAGTTCGATCCGTCCACGGCCGCATCGATCTACACGAACCCACGCTATCCGACACGGCCGGCGCTCCCCCTTTCCGACGCGGATATCGATGAGGTGACGAGGCTCGGGTACATTCAGATCCCGCAGGGCGGTGCGGTGTTCGAAGCGCGGGGCGTGCAGGTTCCACTTCCGGAAGGGACTGCGCTCGTCGCGGCCGATCAGTTCATTCTGAACATCATTCAGAATGCATGGGGCGATCGGCCGATCTACTTCGCGATGACCACGAACGCCCACCGGAATCTGGGGCTCGCCCCCAACGTCGTCCGGCAGGGGCTGGCCTTTCGGCTCGTGAACGCCGACGACATCGCGGCGGGTGACTTCACCCCGATGCCGCAGGATCCCGTCTGGCATGACATTCTCGGCGCTTACGTCGATGGGCCGCGCACCCGGCAACTCCTCTGGGAAGAGTTCATCTACCGGGATATGCCCTACGGCACCTCCCACTGGCCGGATGACGCCACTCGTGGCATTCCGGGGTACTACGGGTACGCCCACATCGCTCTGCTGCAGGTCGAGCAGGCGGCCGGGAACACGGAGGAAATCGAGAAGAATACGGAGCGGTCGGACGCGTGGCTCATGCTCGCGGACCGCTGACGTTACGATATTCGCAGTTCACCCACTGGAGTACCGGGTAATGGAGAAGACGAAAAAGAAGAAGAAAAAGAAGAAGAGACTTTCCGCTGAGAAGATGCACCGGCAGCTGCAGGACCAGGTGCAGGCGTTGCCGTACTTCATCGATCAGCAGAAGAAGGAAGGGAAGTGGTTCAAGGCCTTCATGCTGCGCTACTTCACCGGCCCGATCTGGCGTCTGCTGGACCGGTTCTTCGCGGCGCGGCGCTACCGCGGGGAGGCCGGGCAGAAGCTGAAGCAGACCGAGCAGATGCGGCGCCACCTCGACCACCGGAAGGCAGCGCTGAAACACGTGCAGGATCAGATGCAGTCAATCCAGAAGAAGCAGCGGCGCATTCAGTAGCACCGATCGCATCGTCATCCCAGCAGCTGCTCGCTGCTGGCGCGCTGGGATGACGATGCGCCGTTGGGGCCTGATGGAGCGGCCCCGGCGAGATCATGAAAGATCACCGATCCCTCCACAGACGGCCATTCCTCACGCGGCCACAGCTCGAATCCTCCCGTCGTCCGTGCATATTCGCCAGGATCCGCCAGCCTGGCTGTCAGCAGCAGATTCTGCCGATCCGGATAGTCCCGCCCCAGGTGCACGTACACCGCAAGATGCGGGAACACCCTCTCGAATGTCCGGATGACCGACCAGAGGGCTTTCTGCTCCTCGCCAACCGACCGCGCGATGAGGTTGACCCCGAGCATTCCGTGGGGATTCAGCCTTCCACGCAGCGCCTGCGCGGCCTCAACCGTGATGAGCGAGTATGGGATCGTCTCACCACCTCCGTACACATCGAGATAGATGCGATCGAACTTTTCGGCCGGATCCTCCCGATCGAGATAGGCCCGCGCATCGCCCACTACCGTCTGGATTCGCAGATTGCTGCTCAGCCCGAAGAAGTGCTGCGCGATCCGGGTGACTTCAGGATCGAGCTCGACCACCTGGATCCGGGCGCTGGGGTCACGCTCCGCGATCCGGCGAGGCAGCGTGTAGGCTCCGCCACCGAGAAAGAGGTAGCTGCTCGCTGGTGGCGTCCCGTTGCTGAGCCAGCTTTCCGCCGCAGCGATGTAGGCGAGCGTCGGGGCGCCGCTGCGCACCAGCTGCCCCGACTCCTCCTCCCCATTGAGATAGAGCCGGCGCTCCGGCTGCCGCTCCCCCGGATACTCCACCTGCGTGACCACCAGGTGCCCGAACGGCGTGACATTATCGTACAGCACCGCCTCGCGGGACTGCTGCTCTGCCGGGTTCCGAAGGGTCAGCGGCACGAGAAGGAGGAGTGCGCAGCCGATGAGAATCGTTCCGGCGGAGAGCGTTCCGGCAAGTAGAATGGCTGCGGAGAGCACGCCCACCGCAGCACCCGCGACCACCCCTTCGACCACGGTGACCGCGCCATCGAATTCGTGATCCAGCTCCTCGTCGGCCGCTGCCTGCGCCCACTCGATCAGCTCCGGGAGGATCATTCCAAGTGCGTACGCCGGTACCGCGAGTCCGACCGTGAGTCCTGCCAGGAGCCAGCCGCGTCCCGGCAGAATATTGCGGTAGAGGTCCAGCAGGCTCGCGAAGGTCCCTGCGACCACGATGAACGCAGCCGCGCCCGTCCAGCGCTGGGATGGCTTCTCCGGGTCCATGTCGCCGGCCTTCCCCGCCCACACACCCACGGCAAGGCCTACGATCAGGATCACGACGATGACTGCTGCGCCGGAGGAATCGCTCGGGGCCAGGGTCAGCGCGTGGGATGCGCACGCGAACCCGACGCCTCCAAGCGCCGCTCCGTACAGCAGGGAGCGCAGCAGAACACCGCGCTTCGCGGATTTTCCGACGATCGAGCTCTTTACACCATTATCGGACAACGGACCCTCTCATACATTCGTATCGGGTTTGCTCCTCTCGGTCCTGCGAGGCGCTGCATCACGCTAACGGTGGCGCAATTCGCCCCTGCGATGCATGATGCCTTCGATGCTGGCCGGCTACTTGCTCCCGTAGAGCCTCTGCGCGGAAGATCCCGTCTGTCGGAAGCAGCTCTTGTCGAACGACCCGGGATGCAGGATTGCTGCCCCGGCAGGTGCGGAACGCCGCATGCCAACCCCAGAGGAATTTCCCGGACGGCCGGACGATGCCACGTCTTTATCTGAAAACGATTACGCCGCTTCTGATACTAGTCGCCCTCGCCGGGTGCGACAACGTGATATGGGGCGGTGCCGACCTGCAGATCGTTCCTCCGCCGCCGCCCATGGCCGCCGAGCAGATCGAGCCCGACGCGCAGACATACGCCGAATTCGGCCTCCCCAGCGCGCCTCTCGTCTTCCATCTTGTCTCGACCGACAATGGGTGGCACCTGATTCCGGTCGCCGAGCTGGCCGCGGATTCGATGCGTACGATCCGCCGGCCTGCACAGGTGTCGAGGGAGGCATACGAGGGGCGCTTCCGTGAAACCGTCTTGCCACTCGGCGGCCAGTTCGAGGTGTTCAGGCGGGGAGCCCGGGTTGGGACATTCGTCGCGCAGAGCTATGGGCCGGTTACGAGCTGCGGCGTCCCCACGGTCTTCGGGAACACCACCGTCGTTGCGGCTGCAGCCGATGTAAAGGACTTCCTCGCATATCGGCAGGGCCTCTCCCCTACCGTCAGGGGCGAGTACCTCGCGCCGCAGATGACCGGCCCGATCCGAACCTATGCGTCGATCGTCGCGGAACGGCTGATCCTCGATGCCGGGCTGCCACGGCCGCGTAGCTGGACCGGTGCACAGCGGGACCTCCAGGCGATCGACGTCGCCGCCGGCGGGCACCCGGAAATGGTCGCGACCTATCTGGTCGGAGACGAGCTCGCCGTCGGCCCCGCCGATGACAGCGGATACAGTGTCTTCTACATCGCCGATTACGAAACCCGCCGCGGCTACATGCCGGTATATACGGAGGTCAGAGATTATCGACGAACCGGAAAGGCCGCACCCCGACTGATCGATTATCTCGACTGGGACGAAGCAGAAGGTCCGGAAGTTCTCGTGCAGGTCTTCGGCAGGACGGACAGCTGGTTCGAAGTGCTTTCCCAGCGCGGTGGGGAGTGGCAGAAGATCTACGCAGGGGAGCCCTGCGCCTGATACCGGGGCGCAGGTCCATCCCGAAGATTGGCCTTCTATCCGAGCGGCGGCATCGGTAGCTCCCACGCCCCCGCCTCGGTAACGACCATGTCGAGCGGCGCGTCCCACTCGTCGGCAGGGATGACGGGAAATTCCTGGACGGCGAAGAAGAGTCCGCATTTGACGGCCCGCCACCCCGGGTCGCCGAGCAGACGATCGTAGTAGCCCGCCCCCCGCCCGAGCCGATTCCCGGCGCGGTCCCACGCGAGCCCCGGAATGAAGGCGACATCGATCTCATCGGGGCGGGTGATCGGACAGTGTGCGGCCGGCTCCCGAATACCCCAGCGACCATCGGCCAGCAGATCCGCATCATCCCGGACGCTGTGCAGAGACATCTCGCGTGGGCCCTCCAGACAGCGCGGATACACCACCTCGATGCCACGCACTCGCGCCTCTCGGGCGATGTCGTCGGTGGGGACCTCCTCGGGGAGGGAGGCATACAGAAGGATCGAGCCCGCCTTCGCTGCAGCATCGATCTCCCAGACGCGTGACGCGATGCGCGCTCCCGCGGCTCTCTTCTCATCCGGAGTGAGGGACCGCAGCCTCGCCCGGGCCTCACGCCTGCTCCCTGCCTTGTCCATCAGCCTTCGGCGATGCGCACCGCGACGTCGGCCGCGACCGAGACATTCTGTTGCAGCAGCGCCAGATTCGCCCTTACCGAGACACCATCCGTAGCTCGCGCCATCTCCCGGAGAAGGTGCGGGGTGATCGCCTTTCCCCGGATACCCTTCTCCTCCGCATCCGATAGAGCCCTCTGAATCACCGCCTCCGCTTCGTCGGCCGGGAGTGCGGCATCCTCTGGAATGGGGGCGCAGAGAAGAATCCCCGACTCCCCGCCGATATCGAGATGAGCGCGCCAGATCGTAGCGACCTCCTCCGCGTCGTCGACACGACCATCCACCGGAAGCCCGCTGTCACGGCTGTAGAAGGCGGGGAGGGTGTCGGTACCGAAGCCGAGCACAAGGATGCCGAGCGTTTCCAGGAGCTCGCGCGTCGCCGGAAGATCGAGAATCGACTTCGCGCCGGCACTCACGACGATGATCCTCGTGCGGGCGAGCTGCCCCAGATCTGCAGAAATGTCGAGCGGAAGACCGCGATGGACCCCGCCGATCCCGCCCGTAGCGAAGACGGAAATGCCGACACGGCTCGCCAGGAAGGAGGTGGCTGCCACGGTGGTCGCGCCGGTGAGGCGGCGTGCGATGCACAGGGGAAGGTCACGCGTCGACAGCTTGTGCACCGCGTCGCTCGTGGCGAGCGTTTCCAGCTCTTCTGATGAGAGACCGATTCGGGGCACCCCGTCGATAACTGCGATCGTCGCCGGAACCGCGCCGCGGGACCGTACGATCGCCTCGAGGGATCGGGCGGCTTCGAGGTTGTCCGGACGGGGAAGCCCCTGCGCAATGACCGTCGATTCGAGCGCGACGATGGCGCGGCCCGCCTGGCGTGCGTCAGCGACCTCTGCGGAGAGCGCAAAAGGAAAGTTCGGCCGTCCGGAAGAATCTCTCATCTTTCCGCCGAAGCTTCTTCGGGAGACGAGTCATTCTGCGCGACGAGCGTCGGCTCCGTCACCGATGCCGAACCCGCCGTCGGTGCTGCGCCCGAGCGCGGGCGAGCACCCTCACCCGCCGTCGGAGCAATGGCTTCTTCGGCAGCCGCCCCGCCACTCGATAACGGACCAGCCTCGGCGCGGCCGCTCTGACCCGACGCCTCCAACCGGCTCATGAACTTCCGGACCTCGATCGCAATGGCCCGGACGAATCCTGCTTCCCGCTGGTCCAGATCCGCGCGGCGAACCAGCTCCCGCAACGTCCGCATGACGCTCTCGGTCTGCCGGCTCTTGAAGAAGTCGATCGACCAGAGGGCGTGTTCCGCATCTTCGAACATCCGCTCGAGGAGGTGGATGTTCGCCGGTGGCGCGTTGCGGCGCGGCGGCTTGAACTCCCGGACCGCGCCGTCATGCCCCATCCATAGCTCGTAAGCCATCAGCAGAACCGCCTGCGCGAGGTTGAGCGAGCTGTGATCGGGATTGGTCGGGATGGTGACCGAGCGGTGGCAGAGGTCCAGCTCCGTGTTGGTCAATCCCGTGTCCTCCCTGCCGAAGACGATCGCGACAGGCGGACTGACCGCGCCCCTCTCGAGGAGTTCCGGGATCACTTCACGCGGCCGGGCAACGGCGCGCTTCGCCCGACGCTCACGGGCCGTCATCGCCACTACATAGGAGCAGTCGGCGATCGCCTCTTCGAGGGTATCGAAACGCTCGACGGATGCGACGATATCCTTTGTGCCATGGGCGATGCCCTCGATCCTCCAGGGATCCCATTCGGCTGGGGAGACGAGCCGTAGACGGGTCAGGCCGAAGTTCTTCATCGCGCGGATGGTACCGGCGATGTTGACCAGGTCCTGTGTCTGCCAGAGAACGATGACGATCCCGCCGAAGGGGTCAGGTTGACCGTTCAACCGGGAGTGCCATCCTCGCGCGGGGCAGCCGACGCATCAGCAGCCGTCCGTGCGGAAATCCGCCCAAGTAGCACCCGGGCCGCCCGCACGTCGTGGCCGACATCGATGAAAAGCACAGTAAGATCTCCGACACCCCACAGAATCGCCGCCAGCACGATGCCCCGGATCACCTCAGCGAAAAGGGGCAGTATTGCACTGGCGCCTTCCAGAGCGATGCCGGCGATGACCTCCGCCGTGAGCGCGACGATGACGACCATCGCGGCGATCTTGAAGAGGCGTGCGACATACTGAAGCGCGAAATACGGCTCAATATCCTCTGCGCGGATGGCAGACGGCCGCTGAGTGGCGCGGTCGTCACCATCCGAGAGCGTCGAGGGAAGCTCTGTCGGCTCGCCCGGCTGTTCATCCTCCATCAATCGTGGCTCTGCTCCGCTCGGGTCGTGTTGCATGAGGATTTCACCGTGTCGAATGGTCCTTGTCGAGGAAGGCGACCGTGCAATCGCCGGACCCGCCATCGGCTGAAGGTCGCGGTTGAAGGTGTCGCTCGCGAACCGATCACAGCAGGCTCATCGCCCTTTCGGGAAGATACATGCTGTCCTGACCGATCCCGATCCGCCGCGCGGTCTCCAGCGCCCAGTCGAGAGCGGCGATCTGGTTCCGATCGTGACCGTCGCTCCCGAGGGTGAAGGTGGCACCCGCCTGCAATGCCTTCGTCAGGAACCCGTCATGCGGAAGACGATAACGGTTGGAGATCTCCAGCGCGACGCCCGCGCGGACCGCGGCCTCGATGACGCGGTCCTCTCGATCCGGCGTCCACCATCTCTCGACGCTCGGGTCGAGCGCATACAAAGCGGGTGGCGTCAGGGTCGGATGTGCGACGAGCGCGATGGGCATCGCCCCGATCAGTTCGCAGATGTCCTCCACCATCAGCTCCATCAGCCGGTCGGGGTCCCGCGCCCACTCGCCTGGCAGTTCCTTCCACCATGGCGAGCCGATCGACCCATCGGGCAGTCGGAAGCCATGGTTCGAGCCGATGAGATAGTCGAAACGCTCGATCTCCTCCGCGACGAGGCTGCTGGAGAAGGGATCGCACCAGCAGAGTTCGGCAGCACGGAGTACAGGGACCGACTCGATCGCATCGAGGTAGCGGCTGAGCCGTTCCCTGTCCGAAACGAAGTACGCGGGGTTCCGGCCAGATACATGGTCGGATATCCCGACGATGACGCCCCGCTCCCGCGCGATATCCACGACCTCGGAAAGCTCGACACTGCCATCGGACATTGTCGTATGGACATGGAGATCGAACCGGCCGAGCAGATCGGACGCCGCCGGCGTTTCACTGGCGGCCTCGTCGCCCATCTTCCCTTCGAACATCACCCTCCAGTCGTCGTTGCTGCGGCGGACCGTCTGAGGCGGGCTCTGTACGCCTCCTCGGCGGCAAGAAGCGAATCCCAACCGGCCTTGCCCTCCGGACCGAGCACCCCGTGGTGGAAGCGGCTCGTAGGCCACGGTGCCCGTTCATCGAATGGCGTGCCGGCGTAGAGGCTCATCGTCGCGGAGACGATCGCCATCGTCGCGCGGTCACGGGCGTCCTCATCGATTCGCGCCAACGAGACGACTACGCGAAGGCCGCCACGCGAGAATGCATCGGCGAGGAAGGTGGCGTACTCCCAGTTGAGCGTCTCCGACTTTGACGTCTCGGCAAGCGACAGCACCCCCCGAAGGGCCGGCGCGTCGTCTTTCAGACCGCGGGTAATGAGGCGGCTCGCGAGCGGGACCCAGGCCCCTGTCGTGTCGTTCCGCTCGAGCGTCTGCTCCAACCGATCCAGAAGCGTCTCCGTTGCGACACCGCCGAGCGGGTCGGGCGCAGGGGGCCGCGCGGGTCCTGCAGGCGGCGTCTCATCCGGCGGAATGTTTGCAAACTGCTCACCGCCAATGATCACGATCGGCGTTCCGATCTGAACGTTGTGATAGAGCCGCTGGGCAAACTTGTTCTCGATGCGGATGCAGCCGTGGGACACCCGCTTCCCGAGCAGTTCAGGGCGGTTGGTGCCGTGAATCGCGATCTCTTCCCCGAGGTAGACCGCAGCCACTCCGAGCTGGTTCGTCAGCCGGCGCGAGGGTGAATCGCTCGGAGGGATCGGCAGATCATTCTCGATGAAGTACCAATCCGGCAGATACCAGACCGGCATCTCCTCCTTGTACTTAACCTCGAATACACCCGTCGGCGTCGAGAACTCCCAATGTCCGTCGTCCGTCTGGAGTCGGAGTCCAGTTCCTGTGCCGACCGGAGCCTCCCACACCACTTCTTCTCCCTTCATGAAGCGAAGGGTGTTCTCATCGAGATCAACGAGGACGTAGGCCGACTGCGCCGTGTCCATGAAGACCTCGGGTGTGACAGGAAGCGGCTGGATCGGTGCGCCGATCGCCCCTCGGCCGGGGTCCGCACCCGGTGTACTCGCGCACCCTGCGGCCACCATCATTGCGAACAGTCCTGCGAATGACCCGGAAGAAGGAGCTATGCGGTCGAGGAATCGTATCATGATCAGGAGATCCTGTCCGATGCGCGGACGGTACACTCGTCGCCAATTCCGGTATCATACCCGCGGAGGCCAATTTTGCGCCACGCTCTCCGGCCGGGGTTAACGCGAAGAGGGGAGCCTGGTAGACCGGGGCTCCCCTCCTCTTCCTTCTTCCTGCCGATCACGCCTTAGCGGCTTGGCGATGCGGCAGCAGCAGGCACAGTCACCTTCACGATGCCCGGCTCACGCGCAGCGAGCGACGCAGGCGAAGGCAGCATCGGGAATGTCTTCACGAACCAGAGATAGCAGGCAAGGAAGAGGCTTCCGAAGCCGAGCCCGATCGCGATCTCCGGGATCCCGAGCGGCAGCCCCTCGCCATCCCAGATGGACGGGATCGTGATGAGGAACCGCTCGATCCAGTGGCCGACCAGAATCAGCACCGAGAAGAACGCGACGACCGCCGGTACCATCTTCGGCGGCCGCGTCAGCAGGCCGAAGAAGGGAAGGAGGAAGACCAGGACCACAACGGTCGCCGTCAGGGTCCCGTACGGGTCCGAGAAGCGGTTCACGAAGAAGGGCTGCTCCCAGGGAAGCATGCCGTACCAGATCACGATGTACTGTGACCAGTTGATGTACATCCAGAAGACCGAGAAGGCGAAGACGAGCTTGCCGAGGTCGTGATACTGCTTCGAGGTGATGAACTCGGCGATGCCGACGCGATGGCGCAGCAGTGTCACAGCGATCGCCGTCGCAGCCACACCCCCCTGGAACGCCGCCCAGAAGAAGGTGACCGGGAACATCGTGCTGAAGAAGTGCGGATCGAGCGTCATCGCGAGGTCGATCGCCACCATGCCCCAGAGGAAGGCGAAGAGCACCCCCATGATCACGCCGAGGTAGCTGCGACGCCTGTGCGAGTGGGCCGCTTCAACCTCCACGCCGCGCCAGTTCCCGGTCAGCCGATCGAAGATCGAACGCTTGCGCGCTCCCGTCACGCCGTAGACGTCGGGACGGAGGCTCAGGTAGGCGAAGTAGATCGCCAGGCCGTAGAGGATGGCCACACCCACGACATCGCGGATGAACATGCCGCTCAGCGTCAGCCAGGCCCTCTTGCCCTCGATGATCGGGTCCCCCTCCACGTGCAGCCAGTGGTGGAAGTACGTCTCGGAGCCCGCGAAGACGACGAACAGAAGGATGAACGAGATCGGGAGGAACGCTACTCCTGCCAGCGCGAAGCGTTCGATCGACCAGGCCCAGTCGGCCGCCGTGAGATGGAGAGCCACGGCGAACATGACCATCCCGATCGCAAGCGACGACCAGAAGAGCCAGTTGAAGAGGAGCCCCTGCCAGAGCCGGGCCTCGTCATACGCGGTTGCGCCCAGGAAGACACCGACGACCCCGACCAGCAGCAGAACGCCGATCAAGGCCTTCATGCCGCCACTGAGCGCTCCCAGCGTGCGGAACGGGATGACGGTCGGGAATGGAGAGTCGTGAGCCATCTTGTAATCGTGAAGTCAGTTGAGACTACTGGGGCGCGGCGGCCGACTGCTGCGCAGGATCGGCGGCTGCATCGACTGCCGGTGCTGCGCCTGCGGCCGCTGGGGCCGCGGCGAGCTGTCCCTGCAGCGCCCGCATATAATGGACGACCGCCCACCGATCTTCGTGGTCGATCCTCTCTCCATACGCCGGCATGAGGCCGCGGCCGACGCGGATCACACCGTATAGATAGCCGTCGCTTCGGCCAGGAGCGGTCCCAGCGACGAGGCTCGGAGCCGTCGGGAAGCGGCCGGCTCCCACCACCGAACCGTCACCCGCACCCTGCACTCCGTGACAGACAGAGCACTGATTGTTGTATACGACCTCGCCCCGGGCCAGAACCGCTTCCGACGCGGGCAGCGGATTCGACAGCGTCGGCGCGACGGAATCGAGCTGGGTCGCGGTGAAGGGCGCCGGAGAACCGACGCCGGGTCCGGCGACCGCGACGGAGCCTTCGGCCGGCAGCAGCGCGATGTCCTGCGCCTCGTACGAAATCGTGTTCCGCATCGTCGAGATGACGTCCGCGCTACCGATGATGTAGTCGAGGTCGTATCCGGCGAAGTCGGTGCAGCCGCTCATCACGACACCGGCGATCGCCAGCGTGGCCGCGAACTTCTTCGTGCTGCGCCCGTTCAGGGGGATCTCACGACTGGTCAAGGAGAACCTCCTCTGAACCGCTTTCGGTCATGATGGTGCGTACCGCGTCGAACCGGTCGGAGCCGACGTGCGCGAAGACGCCGAACCGGCCCGCCGTGAACGACGGGTGATACAGCGCTTCGCCGCGGCCGATGCGGGGCAGCTTGCTCGTCAGAAAGAGGCCGGCGACCGTCGACAGAGCGCCGAGCAGAATCGTCACCTCGAAAATAATCACACTGAAGGCGGGGAGACTCACGATCTCCTTGCCGCCGACGATGAGAGGCCAGTCGAGCGACGCCCAGACGGCGAGCGCGGCACCCGCACCGCTTCCCGTGAATGCACCCATCAGGGTGAAAATCCGCACCGCGCTCTCGGGGGGCTCAATCGCCTCCTCGAGCTCATGCCGGGGCGTGGGAGAGTAGACGGTAAGCGCGTCGTACCCCTCTCCCTTCAGCCGCCGGATCGCGTTGCTTGCGGTATCGAGGTGCTCGAACACTCCCAGCACCCCGCTCGATCGTGTACTCATCA
>CAYRLB010000030.1:0-28317 GCA_964424945.1 uncultured Gemmatimonas sp.
AGATCGCCGAACGGCTCGAGAACCACCTTCGACAGAAGATGGAGGAGGATCACGGCGACGATATCGCCGGGCTCTTTGCCATCTATGTGGGCGCCACGACCATCTTCCGAAATCCGAAGATCAGGACGGAGCGGCACATCTATCGGGGGATTCGCGAGGCGGCAGCGGCCGCGCGCAGTGTGGAGAATCGGGAGCGAAGCCGGAAGGTCGGGGATCTTCGCACCACCCTTCGTGAGGGCGCGGTCTACATCGAGTATCACCCGATCGTGGTGACCTCGACGGCGGAGGTCTACGGATACGAAGCGCTCGCGCGTGGCTCGCTGCGGGGTCTTCGTTCCCCCGAAGTGATGTTCGGTGTGGCCGAAGAGGCAAATCTCATCTGGGAGCTTTCACGCCTCTGCCGCCGCCGCGCCATCGAAGGGATCGAGAGCAATCTCGAACCTCATCAGCTTCTCTTCCTGAACATCGACCCCCACGACTTCCGGGACCCGACCTTCCGGCATATCGACCTCGAAGATCTCGGCATCCGCAATCCCGAGCGCATCGTGCTGGAAATCACCGAGCGGACTGCGATTACGGATTACCCTCTCTTCCAGGAGTACCTGCGCACCTTCCGGGAGCTCGGCTTCCGCTTCGCGGTCGACGATGCGGGGTCGGGCTACGCCGGGCTCGGCAGTATCGCCAACCTCGCGCCCGACTACATCAAGCTGGATATCTCGCTCATCTCCGGGATCGATACGAACTTCATGAAGCAGAATCTCGTGGAGACGATGGTGAGCTTTGCCGAGGATCACGACATCCGGGTGATCGCGGAGGGCGTGGAGCGGGAAGAAGAGTACGAGACGGTCAAGGAGCTGGGCGTCCATCTCACGCAGGGCTTCCTCTTCCACAAGCCGAAGTACCTCAACGGCCGGAAGGTCCACAGGCGCGAGGGGCTGGCGGCCGGCGTTCCGACCCGGGGTCCCACCGATGTGGAACCTCTTGAGAAGGTCGCGATCTCGAGTCGATCCGAGAGGGATGACGAGGAAGGGACGGATTCGGACATCGGAGGCGGAGCGTGAGCCCTGAAGATGTCGCTCCGCCCCCGACGGAGCCGACGGAGACGGCAGCTGAACAGCCGCCCATGGAGCAGCAGGAGCGGATGTCGCGCGCGTTCGGCCTGACCTCTCACGTCAAGGCCGAGGCACTTTACGAGATCCTCTCCACGCGGGCCGGCGAACGGCATATCGTTGCAATCCAGGACTTCCCCGATCCGGACGCGATCTCCGCCGGCCTCGCCTACCGCGAGCTCGTTCGCGGCCTCGGGATCTCCGTGGACATCATGTATGAAGGCCTCATCAGCCACCCGGAGAACCTCGCGCTGGTCAATCTGCTCGAGATCGAGCTGACGCGGTACACGGAGGATGTAGAGCTCACCCCCTACGACGCAGCGGTCTTTCTGGACAACCAGGGGACGACGACGCGGCTGACGGACCGGCTGAAACGGGCGAGTGTGCCTACGCTGGCCGTCATCGATCATCACGACCCGCAGGACCTCCTCGACCCCATCTTCAGCGATGTGCGTCCGGTCGGCGCAGTGGCGACCCTCTTCGCCGAGTATCTGGTGTCCGGGGTCTTCCTGACATTGGACCGGACGAACCATCATCATGCAAATCTTGCGACCGCTCTGCTGCATGGGCTGCATACCGAGACGAGCGGCTTCGTAAGCGCGCTTCCTCTGGATTATGCTGCGGCCGCCTATCTGAGCGAGTATTGCGACAAGGACCTCCTGGAGCGGGTGCTCTGCATCCAGAAGTCGCGCGGTACGATGGACACGATCCAGGCGGCGCTGGCCCGCCGGATCATCCGGGGAGGGCTGTCGCTCGCGGGGGTAGGGTACGTCCGGTGGGGCGATCGTGATGCGATCCCGCAGGCCGCCGACTTCCTGCTGAAGGAGGAGCACGTCCAGACGGCGATCGTCTACGGTATCGTCACCCGGAAGGACGGCCGCCAGTCGATCATCGGCAGCCTGCGCACCAGTAGCGCGACGCTTTCGGTGGACGGGTTCCTCAAGCAGGCACTGGGGCGGGATCGGACAGGCCGCTATTACGGCGGCGGGAGAGCGTGGGCGGGCGGCTTCGAGATTGACCTCGACTTCCTTGCGGAAGGGGGGACAGATCCGGAGGAGAGGGAAGCGAAATGGACGCTCTACGAACGGCAGATCCGGCGGAAGCTGTTCGAGGCGGCGGGGCTCGGTCGCCCCGAGAAAGAAGCGGAGTAGGGGAGCCGAAGCTGAACACCGGCCGGCAGATCCCACGGGCCGCCGCTATGCTCCGGAACCGGCTCAGCTCGAAATCTCCACCTGCCACTCGCACTGTGCGCCAGCCGTACGCGCAGCGCATTCGGGATGCAGAACCCGGTACCGACGGCCGGTATAGAGCTCAAGGAGCTGTGCCAGGGCGCCCGAATAGAATGCGCACGCCGAACCTGCCGGGTCCGCGTTCGCCGTCAGCGCATTATCAATCGTGAGCGAGATCGGCTTCCGCTGGATCCGAAAGCGCGAGGGCCCCGCAAGCTCCCTGAACATTCTCCGGCCGCCGCGCTGAGCGGCCTTGACCGAAAGTGCGCGGGGGAGGAAGCCGATCAGCCTGCGCATGACCCCCGAACGCTCCTGCCAGTAGCGCGCAGCGACTCTGCGGCCCGCTTCTAGAAAGATCACCTCCGCATCAGGGCGCCTGATCACGAGCCTGATCAGATCCTCGAACTGCGAGGGAAGCTGGAGCCGCTTCTGCCGCACCTCCTCCTGGAACTTCGATATCTGCAGACGGACCACCTCGCTGAGGCCGAAACGGCGAGGGAGGCTCAGCGTGATATCCTCATCTTCGAGGATCTCCGTCGGTCGGTCGAGTTCGCGCATCGTCTCCAGCAGAATGAGCGGGACGACAGGCGAAATGGATGGGACGGTGGCGGACCGGGAACGCCTGGAAGTCGAACTCGGTGTCATGCGTTATCGTCGGTCCGGCGAAGTCATCGGTCAGTACGAGTACGTGAGTGGCAAGGGCCGCGCCCATGGCAGGCGATCTCCCTGCCGCGGTTTCCCGAACGGTGCGACCGCGTCATCTCGAAGGTCAGCGCCGATCTTCGTACCGCTTCCGCATCTGCTCCCTCTGGATGTCAAAGACCAGCTGTGTCAGTTCCTTGCGAAGCGTAGCATCGAGGCCGACAAATTCGACCGCCACCCAGTAGAACTGTGGTCGGTCGGCCCGCTTCCTTTCGATCTCCCCCGAGCGGATGACGCTGCCCCTGAGGACGATCGACTGGAGTGCCGGGACGTTGACCTCCAGGTCGAGCCTGAGTTCGGCCGGAAGAGGCTGAAGCATCCGGAGCCGCAATCCGCCCGCGCTGAAGTCGAGCGTCACAGCCTCCTTCTGATGCAGCACCCTCTCCTCGTCGATGAAGTGCACCACGACCTGGAAAGTGACCTCGACGCGGACGAAGTCGCGCCGCTGGATCCGTGTCCCGACTGTCGGCCATTCGATCCTGAGAGAGCCACCATAGGTCAGCTCCAACCGTCGAACGACCGAGTCGAACTGGCGGATGCCATCGGGCAGCGAGACTTCGACCCTGACAGGCGCGCCCTTGTTGAAGGGCGGCGGGTCGAGGAAATCGTCGGAGCGATCGGGGGCCCCCTTCGACGCCTGCCCGGAAACCGTCAGATCACCATCGCCACTGAAGTCCCGGTCCTTCTCACCCGGAAGCAGAACGACGAGTTCGCGATCGGGCTCATAATCCACGATGACGCTGCGGAACCACTCGCCCGTCCCGGGATCGCAGATACGAATGGCCTGCATCGACTGGATCGGCAATCTCATCGAGGAGGCCGTTTCCCTTGTCAGATAGGAAGATTATCCATCCGGGGGCAGCCGGAGGATGATAGAGGCGCTGCAATCCAGCGTCAAGCAATCGGTTACCTCTTGAAGGGAGCGTCGTTCACCTGTACGTTCCCCGCCGCCGGCCCCCTTCTCCGCGCGGCGAAGCCTCCTTTCGGAAGTCATCGGGGATAAGGATGGATCAGAAGTTCAGCGGCGCCTTCGACGCCATTGTCATCGGTAGTGGCTTCGGCGGGTGCATGACTGCACTTCCGCTGGTCGAGGCGGGATGGCGGGTGCTCATGATCGAGCGGGGGGGATGGGTGGAGCGGGGCGAGGACAACTGGGGCGAGCGGGGCGCTTTCGTTCTTACGCCGCACTATTCGAGCTCCAGTGGATATTCGCTGCGGAGCCGCGGCAGGTGGCGGCCGCAAGGCATCTGTGCGAATGTCGGGGGGCCGTCGGTCTTCTATGGCGGAGCCTCCTTCCGATTTCGCGAGCAGGATTTCGCCACTCCGGAAGAGATCTCGCCGGATCCGGCGGCGCGGTGGCCCATCGACTATGCGACCCTCGAGCCGCTCTACCGGCGCGCCGAGGAGCTGCTGGGGATCGCCGGTGAGGCGGGCGTGGATCCGACCGAGTCATGGCGGAGCGGTCCCTTCCCGAAGCGCGCGCTCCCGATTGCGCCGCCCGCCCGGATGATCTCCGATGCGGCGGCCGCCCTCGGGATGCGTCCCTTTCGCATTCCCATGGCGATCGATGAGGGGCGCTGCCGCTCCTGTGTCACCTGCGACGCTTTCGCATGCGCCGTCAGCGCCAAGAACGATCTCGCCACCACGACGATTCCCGAGCTCATCGCCCGGGGGATGGTCCTGCGCCCGAGGACCGTCGCGTCGCGGATTCTGACGAAGGGTGGCCATGTTACAGGGATCGTCGCGGTCGATGCCGACACAGGCGAGAAGCTGACGTTCGAATCGCGGAATGTGGTGCTCGCCGCCGGTGCCCTCGCGTCGCCGCATCTGCTGCTTGCGTCCGGTCTCCAGCATCAAAATCCAGCTGGGCGCTACGTCGGGCGCTTTCTGATGCGGCATTGCAATGCCATGATGTACGGCTTCTTCCCGAACCCTCCGAATCCGGATGACCGACATCACAAGCAGGTCGCCATACATGACTTCTATTTCGGCGATCCGGCCAGGCCGACGATCGGCAAACTCGGTAACATCCAGCAGGTGATGGCACCCCCTGTAAGCCTTATCCGGGCGATGCTTCCAGCGCCCCTCCGGCCGGTGGCGACGGCCATCGTCCGGAACCTGACCGGCCTGCTCGCGATCGCCGAGGATCAGCCGCTTGAGTCGAACCGGGTCGAGCTCGCACCCGGATCGGAAGACCGGTTCGGACTCCCCGGTGCGCGGATCCATCATCGCTATTCCGCCCGTGATCTCGCTGCCCGGCGCGTTCTTCTCGGCCGCGCGAAGGAGGTTCTGTTGAAGGCCGGTGCCCGCTTCACCGTGACATGGAAGGTCAACACCTTCTCGCACGCGGTGGGTACCGTCCGGATGGGTGACGACCCCCTTCGTTCCCCGCTCGACCCCGGGTGTGCGTTCCGCGGGGTTTCGGGTCTTAGGGTGACCGACGGAAGCGTCTTCCCGAGCAGCGCGGGAGTGAACCCGAGCCTGACGATTGCCGCGAATGCGCTGCGGGTCGGGACCATGATGGTAGCGGAATCATGAAGCGAATCGGTGTTGCCCTGCTGGGCTGTGGCTTCGCGACCCGTCTGCACAGCCGTACACTGAAGAAGATCGACGGCGTCGAGCGGATCTACGCGAGCCGCGACGCGCAGAAGGCTCGGGAATACAGCCGTCGTTATGGCGGCAGCGGCCACCATGGGTCTTATGAGGCTGCCATCGCAGACCCTTCGGTTGATGTCGTGCTGATCGCCACCCCGCCCGCCACACATCTGCCCCTCACGCGGGATGCTCTCGCCGCCGGGAAGCATGTGATCGTCGAGAAGCCTCCCTATCTTCATTCGTCGGTCTTCGACGAAGTGGCGGATCTCGCCACGGCCGCCGGGCGACGCGTTTTCGTGGCCGAGAACTACTTCTACAAGCCCCTCCTTGCCGCGCTGCGCGAACACATCGCCAGCGGGGTGATCGGCGAGGTACGGCTTCTGTCCATCAACGCCCTCAAGGACCAGAAGTCGGAGGGGTGGCGTGACCGCGCCGACGTGGCGGGCGGCGGGGCACTCTTCGAGGGCGGGATCCACTGGGTGAGCTTCATGAGCAGCCTCGGGCTCACCGTGGACGATGTTCATGGCTATCGCCCCGGGCCTGCGGAAGGGCCCGATCGCACCATGGTCGCGGTGTTCCGGTATGCCGAGGGCGCGGTCGGAACACTCTACTACTCCTGGGAGTTGGGGTCCCCCACCAAAGGGCTGCGACTTTCAACGGTCTACGGTACGAAGGGGGCAATCACCTTTGAATCGAACGGGCTCATCCTCGGCGTTCGCGGCGAGCGTAAACGCCTGTCGATTCCGCACCCGACCGACTTGCTCGGCTATCGCGGGATGTTCGAAGACTTCTTCCGCGCGATCCGCACCGGTGAGCGGGCCGGATACGAGCTGGACCTCGCTCGTCGCGATCTGATGCTCGTCGAGCGGATTTACGAGACCGCGGGCACGCAGGCAGACCAGGCCGACGTCTGATCGGCGGATACGGCCGCGATGCGGGCGTCAACCTTAATACGTGCAAGGAAATTGTGAATCAGGAATTACTGGTGGCGACGCTCATCGGGGCGGTGGCCGGGACCCACATCTCGACGTGGGGCATGTACAAGGACTCGATCCACGAGGGCTTCACCTGGCCGAAATACTTCCGCAGCATCCTCGTGGGCGGAACAATCGGCCTGATCTTGCAGCTCGTGACGGGCATGAACGTGCTGGCGGCGTCCGGGATGGTGGTGTTCTTCGGGGTCGTATACGCTCTCGAGCGGGCGACACTCGAGCTGTGGAAGGGCTTCATCCGTGTGGAGGACCAGTCGAAGTACTTCATCCCCATGCAGTTCGGCATCGGCGGCAAGCCGGTTCATGACCGTCGGATCAAGTGGCCGGTCGGGATCGCGGTGCTTCTGCTTCTCATCGTGTGCGTGTGGGGGGTCACGACCCTGCAGGCGAACTATCCCGACCTTCCAGCCTGGCTCGTGCTGGTGACGGTCGGAAGTCTCGGCGGCTGGCTGACGGCGTTCGGCGGCGCCTGGAAGGACGCACCGGTCGAGGGCTTCGAAACGTTCAAGTTCTTCCGCAGCCCGGGGATCACGCTGTTCTGGGCGACAATCCTGGCATTCTTCACGGAGAACTGGGTCTACATCGGGATCGGCGGGGCCGGCTACAGCGTCGCGACGATCGAGACGTACAAGACGTTCTTCTTCCCGAACAAGCCGCGCGGAAAGTTCGCCGGCAAGCCGATCCTCTATCCCGAGATGCTGAAGCGTCGTCAGTTCTTCGTGCCGATCTACGTGATGATCTGGATTCTGATCCTGGGAGCGTACGGCGTGGCATTTCAGGATCCCGGGAACGGGCTCCTGAACAGTGGCAGCGAAGAAGTTCTGACGGTGGCGAGCTGAGAGGGGGCGGAACACCCGCCTGAAGATGGTTCAGGCGGGTGTGAACTGCTGAGCTAGAGCTTACACCTTCGCGTTCTCGGTTTCTACGGTCTGCGTACCATCGGGCTGCGGGACGACGCGCATATCCCCGAAGATGTTCGGCGCTTCGGGCTGAAGCAGCTCGACGACGGCCACCGCGAGCCGGCGGATCTCCACATCGGCGCCGCCGCTTCCCCGCATCTCCGCGAAATGCCTCCACGCGCGGGCGTTCCCGGTGACGACGATCTTCGTTTCGGCCGAGTTGGGCAGCACCGATCTCGCTGCCTGACGCGCCCGCTTCCGCCGCATCGTCGCCGTACCCTCGTCCCCGATCTTCTCGATCAGTGTGTCGAGGATCTCCCTGTACGCCGTCAGCGAGGCCTCGCAGGAGCGGCTCCAGCTTTCAAACGCCGCTCCTCCCTCCTCGATCTCCGGCGGAAGCACGAATCCGATCTCGGACTCATCGACGTATCGCTGACTGAGCTGCGAGAAGCCGAAGCCCGCGCGGTGCCGCACCAGCTCGTGGGTGAGCGCCCGGCTGACGCCCTCGATGAGGATCGACCAGACGGCGTGCTCGAGCACGCTGCCGTGCTTGGTGCGAAGGATGTTCGCGAGGTAGGACTCATTCGTCGTGCGCCCGCCGATCGTGCGATGCCCCCCCTCGAGGCCGGCATCCTGACCGAACGACAGATAACACAGGCGGCCCGCAAACTCCGTCAGCTCCTGCGCCGGAATGTCGGAGTCGCTCTGCCACCGGATATGCTCGGGGTAGAGAAACTCCTGACGGGCGATCAATGTGACTCGCGGCTCGCGAATGATGTGCACCGGGACGAACCTCCGATTGGGGATGATTTGGGGCCGAAAGGTATTCCTTCCGGAGGGCGGCGACAAGCATCCTACAGCAGTGGGAGGGGTGCGGCTTCCCGGCGTGACGCCTCACTCCGGATATCCCCCCATGCCCACCCCGACGATGTACGGCATTCCTGCTGCATACGAAGCCTCAGCCCGCTTTCACTCCACCCTCTATCGATCCGGAGCGATCCGACATGCGTCTTTCGACACGGCTGCACGGCTATCTCGACTACTTCGCGGGGGCACTGCTGCTCGCCCTCCCGTGGGTCGCCGGGTTCGGTGCCTCGGCCGCAGGCGTGACGGCGATGGCCGCGGGCGCTGCGATCCTGATATTGACCCTCGTGACGAACTTCGAGAGTGGCGTTCTCCGATTGATCGAGGTTCCGGTTCACCTCTGGGTCGACGGCGTACTGGGCCTTCTCCTTGCCCTCAGCCCATGGCTGCTCACCTTCGATCAGACGGCGTGGTTGCCCCATCTCACCGTCGGCGGAGTCATCATCGTGATGGCGTTCATCACCGATACGATCCCCGTTCGCGACCGCCGGGCGGCAGGGCGAGGCACTGAATGAACGTGCCCGGAGCGAAACCGGAAACACGCTGCTTCATCGAGGGCGCGGATGGCGCTGCCCCGATGGCACCCGATGAGGCGGCGCGACTTGTCCGAAGCCGGATCGAAGACCCTCCCGACGTCGAGGCGGAGCTCGTCTGGCTCGACCTCACGGCGCCGACCGAAGCGGAGGCCGACTTCCTCCGGAACGTGGTCGGCCTCCACCCGCTCGCGGTAGAAGATTGCCTGAGAGGCCGCCAGCGCCCGAAGCTCGATCGATATCCCGGCTACTTCTTCATCGTCTTCTATTCGGCCAGGATCAATCCGACCCGAGCCCGGATGGCGCTCAACGAGATCCACATCTTCGTTGGCTCCGGCTTCATCATCACGGTTCATAATCAGCCGATCGCAGAGGTCGACGCCGTCCTCGAGTCGCTGCAGCAGAATCCGGCCCGCCGGTCCCGTACGGCGGCCCTCGCCCACAGGCTGCTCGACGCGATCGTCGATCACTACTTCCCGCTCATCGAATACTTCTCCGGCAGGATCGAGCTCTTCGAGGATCAGATCTTCATGCAGATGCCTGACCTGCCGATGCAGCGGGTCTCCGAGCTGCGGCAGGAGCTGATCCACTTCAGGCGCGTGCTTGCGCCCCAGCGGGACGTGCTCAGCTCCCTCGTCAGGCGGGATCTTCCCTTCGTGAGTCCGGAACTGGTGCCCTATTTTCAGGACGTTCACGACCATGTCCTGCGGGCGACCGAAGAAGTCGACGCCTTTCGGGATCTGCTCGCGGGCCTCCTGGACATACAGACGTCGAACACGGCCAGGCAGCTCAATCAGACGATGAGAACCCTCACCGTCTGGTCGATCATCCTGATGTCGATGACGCTGGTGGCCGGGATCTATGGCATGAACTTCACGAACATGCCCGAGCTCGCATGGCCATTCGGCTACTATCTCGCGCTCGCCCTGATGCTCCTTGCCGGTGGGTCTCTCCTTCTGATCTTCCGTCGCCGACGCTGGCTCTGACCCGTGTCGGGTGCGCCCTCCCGAAGGTGCGCCATCATCCTCGCCCGGCCATCGTTCCACCCTGTCAGAAGCGTTCCGAAACGCGCGCTGAAGTCGTCCCGGATTCTGCCGATACTCCCTGTATGATCGCAAAGGGCGAGATTGGGAACAGACGTTGCATTGAATCTGGTCGTCGGAGACGGCAACCACTTGAAAGACAAACAGATAGGGACGTCGTGACCCGGCGTTTCCTTGCAAAGGGAGGGGCGGATATGAACCGCATTGCGCATCTGATAACGTCGACCGATCTCCCGCAGCCGAGTGGACCTTTCTCGGACGCCGAAGCTCTCGAGCTGCTGATGGCGTATCGGAAGGATCCATCGAGCGTCCCGTGCCCGACCTGCGGGCCGGAAAACATCGAGGTCCTGGCCTTCATCGAACCGGAGATCGATCCGAATGGCTTTGCGTCGATGACGGAGCCGGAAGGGGATTATGCTGCGGCGCTGTACTGCCATCACTGCGAGCGGGCGATCGGGATTCTCGCCGGAGCGGTATACGGCGGATGATCCGTCGACGGAATGAATCCGGAGAAGAAGAGATCGGGCGGTCGCATGGAGCGGCCGCCCGATCTCGTTTCTGTCAGCCCGGTCTACCCGCCTCGCTAAGCCGGGGCGTCAACGCGTGGGTCGTACGCTTCCGGCGAGCAGTGTCATCGGGCCGAAGCTCGGCTGACCCAGCATTCCCGCATCTACAGACGCCGTCCCCTGGAGCGAGTAGTCGACCTCGCCGCCGGTCACGGCCCGACTCAGCACATCGGCGAGTCCGGGAAGATTCGCAAAGCTGATGGCGATGTCGAGTGGGACTACGGCGCTCCCGGTAGCCGTAAGGGGGATTCCGAGCGGGAAATCGGCATCGGCCGCATCAAACCCCTGAAGCTGCAGTGTACCGGCGAGCCGGGTCAGCGTGATGCCGACCGGATTCGGGTTCTCTACCCGGGCGTACAACCGGAGAGACGCACCTCCAAGCGGCCGCTGGAGAGAGGGCCCGAGCAGTCGCAGTTCAGCATTCTGCTGCGGATCTATCGAGATCCGTGGGGGGACAATGCCTAGCCCTCCGAGGGAGGCACATCCGGAAAGGACGAGAGTCAGGGCCAGGGCTGCGCCGAGGCGAATGGAAGCACGCATGGTATCCTCTTGCGGAGAGCAGTGATGATGCGGCAAAGTCGAGGGCAATCCCCATGCCCCCTTCCGGGGCCGGGTGGAACCGGCCAGATCCTTGCCACGAGGCGTGTCGGGCCGGATACTGACTTTTCAGCATCGACCTGACGAAGAGACGCAACCTGTCATCTTCCCCCCGTCCCGCTTGCCTGGAGGCGAACCGGCGGGGCACACTCGCGAACCCCGATCCCGGAGCAGCAGTGGCGAACGAATTCGAGCGGGCGGTTACAGAGCCGCCGGAGTCGATTTCGCAGGTACTGGAAGGTCTCAACGATCTTCTGCAGCTCGACCATGATTCGGTCGGCGCCTACGAGATCGCACAGGAGCATCTCGCGAATCCCGAGCACATTGCCCGGATCCGGAGCTTCCAGGAAGATCATCAGAGGCACATCCGGGATCTCAACGATCTCATTCTGAATCTGGGTGGGATCCCGGTGAATGAGCCGCACACCACCTCCCTGCTGAAGGAAGGTATTCAGCGACTCAGCGCTTCCGGGGGCGACCGTGCGATCCTCACAGCCTGGCGTGCGAACGAGCTCGCCGCAGCCCGGAAGTACGGGCAATATGCGAAGCGTTCGGCCGCATGGCCGGAACAGGCGACCGCCCTCGTAGGCCGGCATGCCGCGGATGAAGATCGGCATTACGCATGGGTTCGAGAGGTGCTCGGCGAGGACGGAACCAGCATGGTCGACGCGGAGAGCCTGCGCGACCGGTTCGCCGGGTGGGGGGAGGCGATCTCGAAGGAGATCCGGAGCGGCGAGGTTCGCGACCGTGCAGTGGACGCCCTCAGCAGCGCGGCGGAACGGATCGACAGGCTCGTCGCCGGCGGTTCACCCGGCGGTTTCCGTGAAAAGGCGGCCGGGAGCGCTCACGCCGCTGCACGCGGGCTGAACTCCGCGGCAGAAGGGATCCGGAACATGGAGTCGTTCGACCCGCGCACCCGATTGGCCGACGAGGTACGTCACAGCCCGGCCCGAACCCTCGCCGCGGTGTTCGCGGTCGGGTTCGTGCTCGGCAGGCTGGTTCGCTGAGATGAGCATCGATATCCGTCACCCCGAAGATCCGAAGATGGCAAGGGAAGAAATCGAACGCACGCGTCAGCGGATGTCCGAAACCCTTGATCAGATCGAGGATGTGATCCTCAGCAAGAAGGAGGAGCTGGAGGAGAAGAAGGCCGACCTTCGCAGGAAGCTCGATGTCGGCGCTCAGGTCCGTGCCGAGCCGATCGCGGCTGCCGCGATCGTGCTGGGGATCGGCGTCCTCGTCGGCTTCTTCACCGGCGGCACCAGCAGAAAGGCGGTGCGCTCCGCGCGCAGACGAAGCAGGAAGTGGGAGAAACGCGCGCATCGGCTTCTCGATATCGCGCGAAGCCAGGAGGAGCAGCTCGCCGCGCTGCAGAGGGAGCAGGAGGCGATCACCGCAGCATACGTCTACGGATCCGAGCCGGAAATCGATGACGAGTTCGACGATCTCCCTGATGAGGAGCCTTACTACCAGGATGCTCTGCGAGGCGAGGAGATTTACCCGCTGGACCCTGACTTCGATGATGAAACCATCGAGTATCCGCCGGCGTCGGCGCGGCGAAAGGGATCTTTCCGGGACCGATTGGGTGCTATCGCGGCGGATGCTGTAGAATCGTTGCTCGATGCGGTGCCATCGCGCCGCTGACATGCCCACTGCCAGGCTACTGCTGATGATGGCACCACCACCGATCATCAACCGCCCGTGACCTTCTGGCTCGTCCTGACCATCCTGGCCCTCATGGCGGGCTTCGCCTCACTTCGACGTCGGTCGCCCTCGTCGATCGAGCGGGAGCCATGGGAGCCGGACCCGGCCGACGATCCACCCCTCGACATGGAGGAGATCCGGCGCGCGGAGGAGGAGTGGGAGGCGGACCAGGGGTGGGAAGACCCCTCGGAGGAGGAGGAGTGGCGCTGAATTTCGGGCGGAGAGCGGCAGTCGGGGCCGGGGTTCTGGCGGTTGTGGTGTCTCTCGTCTGCGTGCGGCTGGGCTTCTGGCAGCTCGACAGGCTGGAAGAGCGTCGCGCCCTCAATGCCGTCATCGCGCGCGGGTCCGCCCTGCCCGAAGTTCTTCTCGATGCTCCGCTCCTCGACTCGATCTCCGCGAATCCGGCGCTCTTCTCCTATCGCGCGGTGCGGGCGGAAGGGGGTGCAGAAGGCCCATCGATCCTCGTACGCGGCCGCGCGCTCGCCGGCCGGCCGGGCGTACACCTCATCGCGCCGCTATCTTTGGAAGGCGGCTCTCTCCTCATCGTCAATCAGGGATGGCTCCCCTCGGCCGATGGTGCGACTGCCGATCCGCGCCCCTATGCACTCCAAGGCCCTCAGACGCTCGTCGGCCGGCTGATGCCACTCGGGGACGGGGCCGGTGACGCGGTTCGCTCGGAGCTCGACCTCCAGGGTTACCCTGTCACGGCGTACCTCCGGCTGGATCGAACCGCACTCGCGCAGGAGTTCGGACGGGTGCCCGAACCGGTCATCCTGCAGCTCACTGAACGCCCCTCCGATACCGCGGAACTTCCTGTTCCCCTACCGCTCCCGGAGCTCAACGACGGACCCCATCTGGGCTACGCGATCCAGTGGTTCTCATTCGCTGTGATCTCGCTCGGCGGCTTCCTGATCATGGTCTTCCTGCGCCGCCGGACTGGCCCGAACCGGGTCGTCGAAGGTTCGTAACTTGCATTGCCCCAAGGTCATCCACCCCAATCGAACCGGGAAGGCATCCCAGTAAACAGGAGGGCACGAGGATGGCCAGATACGAGAGAGAGGGACGCGGTTACGGGTCCCGCGGAGGTCGTGGAGACCGCCTGGAAGGCTCGCGCTTCGACCAGGGTCGGGACGCGTACCGCGGCGATGATTTCGGATACGGCGACGAGTACAGCGGGCAGTACGATTCCGATTTTCGCGACAATGAGGACGGATACTACGGCGGAACGCGTGGCTACCAGCAGGGGCGCGGTGGATACGGCGATAGCGGCCGCGACCCGGGCCGATATGGCGGTTACGGCATGGTCAACGACGACGGCTATGGCGGGAGGCGTGATCTGGAGGGGTGGCAGGATCAGCGCGGAGGAATGGGCTCCGGCACCGGCCGGCAACGAAATTCCATCTGGAACCGCCCGCGTGCGGCTGAGATCATGACGGAGAACCCGCACGTCGTGACGCCGGATGCCTCCATCGGCGACGTCGCGATGAAGATGCGCGATCTCGATGTCGGGATCATCCCAGTCGTCGACGATATGGAGGGCCGCAGATTGCGCGGTGTCATCACCGACCGCGACATCACCATCCGGGGCGTCGCCATGGGGATGGGGGCCGACGCTCGCGTCGCCGACTGCATGACGGAGGGCGTCCGGGCGGTCAACAAGAATGATTCGATCCAGGACGTGATGTGGGTCATGCGCCGGGAGCAGGTCCGCCGCGTCCCGGTCACTGACCGCGAGGGGCGACTCGTCGGGATCATCGCGCAGGCCGACCTCGCGGTCGACTACGCTGCCGACGATGACATCCGGGAGACCGAAGTCGGCGAGACGCTCGAGCGGATCAGTGAGCCGGCGCGTCCCGATCGGATGCGTTCATCGGCGTCCGGCCGCACCTCAGACGCGGACTCGGGGCGGGGCACCAGCACGGGTGCGCGCCGCGGGTCACGTAGCAGAAAGTCGAAGGAAGAAAACTGACGCCGGGTCGACGGACGGCTGAATGATGAGGGAGGGGCGGCTTCCGGCAGCGCCCCTCCTTCATCTGTCAGGACCAGTTTCGCAGCGCCAGCGAGGTATTCGAGCCGCCGAACCCGAACGAATTGGAAAGGACGGTCCGGAGGGCCGCGGGCCTCGACCCTTCCGATACGTAGTCCAGGTCACACTCCGGATCGGGATTCGTCAGATTGATCGTCGAAGGGATGATGCCGTCGCGCATGGCGAGGACGCAGAGGACTGCTTCGATCGCCGCCGTCGCACCGAGGGCGTGACCCAGCATCGACTTCGTTGAGGAGACGGGAAGCCGGTCGGCGTGATCTCCGAATACGGCGCGGATTGCTCGCGTCTCGACCACGTCGCCGATCGGCGTAGAGGTGCCGTGGGCATTGATGTAATCCACATCTTCCGGTGCCAGGCCGCCATTCCTGAGGGCGCGTCTCATCGCCAGAGCGGCACCGGCTCCATCCTCGGGCGGTGAGGTGATATGGTGCGCATCTCCACTCATCCCGATGCCGAGGATCTCCGCGAGGATCGGCGCACCCCGCGCTTCCGCGCTTTCGAGCGACTCGAGGATCAGGATCGCCGCACCTTCTCCGTGAACAAAGCCATTTCGTCCGATGTCGAAAGGCCGGGATGCGGTCTCGGGAGATTCGTATTCCGTTGCCAGCGCCCGCGCCGCATGATAGCCCGCGAAGGAAAGACGGTTGATCGCCGCTTCAGAGCCGCCGGCGATCATCATCCGAGCGTCTCCGCGGCGGATGATGTGGTAGGCGTCGCCGATCGCGTGATTGCTTGTGGCGCAAGCGGATACGGTGGCGTAGCTGGGGCCCCGGGCACCGACCCGCATCGCGACCTGACCCGACGCCAGGTTGATGATGCTCGCAGGGACGAAAAAGGGAGAGACGCGTCCCGTGCCGCGCGTGCTGACCAGATCCGCCGTTTCCAGGATCGTTCCGATGCCACCGATGCCGGAACCGACGATGACACCCGTCTCGTCCGGGTCAGGAACACGCGTCAGACCTTCGAGCCCTGCAGAGCGCAGCGCCTCATCGGCAGCAACCAGCGCATACTGAATGAAGAGGTCGACCCGTCGCGCTTCCTTGTGATCCAGGACGGAAGAGACCTGAAAGTCCTTGACCTCGGCAGCAATGCACACCGCCTCCGGAAGATCGCCCGGTTCGAATCGAGTCAGATGGCCGATGCCGCTGCGACCCGCCCGGATATTGCTCCAGGTGGATTCGACGCTGTTGCCGAGCGCGGAAATCATTCCGAGACCGGTGACGACTACGCGATGACTCAATGAAGCCTTTCCTTCTCAGATTGACCGCCAGCGTGAGGCCGCGCGCCCCGGGGGAGCCGTGAGCTCCCGAAAAGGTCCTCCTCTCGCCTCAATTGTACGGATGTTGCGAATGCGCCTGCGCTGCAGCATGCGATGCGATTGCATGCAGAGGTAGTGCGGCGAGGCGCATCGCCCGTCTATTGAACAGTCTGGCGGTCGGAATTCGAGGGCCAATTTCGAGAAATCCACCTCCGATGGCAAGGCTGCGACCGGCAACCGGTTAGCTCTGGAGGCACCGGGTAGTCGCAGGACCCGGCCTTCCCGTAATCGCGTTCAGCGGGGACACGAGTTTCCCTTGGATTGACCGAGCTGTCTGGCGCGGCGATACTTGTGCGCAATCCATTGCAGCAGCGCACTAAACGATGCAGCTGCCCGACAGATTGGCCGGAAAGGAGCGGATAAAGGTTTCTGATGTGTGGGTGGTTCGACGGAAGGTGTTTTACTTTCAGCGCGTATATCTCTCGCAGCCAACCCCCAATCCCGGAATGAACATGAAACGCACCCGGATCCTCCTTGCCGGCCTTCTCGTTGCATTCGCCGCCGCAGCCTGCGATGGAAACGTCACTGGGCCTACGGAGAACCTTCCCTGCCCGGTCATCGGATCAGGAATCGGCACCTGCTGATTCGCGCTGGGCGGATGATGTGGTAGGGAGGTTGAAGCGAGAGAAGACGGGGGCGGCTCAGTGAGCCGCCCCCGTCATCACTTCCAGGGTCCGAACGAAGTCAGCCGCCAGCTCGTCCCCGTAGGATGGCTCCCTCGAGGGCACTTCGACCGGCGCAGCCACCTCCACCGAAGCGGAGTTGATGGCGTCGAGCACGGCTTCGGCCATGAACCGCACCTTGCTTTCCCGGTATTTGGTCGCGCTCTGAATCGAGAGTGATCCCGCCGTCCGTGCTTCTTCGAGCTTACCGAGGGAGAGGTAGGCGCGTGCGAGTTCGAGCAGTGCGGGGGCCGCCCCCATCTCGACTTCCGGCATCTCGGCAAGCTTCCATGCATCCTCGGCCGCACTCTCTGCGGTCACGGCGTCGCCCATTCCTGCAGCGGCGCGTGCAAGGTCGGCAAGCACATAAAGTCGCTCGACCGGTCGCTCGATTAGCGGCAGCACCGCCTGGAAGACGGAGCTGGCCCGGGCGAAATAGCCCTGTTCCATCCAGAAGTACGCGACGTCGTGGGCAAGCACATGAACACGACGGTTGCGACTGCCGTACGCCTCGAGCGCCAGGCGCGCGTACTTCTCGGCATCCGGAGCGCTCGACGTTTCAACGGCTACGGCAAAGAGGTCGTGAAGCGCGCCAGCCTGTTCGCGCCGCATCCCGCCGCGTCTGGCGCCACGCAGCGCGCGGGTGTGCAGACGGCGAGCTGCGGGGAGATTTCCTCGCCTCCTGTATAGGTTGCCGAGACCGCTGAATGCGTGGGAGTACATGCGCCAGTCGCGGGCCTGACGGGCTAGTCCGATCGCCCGCCGGAACCAGACCTCGGCCCGGGCGTGGTCGTTCATCCGGACAGCGAGCGTTGCCACCCAGAAAGCCGCAGACGGGTCATGTCGGGCCGCCAGGGCGGCATTCTGCGCAAAGGCGAGCGCCGTCCCGAGGTGACCGCGCTCCTCCGCCCACTCCGACACCTGTCGGCAGGCCCGGGAAACCTGCTCGTCCCGAACATCTCCGGGCGAGGATGTGAGCTGCGCGAAGAAACGAAGGCTCGTGCGCAGGCCGGCGTCGTCGGTAGCGACCCCCTCATAACGAGAGGCTACGCTACTGCTCGTCGCAAACATCTCCGCCCGACGGTCCGGGTCGGAAGTCGCCCACAGCATCGCATCCCGATACGCCTGCCAGAGCACGACGCCGAGTTCGCTATTCCACTCGTTGAGGATGCCGCCCCCTTCGAGCGTTTCAGGCCCGTGAATGAGAGGAGGCGGAATGTGCCACCGGCGCTGCGACGCGCGACGTCGAGGTGCAGAGCGACGACGTTTCTTCATTTTGCAGGTTTGTGAACGGTTGACGCACACATCGTAGAAGAGTATCGACGAATTGATACACTCGCCAGACTATTTCCGGTCACTTCGACGCGAAAGGAGCGGCGCCGCAGGGCGGGCGAAGGGTAGCGGACCACCCTCGAAGTAACGGTAATATAACAGGTTGAAGTCGGGGAGCGTACCCCGTTGCTACCGGCAGGCGCCCCCGAAAGATGGCGCGAGGTGAGCGGTCCGATCGCGACTGGAAAGGGGCTCAGCTGTCGGCTTGGTAGGGCGGTCGGGCGATCACCTCGAGGCGCGCGGCGTGCCCGCGATCAGCCCCGAAAGGCGGGCCGCTCCATCGCGCTCGAAGGAGGCGGCGAACGTCACCGCGCTCCCTGCTTCCCCGGCTACACCCCCCGCCGGCAGCGGCGCGGCCGCATGACGACGGGGAGGGTCCAGCGCGCAGCGCCCGGAAAGGGGCGGGAAATCAGCTCGTGGAGGTGGCCTCGACCTGCGCTTCTCCGAGCGCGGTGGCGGAGAGCCCGGAGAGAAGGTAGTCGAGGACGTCGCCGGCGGAATATTCGACGCGGCCCTGTGCGAAGTCGCCAATCTTCCGGAGGTCGTCTCCGCTCGTCAGGAGCGGCTTCTCGACCACGCCGCCATCGCGGACCTGGCCGTAACCGATGTCGGCCATGAGTGCATTGCAGAGGCACTTCCGGCCGACCGTCTCCTCCAGCTCACCATCCTTCTTCACGAAGGTGTCGACCGGTTCAGCCGGGCAGCGATAGCCGACCCGCTTGTCATCCCGGCGATATGCTTCGCGGAGATAGCCGAGATCGCACACCCGTTCGCGCGCACGGTAGACATCCGCTTCCGAGACCGTCCCTTCGAGCTGCACAACCTTGAAGGGGAAGCCCGTCGGGGAGGCGCGCCCATCCGTGAACACCGTGACCGGTTGGTCGCGGGCCTCTTCCAGCACCTTTCGCTTCAGGTCCGCGGCGATCCCCGACTCGCGTGCGTAGGCGAAGAGCGTTCCGACCTGGATGCCGGTGGCCCCGGCTTCGAGGGCTTCCACGAGCTTATCCGGCGATCCGGCGCCCCCTGCCACCCAGAAGGGGAGACCGAGTTCGCCCAGCTTGTGGAGATCGACCACGTCGCGCTGGCCATAGACCGGCTCGCCGAGTTCGTTGACCTGCTGCTCCCGCGGCGGTGCGTTGTGACCGCCTGCAGTGGGGCCTTCCACGATAAAACCGTCGATGCGACCATTCGCCTTGCGGGCGAGCATTGTCGCCAGGCTGTTCGAGGCGATAATCGGGAGGAAGAATGGGCGCTTGACCTCGGGCGGGTCGACCGCTTCCCAATGTTCCTGCGGGTTGAAGGTCAGGTATTCCGTCTCATCGCGGCCGAGGCCCTCCACATCGAATTTGATGGAGGCGACGAGGTGCTGGGAGAGCCTATCGAGCGCACCCGGGATCTCCTTGGGGATGCCAGCGCCCATCAGGACGTAGTCGACACCGGCGAGCATCGCTCCGTAGAGCGAGCCCAGATTGGGCATCTGGACCTTCGTCAGGAGGTTGATGCCAACCGGACCGCTGTGCCCCTCCTTGGCCAGCCATACCTCGCAGAAATTCGCCATCATTGTGAGCTGATGACGAACCCGGCTCACGACCTGCTGATACATCGGGACCGCTTTGTACGGCGCCCCGGGTGCTCTGCCTCCGGGAATGAAATATCGCTTCAGGATCTCGGACGAGACGTCCGGGATCGGGAAGTGCGCCATGGCGCGGCGGAGATGGCCGTCGGCGTCGCCGTCCTGAAGACGGCGGACGAAAAGCGTGTCGAGGGCGGTTCCGGAGACGACACCCAGCTGACCGCGCATCGAAACGGCCCTGGCAAGGACCCAGTCGGAGACGCCGATACCCATGCCGCCCTGGATGATGATCGGATGCGCGATCGAAACACTCATTTCGCTTGTCGGCTGGAAAAAACGTAAGGAAGACACTGACAATATACCCCCGGTCCGGTCCGCGGCAAACTCCTTCTCAGCTAGCGCTTTGCACGGCAACGTCTTCGCCCTTGCGCAGCGTGCGTCTTCCGGTTGCCCCTGCAGCCGGGCAGCCGCTATCTTCGCGGATGCATCCGAGTGCACGGATCGGCATCCTTCGCATCTGTTCTGAATAGTTCATGCCAGCCTTACCGCCCGCCACCCTCGAGGGGTGGTATGTCCTGCATCAGATCTTCTCCATCGACTATGCGTATCTCCGTTCTCTGGAAGGGGATGGAGTCTCGATGGCCGAGGCGGCCCTGGAAGCCGTCGCGGATCCCGAAACGCCTGAACAGGGATGGAGTGCCGGCTTCCGGCTGGTCGGGGGAAGGGCTGATCTCATGCTCATTCACTTCAGGCCGAGCCTCGAGGCACTCGCCGACGTCCAGAACCGGATCCGCCGATCGGTCGTGGGTGAGGTGCTGCAGCTCGAATACGATTACCTCTCGGTAACGGAAGCCGGCCTGTATCATGCGACGGCGCAGGTCGCGCGGGATCATGCTCCGCACTCCCCGGAGTTCGCCGAGGCGCTGAAGGTACAGTCGGAGGCGGAACTTGCCAGCGCGCACATCCGCAATCGGCTGTATCCCCGGCCCCCTGAGGAGATGAATTTCGTCAGCTTCTACCCGATGACGAAGCGACGCGACGGGGAGGACAACTGGTATGTGCTGGATGTCGAGGAGCGGAACCGCCTGATGCGGGAGCATGGGATGACCGGCAGACGTTATGCGAACAGGGTCTTCCAGGTGATCAGCGGGTCGGTCGGGCTGGACGACTGGGAGTGGGGCGTCACGCTCTTTGCACGGGACCCGCTGGAGTTCAAGCGGATCGTCACCGAAATGCGATATGACGAAGCGAGTGCGCGTTACGGGGAGTTCGGAAGCTTCTATACCGGAGTGCGATTGAGCGCGGCGGACTGGACGACTCTCTTTTCGACCGAATGACGTCGAGAGGAGCGGCATGGGAGCGGCCATTCGCCGCCATCGGGAGGGCGGCCGGGGGCTTCTTTGCCGCCTTCGGTCGTTTCGGTCAGTTCATCTTCGAACTGTTCGTATCGCTGCGTGATGTAGGGACATGGGCGCCTCTGCTCATGCCGCAGCTCAAGCGGCTCGGGGTCGATTCGATCCCCATCGCGCTCTTCCTCGCCGCGTTCACCGGTATCGTGCTGGCGCTCCAGGCGTCCTACACCTTCACCGGTGCGATCCCGCTCTATTTCGTCGGCACGCTCGTCGGCAAGACGATGATTCTGGAGCTGGGGCCGGTTCTGACCGGGCTCGCCCTCTCCGGGCGGGTGGGGGCCAATATCGCCGCGCAGCTCGGTACGATGCGGGTTTCCGAGCAGATCGATGCCCTCGAGACGCTCGCCTACAATCCGGTTTCGTACCTCGTTGTGCCGCGGGTGCTGGCGGGGGTCCTGATGTTCCCCGTGATCGTCATCTTCTCGAACGCGATCGGCATCCTGGCCGGCCTGGTCACGGCGGTCAACCTCCTGGACATGTCGCCCCAGGAGTTCGTCCGCGGGCTGCGGCTCTTCTTCGACCCCTTCGACATCACCTATTCGCTCATCAAGACGACCTCCTTCGGCTTCCTGATCACGGTCGTCGGCTGCTATCAGGGGTTCAAGACCGCGGGGGGCGCCGAGGGCGTCGGGGTCGCCACCACCCGGGCCGTCGTTATCTCGAGCATGCTCATCCTCCTCTTCGACGCCTTCTGGGCTGTGGTGCTACTCCAGTGATCGAGATGACGGATGTGCACAAGGCGTTCGGCCCGAAGCGTGTGCTCAATGGCTTCACATTGCGCGTGGAGGAGGGCGATACGCTGTCTCTCGTGGGCTTCTCGGGTGCCGGTAAGTCGGTCGCCCTGAAGCACATCGTGGGATTGATCGTGCCCGACTCCGGCTCCATCCGTGTCGATGGGCAGGAGGTCTCCGAGCAGCGGGGCGAGGATCTCGTCGACCTGCGGCGGAAGGTCGGTTACGTCTTCCAGTTTGCGGCGCTCTTCGACTCGATGACGATCGAACAGAATATCGCGATGGGCCTGGTGAAGCATGGCGGGTATACGAAGGACGCCATCGCGGAGCGGGTCAACGAATCTCTGCGGATGGTGGAGCTCGATGGCTTCGAAAAGCGCCTCCCGGCGGAGCTGTCGGGAGGGCAGAAGAAGCGGGCGGGGCTGGCGCGGGCGATCGCCTTCCGCCCGAAGTATCTCCTTTACGACGAGCCGACGAGCGGACTCGATCCGGTGACCACAACCGTCATCGATCGGCTGATTCTGAAGATGCGTGACGAACTCGGCGTGACGAGCCTTGTCATCACGCACGATATGGGAAGCGCGTATCGGATCAGCGATCGCGTCGCGATGCTTTACGAGGGACGGGTTCTGGAAGAGGGAACGCCGAAGGAGATCGCTGAGAGCAGCAATCCCATCGTGCGGGGGTTCGTTGAGGGCAAGCCGGAACTTGTGGAACAGGGTGCGCAATGACGGCCCCGGGTGTCCGACACGTCGGAGGATGAGATGAGGCTGAAGAACGAAGTGATGGTCGGCGTAGTGGTCGTCTGCGGGATCATCCTCGCAGTAGTCGGGTCGTTCTGGCTGAGCGGCAAGCCTTTCGGCGAGGAGCAGACCGATATCACAGCCGTCTTCAGCGAAGTCGGAGAGCTGCGGGCGGGGAATCCCGTGAAGTTCCGCGGCGTCCAGATCGGTCGCGTCATGGACATCGAGGTTGATGCTTCGGGCCTTGGCGTGCTCGTCACGATGGAGATTTCGCCGAGGTCCGGGATGCCTGCCGATGCCGCCGTGATGCTCGCCCCGGCGTCGCTCTTCGGGGACTGGCAGGCGGAGATCGTATCGCCCTCGGACTATCCGGCGCTGACCTTCACACCGGGCAACCCTCCGGAGGTGCTGCGCGGCGCGACCCTCCCCGACATCACGGAGCTGACCGCGGTCGGAGCGCGCATCGCGGAGGACCTCGAAACGCTCTCCGAGCGGGTGGAACTCGCCTTCACGGAGGAGACCGCTCTCGAGATCCGGCAGATGGTCGAGAATGCGTCGGTGATCGTTGAGCAGATGACGGGCTTCGTCGACCAGCAGACGCAGGCGTACAGGAGCGTGTCGCAGAACATCCTGACGGCGACCGAAGATGTGGCGGCCACCACGGCGCGCCTTGGTCAGGTCGCCACGAATGTGGAGGCTGCATTCAATGAGGGGGGCAGGGTCGATGCGATCCTGACCAACGCGCAGCAGGCCAGCGTGAACCTGGAGCGGCTGAGCGTTCAGTTGGCATCGACCGTCGAGGGGGTGCCGGGGATGGTGGCACGCGCCGATACGACGATCGCCTCGCTTGGGGATCTCGCTTCGAGCGCGAGTGTGCTGCTGGATACCCTCGAACCGCAGGTCCAGGAGCTCGGACCGGCGATCTCCGAGGCGCGCGTCACCCTCGCGACGCTGCAGCGTGCTGCGGCAGGCCTCGAGCAGGGGGATGGCACCCTCGGCCGGCTGATCCACGACCCCGCCCTCTACGAAGAGATGCAGGCGACCATCACCAGCCTGAGAAGACTTCTTGCCGATGTACAGGCGAACCCTGGCAGGTTCATCGGCGAGATCTTCTGATGGGGCAGCGTACACTCCTCGTTCAGAAGTATGGCGGGAGCTCGGTAGCGACGCCCGAGCGGATCCGCGCGGTCGCGGCGCGCGTGGTGGAGAGCCGGCGGCGCGGTCATCAACTGGTGGTCGTCGTCTCCGCGATGGGTGACACGACGGACGATCTGCTCACGCTCGCCAATGAGGTCGTCGGATCCGGGTCGCCTTACGAGCACGGTCGCGAAATGGACATGCTGCTCACCGCCGGCGAGCGTATCTCCATGGCACTGCTGGCGATGGCGATCTGCGAGGCGGGGGAGCAGGCGGTCTCGCTCACCGGCAGCCAGGCAGCGATCATCACCGACGAATCGCACAACAGCGCCCGGATCCTGGAGATCAGAGGGGACCGTGTGAGGTCCGCACTCGATCGCGGCCAGATCGTCATCGTTGCGGGGTTCCAGGGCGTCAGCGCATCGAGGGAGATCACGACGCTGGGCCGCGGAGGCTCGGACACCACCGCCGTTGCGCTTGCCGCGGCGCTGGGCGCAGAGCGCTGCGAGATCTACTCTGACGTGCGCGGGGTGTACACTGCCGATCCCCGGAAGGTGGAGGGCGCGCGCATCGTCCCTGAGCTCTCCTTCGATGAGCTGCTGGAGCTTGCCGCTTCAGGCGCGCAGATGATGCACGCGCGGGCGGTCGAGATCGCTTCGAACTTCAATGTCGATCTTCGGCTGGGATCGGCGCTGGAAAGTGGTGCCGATACGATCGGCACCCTGGTCACCCGAACACCACGTCGCATGGAAGAGGTTGTTCTCACCGGAATCGCGGCCAATCCGGGACAGGCGAAGATGGTCCTGCGCCACCTCCCGACCGGGATGCGAACGATGACGGCCATGCTCGTCGCCCTGGCGGAGGGGGGCGTCAGCGTCGATATCATCTCGGAGGCTGCCGAGGCGGACGGTCGGATGCAGCTTCAGCTCACGCTGGCGGAGAGTTCGGTGGCGAAGGCCGAGGAGATCGTGTCCGGGCTTGCGGAAGGGATGGGCGGGGGCACTATCGAGACCCAGCGGGGTCTATCCCGGGTTGCACTGGTAGGGAGCGGGATGCACCATCGGCCGGGCGTGTATGCCCGCGCCTTCCGTGCGCTGCTGGCGGAGGAGATCGATATCTTCGCAGTGTCGACGTCGGGAATATCGATAGCGGTGCTGGTTCTGGAGGAGCGCGAGCAGGATGCGGTGAGGGCGCTCCATGACACATTCACACTGGAGCTTACCGGGGAGTCGGCGGCCGTCGCGGCGAGTCGACCCGGGGAGATATAGCGGCGACATGCATATTGCGATTCTGGGAGCGACCGGCGCGGTCGGTCGTACGATGCTCGAAGTGCTCGAAGAGCGGAATTTCCCGCTCGACAAGCTGACCCTCCTCGCTTCCGAGCGGAGCGCCGGCACCACGGTGGAGTGGCGCGGCAAGACGTATACGGTTCAGGCCCCCGGCCCCGGAACGTTCAAGGATGTCGACATCGCGCTCTTCTCCGCTGGGGGTGCCCGTTCGCTCGAATGGGGTCCTCGCGCGGCGGAGGAAGGTGCCATCGTCGTGGACAACTCATCGGCCTGGCGGATGGATCCCCAGGTGCCGCTCGTCGTGCCTGAGGTCAATGCCGACGCGGCCGCGGACAGGCCGAAGGGGATTATCGCAAATCCGAACTGCTCCACGATCCAGGTCGTCGTGGCACTTCAGCCGCTGCATGCCGCGGCCGGGCTTCGCCGGGTTGTGGTGACGACCTTCCAGTCCGTCAGCGGGGCCGGTGAGAAGGGCAAGGAAGCGCTCGCTCGCGAGCTGGCTGGCGGTGGGCGCGAGGGGTCGCCCTTCACAAGGCCGATCGCCGCGAATGCGATTCCGCAGATCGGACCGTTCGACGAGCAGGGATGGACGGAGGAGGAGATCAAGATGATCCTGGAGCCCCGCAAGATCATGGGGATTCCCGATCTCGTGGTTGCTCCGACGTGCGTGCGCGTACCGGTGGAAGTCGGCCACTCGACTCAGCTTATGGTCGAGCTCGATCGGGATGTTTCGCGCGAGGAGGCCGTCGAGATCCTGAGTGCCGGGCAGGGATTGGTGGTTGCGGACGCAGCCGCGGACTTCCCGACGCCGCTCGACGCGGCTGGCCGGGATGAGGTGTTCGTGGGGCGCATCCGGAAGGATTCCCATCTCCCGAACGTCGTTCATCTCTGGGTCGTCGCCGACAATCTCAGGAAGGGTGCCGCTACGAACGCGGTGCAGATTGCCGAACGTCTCGCGGCTGGCTGAATCTTCGGCGGGACGAACCGGGTAGAAAAGAGAGGCGGCAGCACACTCGGTGCTGGACCGCCTCTCTCTCTTTCTTTTGGCCTTCAGCTTCAGAGCGGCTGATCGATCGGGAGGTCCTGATCGCGGTACAGCCGACGGCCAACCAGCAGGCCGACAGGGATTGCCAGAGCCGCGGCGCCCAGGCCGATGAGGCCGGTGTGGGAGGAGCGGCGCTGCCGTCCGAAGCGACCGTCCGCCCAGCTCATCGCGCGGCGCGTCGTCGCCTTCTTCCCGTGCAGCGCGGCCTGTGTCAGCCGACGGGCCGTCGAAGGATGCCGCTTCTCCATGATTCTTTTCCGTATGCTCATATCCCCATATCCTCGTTCAGTTTACCGGATGTCGCCAGCTCTTTCCACGTTGCAGGAAGCGTGCGAGGGGCATCGTGTTTCCCTGAATTTCAGGGGTGATTCGATCGACATGCGCCGCGGGTGCAGAGCCGCCCGTGTTTGAGAGCATCTTCGGCGGCATGGTCGGCATTCTGGCGCTGCTGGGAGGCGTCGCGCTCTTTCTGAGGGTGATGCGGGGGGCGCTGAGCGTCGCGCTGCGGGCCGCCGAGATCGCCACCGCGGATGGAATGGCGGAGGCGAGCGCGCGGCGGGGTGATCTGACGGGGATGAGCGAAGCGCGCGCCGCGATTGAACAGGCGAAGGCGGCCCGGGTGCGGAAGGTGGCGGTCACCCTCGGCTGGGGACTCTGGCTCGTTAGCCCGCTCGTTCTGGGGTGGGTGCCGGAGGCATGGGCGATTGCTTCTCCCCTGTGGCTGGTGAAGAGCGGTCGGGTACGGCAGTGAGGCGTCTCTTGCCGGGTCCCGAGTCGCGCGGCGTCCGCAGCCTGAAAAAATAAAGGTCGAGGGCACCGCTCCCGGGGGAGCGATGTCTTCGACCTTCATGGAAGTGGCGGAGTTACTGTGCCTGAAGATTCAGGACTTCTCCCCCCTCACCTCCCAGCTCAGCCCCGCTCGACCACGCCGCAGGCGATTCGTGCGCCGGCGTTACCCGAGGGCTGCGTCTCGTAGTCGTCCGGGTCCGCATGAACGACGAGTGCAGTACCGTCTGCATCGAAGAGCGAGTTGGGCTGCCCTTCGGCGAGCGTGACCATCGTGTTGGTCTGATCGATTCGAGTCGGCGATCCGTCGACCGCGGTCACGTTGGGGAAGTCTCCCGCGTGAGGGCCTTCCGGATGCGCCGAGCCGTGTGACGCGTTCGTCGGGTTGTAGTGGCCGCCGGCACTCTCGAAGCCCGGGGCCTCGCAGCTTCCCGTCTCATGGAAGTGGAAGCCGTGTTCACCTGCCGGCAGCGAGGCGATGTCGCCGACGAGGCGGACCGCCGATCCTTCCTCAGTGAGCGTGATGGTGCCTACCTCGTTGCCCTGCGCGTCATGAAGTACTGCGTGCGCCTGCTGGCTCGGCTCGGTGATTGGGGCCGTGGCGAAGTCGGTCGAGTCAGAGGCAGTGTCCACCATCGCCGTGTCCTGGTCGGCGCCGCCACAGGCGACCAGGCCGAGGGCGAGGGCGGTTCCACCGATCACATTTCTGTACATTCGTGCTCCTGAAGGAAAGAATGATTGACCGTACAATCCGGTACTTCCACTTCCTCGCTTCAATCCCGGTGCCAAACTGTCGGAATCGGGAAAAAAGGCGGGCAAAAATCAGTCCGACCGATCTTTCGGGGCTCGGCCGGGGGCGTTGCGCGAGGGCGGGTAACGTGTGTTGACGGACGGCCGGATGCAACGCGTCTCACCTGCGCCTCCGGGAGGTCGTAGGTCAGGCCGTCTCGCGGCCCAGTGCCGCGACAATCGCGAACTCATCCGCCGTTACGGGCTGAACGGAAAGCCTGCTTTTGGTGGTGACGACCATGTTTTCCAGGCCGGGCATTCCTTTAAGCTCCGGAAGTCCCACGAAGGTCGGGAATTTCTCGACGAACTCGACATCGACCATGAACCAGCGCGGGTCGTCCTTACTGGCGCGCTGGTCGAAGTAGTTGCTTTCGGGGTCGAGCGCGGAGGGGTCGGGATAGCCGGCACGGACGACGCGGGCGATACCCGCCACGCCGGGAGGATTGGCGTTGCTGTGGTAGATGAACACCTCATCGCCGACGGCGATTTCGTCGCGGAGGAGGTTTCGCGCCTGATAGTTTCGTATTCCGTCCCAGTGGGTGCGCCCATCGCGCTGGAGGTCATCGATCGAGTAGCTTCCGGGTTCGCTTTTCAGCAGCCAGTAGCGGGGCATTGGCAGA
>CAYRLB010000031.1:0-10579 GCA_964424945.1 uncultured Gemmatimonas sp.
ACCCCGAGCGCGTGTCGATGCCCGACATCGACGTGGACTTCTGCTTCGAACGGCGCGGCGAAGTCATCGATTATGTGCGTGAGAAATACGGGCGCGATGCGGTAGGCCAGATCATCACCTTCGGGACGATGAAGTCGCGCGCTGTGGTCAAGGATGTCGGCCGGACCCTTGGCTTTCTGCCGAGCGAGACGGACCGGCTCGCGAAGCTCATCCCCAACGGCCCCGCCTATTCGCTGACCGTGCGCGAAGCGGTCGATCAGATCGCCGAGATCGGAGAGCTCTACGCGAACGACGAGCGTTACAAGAAGCTGCTCGACTACTCTTCGACCCTGGAGGGGCTCTCCCGACACTCCAGCGTCCACGCCGCTGGCGTCGTCATCGCGCCGGGACCGCTCGATGACTACGTGCCGATCTGCACGCAGAGCTCCAAGGGCGCGGGCAATGGCGATGGCGAATCGATCATCGTCACGCAGTATGACATGACCTGCCTCGAAAAGGCGGGCATGCTGAAGATGGACTTCCTGGGGCTGAAGACCCTCACGGTGATCCACGACGCAGTACGCTCGATCGTCGCGAGGCACGGTTCGCTGAAGCACCCGGAGACCGGCGAGGTCTACAGGCGCGTCGAGGATGTGCATCTTGACGACCCAGCCGTTTATCGGATGCTCGCGCGTGGCGGCACAGCAGGCGTGTTCCAGTTCGAATCGCAGCTCGCGACCGAGAAGCTTCGCGCGATGAAGGCCGACCGCTTCGACGACCTCATCGCCACGAACGCCCTCATCCGGCCCGGCCCGCTGGACATGGGGATGGACGCCGTCTATATCCGCCGCAAGCTCGGGCAGGAGCCGGTGCGCTATGCCCATCCCTCGCTGGTGGAAGTGCTTGAGCCCACCTACGGGGTGATCGTGTACCAGGAGCAGGTGATGCGGATCGCGCAGATCCTCGCCGGCTTCACCCTCGCCGAAGCGGACGTTCTCCGGAAGGCCGTCGGAAAGAAGGACGCGGACCTGATCGCCCAGGAGCTCGGGAAGTTCGTCTCGAAGGCCGTCGAGCTCGGCGTCGAGCGTCAGATCGTTCAGGATCTTGCCGATCAGATCGAGGCGTTCGGACGCTACGGCTTCAACAAGTCGCACTCGGCAGCGTACGGACTTCTGTCCTTTCAGACCGCCTGGCTGAAGGCGCACTATCCTGCCGAATTCATGGCCGCGCTGATGAGCTCGGTCGTCGACAAGGCGGAAGATGTCGTTGCGTACATCGCCGACTGCCGGGAAGTCGGGAAATTCCTTCCCGAGAAGTGTGACAGAGGGCTCGATGTTCTGCCGCCGCATGTCAACGAGTCGAACTGGAAGTTCACCGTCGTCGGGGATGGCGTCGGGCAGATCCGCTTCGGGCTCGGGGCGATCCGCGGCGTCGGCGAGGGCGCGGTCCGCTCGATCCTCGCTGCGCGCGAGGCCGAGGGCCCCTTCAAGTCGATGTTCGACCTTCTTGACCGGGTCGATCTCCGGCTCTGCAACAAGCGTGTAGTCGAAGCACTCATCTGCGCGGGAGCGCTCGACGGCTTTGCACCCGTCGCCGGTCGTGCGCAGCTCCTCGCCGGCCTCGATGCCGCTTTCGCCGCAGCCCAGCACGCCCAGAAGGAGCGGGAGAGCCTGCAGGAGAACATCTTCGGGGAGCTGCTCGGGGATGACGGGGGCAAATCGGGTATCGCCGAGCCCCCTCTCCCTCATGCAGAGCGCTGGTCCGAATCAGAGCGGCTGACGCGCGAGAAGGAAGTCCTCGGCTTCTTCATCTCGGGGCACCCACTCGACAAGTTCCGGGACGAGATGGCACTCTTCGATCGCGTGACGACCTCCAATCTGAAGGAGTTCCGGGATCAGAAGGTCGAGATCGCGTGCGTGGTGACGGACGCCGCGCGGCAGATCTCCAAGCGCGACGGCGCAGAGTGGGGTCGGATAACGATCGAGGACTATCTTGGTACCGCTACCGTACTGGCGTTCGGCGACACCTGGGCCGCATGCAAGGAGGTGCTGCAGAAGGACGCCGCCGTCCTCATCCGCGGGTCGGTGTCGGGCAGAGAGCGGGACGAGGAGGACCCACCGATCTTCCTGGACGGCGCATCATCCCTTTCCAACGTGCGGGAGAGCCCCGATGTAACGGTTTGCATCGAACTCGCCCCCGGTCTGCCGGAGACGGCGCTGGAGAAGGCGCGTGAGGCGCTCGCGGGCAGCCCCGGCCCCTCTCCGCTCATCGTTCACTGGCACTCCATCGGGCGGGCGGACCCTGCGGAAGATGGCTCGCGTTTGCGCTCCAGGTCGGTGAGGATCGCGCCGCGTGAGGAGCTGGTCGAGGAACTGCGCGAGCTCTTCGGCAAGGAACGGGTGCGGCTCGTCAAAGCCTGAGTGCTGCGCAGGTCGCGCCGAATTTGGCGGCCTGGTCACAAGATGCCATGTCGCGGCCACAGATACCCAACAGTTGTGTATTCTCTTATACTTCGTGTAGGGTAAGCACAGATACCCGCAGGAAACCGACTGATCAACGGACCCGTCGCTTTTCAGAACGGAAGATAGATTGGCCACCGTAACGCACCTCGACTTCGAGCGGTCCATCGCGGAAGTCGAGGAACAGATTGAGAGACTTCAGGACCAGGCTCGTGAACGAGGGCTGGACCTGTCTGACGAGCTCCGCTCGCTCGAGCGGAAGCTCTATTCGCTGAAGCGCGAAGTTTATCGGAACCTCACGCCGATCGAGCGGGTGCAGGTCGCCCGCGCCTCGCGACGCCCCTATACGCTCGACTACCTCGACATGATGTTCGAGGATTTCGTCGAGCTCCATGGCGACCGGATGTACCGGGACGACGAGTCGATCGTGGGTGGCTGGGCCCGACTCGATGGGCAGTCCGTGATGGTCATCGGGCACCAGAAGGGGCGGGATATGAAGGAGAATCTCCGCCGCAACTTCGGGATGCCTCACCCTGAGGGGTACCGCAAGGCGCTCCGGCTGATGGCCCTGGCTGCGAAGTTCCGCAAGCCGATCGTCACGCTCATCGACACCCCGGGTGCGTACCCGGGCCTCGGCGCTGAGGAACGGGGCCAGGCCGAAGCGATCGCGAGGAATCTGCGCGAGATGGCCATCCTTCCCGTCCCTACGGTGGCGGTGGTGATCGGTGAGGGGGGATCGGGGGGCGCGCTGGCGATCGGGGTGACGGACCGCGTCCTCATGCTCGAGAACAGCGTCTATTCGGTCATCTCCCCCGAGGGCTGCGCGGCGATTCTCTGGAAGTCCGGGTCGGCTCGCGACCGGGCCGCCGCGGCGCTGCGCATGACGGCGATCGACCTGCGCGGCTTCGGCATCATCGATGAGGTGGTACCTGAACCTGCGGGCGGCGCGCATTCGGACTGGGAGCGTACCTCCGAGGATCTGGGCGAAGCGATCGCCCGCCATCTCCGTGAGCTACGCGCCCTCGATACGGACGAGCTCCTCCAGCGCCGGACCGACAAGTATCTTTCGATGGGGGAGTGGCGGCCGGACGCCTGACGAACTGCTTTACCACGACCGCGGCGCGCGGTCGGTTTCGAACTGAGCTATTTGATGTTGACACTCCCCGTAATCCAGCCCGAGACTACCCGGGCGACCCTTCAGGTCGTGGAGGTTACCTTCAAGGGGAACCGCCGGGGATACTTCAATTGCGAGGACGAAAGCCTCCGACCGGGTGAGTACGTCGTCGTCGGTGCGGAGCGGGGGGTGGATGTCGGGCGGGTGAAGTCTGTCGGCGGCATCGCCGCGCGGAAGTGCAGCAGCTGTGAGACGGAAGCCGGCGCCGAGCCGAACCCCGAGGCGCGGCAGGCCGTTCAGCGGCGCGCCACCGAAGAAGAGGTGTCGCGGATCGCGGTTCTCCGTGCAGATGAGGAGCGGGTCCGCAGGCAGACGCGGGAGCTGGTCGAGCAGCACAACCTGAGGATGAAGGTTACCGAAGCGGAGTGGCAGTGGGATCGCAACAAGCTCACACTCTACTTCACTGCCGAGCGCCGCGTGGACTTCCGGCAGCTCGTGCGCGATCTCGCCAGGAACTTCCGGACGCGCATCGAGCTGAGGCAGATCGGTGTTCGGGATGAGGCAGCGCTGCTCGGCGGTGTCGGGCGCTGCGGCCGTGAGCTGTGTTGCTCCACCTGGCTGAGAGAGATCAAGCCAGTTTCGCTGCAGCTCGCCAAGGATCAGAATCTGTCGCTGAACCCGGCGCAGATCTCGGGTACCTGCGGCCGCCTGATGTGCTGCCTGACCTATGAGCACGATTCCTATCTTGCGGCACGGAAGCGCTTTCCGCGGGAGGGCAAGACCGTGCGCACGAAGCTCGGCGCTGAAAAGGTCATCGGCATCGATATCTGGCATGACCAGGTTGCGCTCCTCGACGAAGCGCGCCAACGTCGCGTCCTGACGCTCGACGCGCTGCGCGCCGAGATGGCCGAAGCGCAGGAGGCCGCTGCGGCCGCCGGCAATGGGGGGAGCGATTCGGTCGCCGGAAGGCGCCGTGGCCGTTCGCCTCGTTCGGAAGGCGCTCCTCGGGACGTGCCCGAGAACTGAGGCCCTCTGCCTTCACCCGATTCCAGCGTCCGTTTCTTGAGCGACAAGACGTTTTTCATCACGACGGCGATCGATTACGCAAACGGGCACCCGCACCTCGGTCACGCACTCGAGAAGATCGGCGCGGATGCCATCGCCCGCTACAACAGGCTGCTCGGACGACCCGTCCACTTCCTCATGGGAATGGACGAGCATGGTCAGAAGGTCGCGCAGGCAGCCGCGGCCGCGGACATCAGCCCCCAGGAGTTCGTCGACCGGATTGCGGCGGTCTTCGAAGCGACATGGGAGCGACTGCAGATCTCCAACGACCAGTTCATCCGTACGACGGACCCTGCGCACAAGGAGGGGGTGCGTGCGCTCATCGAGCGGATTTTTGAGCGGAACCCCGACGACTTCTTCGAGCGCTCGTACGAAGGGTGGTATTGCGTAGGATGCGAGCTGTTCAAGCGGGAGGGCGAGATCGTCGACGGCCGCTGCGTACTCCATCCCACGCGGGAACTGGAGTGGACGACCGAGCGGAACTGGTTTTTCAGGCTCAGCCGTTACGAACAGGCTATTCGCGATCATTTCGTATCCAACCCGAACTTCCTGCTGCCCCCCAGCCGACGGAACGAAATTCTCGCGCTGCTGGACTCCGGGCTCGAGGATATTTCAGTCTCGAGGGCGAGGCTTTCCTGGTCAATTCCCTTCCCCCGCCCGACCAGCGATGGAGAGGGCCAGGGCACATGGGTTTGGTTCGACGCGCTTCCCAATTACATTACCGCTGCCGGATTTCCGAATCCGGGGTATGAATCGCTCTGGCCGGCGGACCTTCATGTGGTCGGCAAGGACATAACGCGACTTCATTGCGTCGTGTGGCCGGCGATGCTCATGTCTGCGGAGCTGCCCCTCCCCGCGCGGGTCTGGGGACATGGCTTTGTGTCCGTCGGGGGGGAGCGCTTCAGCAAGTCGGCCGGTGTGACCGTCGCTCTGGACGAGGCGGTCGACCGGCACGGGTCCGACGCGTTCAGATACTTTCTGTTGCGCGAGGTCCCCTGGAACGACGACGGGAGCTTCAGTTGGCAGCGTTTCGACGAGCGCTATATTTCCGATCTCGCGAACGACCTCGGGAATCTGGCGAACCGCACGCTGTCGATGGTTCACCGTTACCGGGACGGGAAGGTTCCAGCGGGTTCCGATGCCGCGATCGACGCTGCCATCCGTGACTCGGTCGCTCAGTATCGGGACCGGCTCGACCGATACCTCCTTCACGAGGGGGCAGCGGTTGCGCTCGACCTGGCTTCGCGCGCCAACTCCTTCATCGAGGAGCGGGCGCCCTGGAAGCTTGCGAAGGATGAAGCGCGAGCAGATGAACTGGATGAGACGCTCGGGACGCTGGTCCGGGTGCTTGGAATCGTAGCTGTACTGTTCTTCCCCTATATGCCGGGGAAGAGCGAGGTACTCTGGAAAGCACTTGGTAGCGGTCGGCCGATGCCGACTCTTCTGGAGGTGGAAGGAATCGATCCGGTTGGCTGGTCGGTGGGGGAGCGGGCTGTGCTCTTCCCCCGGCCCGAAACAGCGGGCACATAGCCGCTACCTACCGGCGTTCAGCTTGTGCGAATGGTTCGATCCCGGGCAGCCGTGCATGCGGCGGCCCTCTGATCAGGAACCGACAACGCATGGGCCGCGAGATTCGTTTGCCCATCCTTATTTGCGATAGCCGAGTTATGGCACGATCGAAGTGGACGGTAATGCTGATCCCGCATGACGACGAGGAGGTGAAATCCTTTCACCTCTCGGCGTCGTTCGTGCGCGGGATCCTGGCGGCTCTGACCGTCGGAGTTCTCCTTGTCGGAACGGTCACCACCGGATTCTTCATGGAGCAGGGCGGGAGCCTGAAGACCCAGCAACTCGAACGTGAGAATCTGCTTCTTGCGGCCGAAGTGGATGGGATCCGGTCTGAGATGGAGTCGCTCCAGGCATCGATCGAGGAGCTTTCCGCGAAAGATGCGCGCTACCGGTCGATCGCGGGGCTCCCCGAGATCGATGATGATGTGAGACGGGTCGGCATCGGCGGTCCAGGTGGCGCCTCCCTCGAGAAGTCGGCCGTCTACCAGACGAACCCGGCGCTCGGCGAGCAGGTGTTCGCCGCTTCGTACGACCTCGAAACCCTTATCCGACGCGCGAACCTCCTGCGCGCGAGTATGGATGAGGCGCTCGTGACGCTGGAACAGAACACGGAGCGACTGGCGGCAACCCCCTCGATTTCGCCTTCCACCGGGCACCTTTCCAGCCTCTTCTCACGCAATCGTCGGCACCCGGTGCTGAAGATCACCCGACCTCATCAGGGCGTCGATATCGCCGCGCCTGTAGGCGAGCCGATCATGGCCCCGGCCGCCGGAAAGGTGATCTTTGCTGGCGTGAAAGCGGGTGGTTATGGGAACGCGGTGGAGATCGATCACGGTTACGGCTACGTCACGCGATTCGCGCACGCCTCGCGGATCCATGTACAGGTCGGCCAGAGGGTAGAGCGGGGTGAGATGATTGCGGAAGTCGGAGCGACCGGGCTCGTTTCCGGTCCGCATCTCCACTACGAGGTGGAGGTGAACGGCTCACCCGTCGATCCGCTGAACTTCATCATCATGGACGCGATTCCCGACTGACGAGAGCGTTCACAGAGGTGCGAGGGGCGCCCTTCAAGGCGCCCCTTTTCTTTGCGCTCAATCCCTGTCCAGAGGTAAGATAGCGTCCAGACCTGCACGGTATACGCGGGCAGTTTGCGACGGGAGATGGCCACCCGGATGAGATACATGTTTTTCAAAGCAGTCGCTGTTTCCTTAGCGCTTATCGGCGGGCTTCTTCACCCTGGCGGACCGGCTGCGCTGAGCGCCCAGGCGCCCGCGATCGTCGTGCATCGGCAGCCGGGCGTCCCCATCGTCTCCCTCCGGCTTTCCCTGCTGGCGAGCGACCCGCCGGGATATGCGGGGGCCGGCCATCTCATCCAGCATCTTCGGTATCCCGGCCTCCGCGATCAGGCAGCCCGCGTCGGCGGAAGAGCCCAGATCCAAAGAACCGCTGATGCCGTCATCTACACCCTGACCGGACCGGCGAGCGAACTTCCCTTCCTCTCGCAGCTGCTCCTCTCGACTCTCGAGGCGCCACAGACCACGACCGCGGAATTCCTGCAGGCGGACCGCGAGTTGAGGGAGGAGCGGCTGGCGGAGTGGGAGACCGCGCCCCTGCACGCGCGCTCGGTTCTGAAGGCGCAGCTCTTCCCCGCAGACATCTCGGTTGCCGGCACCGATCGCTCCGCGACGCGCTTCTCGCCTACCTCCCTCCCGAACATCTGGGCATCGATGTATCGGCCGGACCGCGTCTCCGTGATGGCTGTCGGCGATGTCTATCTGGACGACGTTGAGCGGGCGTTCTCCACCCTGCCCGAACCGCGCTCGGCGACGCTCAGCATTCAACGGGACAGCGTCGTTCTCAGCGCTCTGACGCCGGCAGAGGCGACGAGCGCATGGATCGGGGCGGCCTACCCGGCGAGCGACCTGGAGCCTGCAGCCGTCAGCGTGGTTGCTAGAATGCTCGGCGACCTCCTGCGCGCCCGCGTCCCGAACGCGCAGGTCGATGCGGAGCACTGGTGGACCCATCACGGTCAGGCCATCGTGATCGTCGCCTCGATGCCGCAGAGCGATGTTGCTGCGGCGAGGCGGGTGCTCGGAACCGCCGTCGGAACCCTCCTCGAGGATGTCGACTTCCTGACCGTTTCCGCCGCTGCGACGGCGATCCGTCGCGAGATGCTTTTCTATTCCAGAACGACCGAGCGGATGGCCGAGCTTCTCGGCCAGTTCGTCGACCGAGAGGGTGATCCCGACGCCGCCGAGCGCTTCTACGCCGGCCTGGATTCTCTCGACGACGAAGATATCCGCGAACTTCTCGAAGCACTCATCGAACGCACCCCGGCGCGCGTCGAGATTGCTCCGCAGGTACTCCAGCAGAGATTGCGATGAGGTTGGCAATACGCGCCTGGGTGATCACAGCGCTGATCCTCATGGCCTCTTCCGCGACGGAGGAGGACGGATGGCGAGTCGGAGAAGCTCTGCACGCCCAGACGGCGCAGCGGATCGCTGTCGTCCCGGAGCCGGGCACGCCCGTCGTGGCCGTCGAGCTCCTCCTGACGACTGGCCCAGCCGATGAGGGGATCGCCCTCGCTGGGATCGCCCACCTTTCCGCACGGGCAATCGCGGCAAGCCTCCGGAGCGAGCTCGACTCGATGGGAGTTCATCTCAATGTGGCAGCACAGAAGGATGCCCTCTCCTTCTCGCTCATCGCCGCCCCCGACGCATGGAAGCCGGCTTCACGGCTGCTGATAGACGCCCTCTTCCGGGAGGCTCCCGACAGCGCCGGGGTCGAGGCGGAACGCAGGGTCGTCATCGCCCAGCTCGCCGCGCGCGAGGCAAACCCTGCGGACGCGGCGACCCGCGAGCTCGACAGCGCCTTCTTCGGGGCGACCCACCCCTGGGGCCGCCCGACGGTAGGGACCCCCCAGTCGCTCGGACGCATCCGGCCCCGCGATGTGGCCGACTTCGTCGATGAGCACTTCCTCACGGGACGCGCCCTTGTCGCAGTGGTGGGACCCGTCGAAGAAGCAGATGTACGCGCGCACCTGTCCGGCCTGCTCGGCTCAGGAGCACCCGCACCCGTCGAGGTCGTACCCTTCCGCTCGGCGGAACGCCCCGTTCGGCGAGCGTACAACTCCATCACCACGTGGGTCGCAGCGAGCTTCCTCTTTCCCGAAACGGCAGACGAGGAGGTCCTTCGCTTCGTCGCCCATCTCGCAGGGGAGACGCTCTCCTTCTCCCCGTCCCAGCGCTCGGTCTATGACGTTTCGGCAGATGTCTTTCCACGAGCCGGTGGGGGGGAAATCCGGCTGCAGGTCGTGGTGCCGCCGGAGGAAAGCGACCTCTGGGCCGATCGCGTGAGCGAGGCCTTCGCCGATCTGGAGTCGCGGACGCTGCCCGACGATGTATTCAACGGGAATCTCCGCCGGTTCCGCGGCAATCGCGTACTCGACCTCATCACACCGGAAGCGCGTGCCTACGAGGCGGCCAGGCAGCTTCTCGTCCATGGCCGCTTCGAGGGGCTCGTCCCCGAAAGCGCCGACCTCACCCAGGCGCGGGTCCGTGAAGCGGCCCGCTCCCTGAACGAGCCGACGATCGTAGTACTCGGCCCTGAAATCGAAGAAGACAGCCCATGATCATCATCTTCTACGCGCTCGAGCTTCTCAAGTGGCTCATCATCGCGCGCGCCCTGCTGAGCTGGTTCGCTCCACCCAACTCTTCGAATCCGATCGTGCAGGGGATCCGACGCATCACAGATCCCATCATGCGCCCCTTCGAGAACGTCGTTCCGCAGACGGGCGGCATCGATGCGAGTCCGTTGGTGGCATTTCTGGCGATCTATCTTCTTCAGACGCTGCTGTTCTGACACCCCTGCAGCCTGACGAGGTCAGTTAATCTTCGGGAAGCAGGGAGCGGAGATCGGCGGGAAGCGGGGCAGTACAGCGGATGGGTTCGCCCGTCCGAGGCTGTTGGAAGACTACGCTCTCGGCGTGGAGGGCCTGGCGCTTGAGCCCGTATCGCATCTCACCACCATACATGCGATCACCCAGGATCGGGTGGCCGATATGCTGAAGATGCACCCGGATCTGGTGGGTCCGGCCCGTCTCGAGCCTGATCCTGAGGAGCGTCGCGGAGCCGATCCGCCTCACGACGACGAAGTGGGTTCTGGCTGGGTCGCCGTCGGGGCGGACCATCCGCTTGCGGGGATCGCCATGAACTCGCCCGATCGGTGCGTCGATCACACCATCCTCCTCCGCGACCACGCCGCCCACGACCGCGAGATACTCCCGCGTCAGTGACCCTTCGCGGAGCTGTCGATCGAGCTGCTGATGCGCGAAGGTGCTCCGTCCGAAGATGACGAGCCCTGTCGTGTCACGGTCGAGGCGGTGAACGGGCCG
>CAYRLB010000031.1:10679-26894 GCA_964424945.1 uncultured Gemmatimonas sp.
GCCGCGCGACCGCGTCAGCCTCTGGATCAGGCGGCGGGAGAGCCGCATCGGACCGGTGAGGATCTCCTCGACCGTCCGACCGGCCTCCTCCGCCTGCACGATATGTTCGAGCCAGTCGGCCCGGGGGGAGGGAGGAGTCAGGCTCAGCCGCCTCTTCCGAAGTCGACGGTCGGGACCTGCTCCGATCCGGCCGGCGCCTCGAACGGCTCCCTCCGGTCCGCGCCGGTCGCACGGGCCGTGATCACCTGCGGGAAGCGGCGGATGAAGGTGTTGTACTCCTGGACCGCCTGATTGTAGTCGCGGCGAGCCACGGAAATTCGATTCTCGCTTTCGGCGAGCTGATCCTGCAGCGCCTGGAAGCTGGCCGTTGCCTGAAGCTGCGGATACGCCTCCACCGCGATATTGAGGTACGTCCCGATCTGACGGGTGACCGCAGCATCCGCAGCAGAGAGCTCGCCGACATCGCCATTCGCGACTGCATCGGAGACCGCGCCCCGCGCCTGCTCCAGACCCGCACGCGCCTGGGCGACCTCGGTGAACGTTCCCCGCTCGAAATCCGCTGCTCCCTCGACCGTTGCGACGAGGTTCGGGATCAGACTGTTCCGGTTCACGAGCTCCACTTCGATGTTCGAGCGCTGCTGCTCCGCCCGCTCATCGAGCTCCTGAATCTGGTTGTACCCGCATCCGGGAAGAATCCCCATCAGCAGAACGGCGGCAAAGAGCGATTTCGACGGGCGCATGTTTGCGTCTCCCAGAGCTGTTACGGACATGAACGACTTCTCCATTCGACCAGCCGACCCCATATCGGCCTGTCAGTACCACAACGGACCACCGATAGCGGGTACACCTGAAGAAAAGATGGTGCCATATCGAACGGCTCGCCACCCTGTCGCCCTACGCGTCAGGAATGCGAGCCGTTTCAACATCAAATAAATCTGCGTCGCCCCCCCCCGACCGATGCGACCGACCGGACGTTTACGCCGGTATCTTCAGAAGCTGCCCGGGTTTGATCAGCGTGCGCCGCCCCATGCCATTCTCGCCTTGAAGTGCCGCGACCGATACCCCGTGCCGTCTGGCGATGGTCGACAGTGACTCGCCATTCGAAACACGGTGGGTCTTCGGCGAAGCTGCCGGCGCGGGCGCCGCTGCGACGACTGGCGCAGGAGTGAAGTTGGCCACGAACATCGAAGCGCGACCGAAGGGAACGCGCACCGGATAGGGCTTTCCGGGGGGCGTGACGCTCTGGATCAGCTGGGGGTTCAGCTCCTCGATCTCACCGGTGTCGACCCCGACCGCACGTGCAACAGCGGCAAGGGAGGTCCCCTCCGGTACTTCGACCTTCTCGACCCGGAGCGGCATCAGCCGTTCGACGTCGTCGAGGCCGTAGCGTTGGGGTTCCTTCCCGATGATCGCAGCAGCGTAGATCAGCGGGACGTATTCCCGTGTTTCGCTCGGCAAGCGGGACCGGATGCGCCAGAAGTCGTCCTCCACGCCCTTCTCCGCGCCGGTGACCTCGCGCATGATCCGCGCAACACGGTTTCCGCCGGAGTTGTATGCCGCCGCCGCGAGGGACCAGGAGCCGAGCTGCCTATAAAGATCAGAGAGGTACTGAAGGGCTGCATCCGTGGAACGCTCCGGGTCGCGCCGTTCGTCCACATACGCGTCAATCCGGAGGCCGTAAAGTCGACCGGTGGGCGCCATGAATTGCCAGAGTCCGACAGCGGATGCCTTCGATCGGGCGTTCGGATTGAACCCCGACTCAACCATCGACAGGTAGATGAGATCCTCCGGCAGCCCGCGCTCCCGCAGCTTTGCCCGGATCATCCCTTCGTACCGACCGGACCGCTTGAGATAGAGCGCCATCCGATCCGACTGCCGCTCCTCGAACATCTGGACGAAGCGGTCGACAAATTCATTCCGTACGATCGGAATGTCCCACTCCACCGCCGTGACCTCCGCCGACGATCGCATCAGCATGGCCGGGGCCGCCTGCGACGGGGTCGGGAGATTCAGACCGGCTATGACGACGCCCAGAAATGCGCCCGTGGAAACCGCTGTTAGAAGCGCGGATCGAACGTCCAAACAACCTCCGAAGCTCTGGAGATCGGGTATTCGGTCACCCGACGCAAATGAACCGGGGAGGATACCACGGCTGCGGCGCCCATGTTCCAATCGCCGCGCAACGCGCTGGAATATAGAACGTTGGAAGCCCCGATCAAGCCATCTGTTTATTCGCTCGACCGGGATCGGTAGAGTGCGCGGTAGATGCTGGCGACGCCCACCCAGAAGATGACGAAGGCGACGGGCCAGGCGACGAGCTTCGGGAAGAAGAAGCCGAGCAGGGAGAGTGTCAGCAGAAGAAGGGCGATTGCGACGATCCAGCCGCGATCCTCGAGCGCGACATTACGTTGCCCGAGCAGCGATCGGGAAAGGACGATGCTGGCGCGGGAGACCCGGCCGAGCACCCGCCCGAAGGGGCTTCCTCGACGTGCCCGGCGCCTGGCTTCGCGGGCAGCATCGACACTCGCCTGCGGTGCGTCCGAGGGCACTTCGGTCACCGGCTCGCGGACGAGCGTCCGCCTTCCCCGGTCACCGCGCGCTGGAGGCAACTGAACCTCAACGGCGGATCCCAGATCCTGCATGAAGAGATCTTCCATCACGCGACCGACCGAGAGGTCGAGAATCGCGAGATCGAGCTCCCAGTTGGACATCAGGCTGGCGAGATTGAGATTGCTCGACCCGATCCGCGTCCAGACCCCGTCGGCGATTGCCGTCTTCGCGTGGATCATCGGGCCTTCCCACTCGAAGATGCGAACGCCTGCTTCGAGCAGCGATCGATAGCCTGCCCGTGAGAAGCCGCCGATCACCGGCCAGTTATTGTAGGCGGGCACCAGGATCCGAACGTCGACGCCGTCGCGGGCGGCTGCAGCGAACGCTTCCGTCATCGCAGGGGGCGTCACGAAGTAGGGATCCGTGATCCAGAGCCGCTTCTCGACACCCACCGAAACGAACTGCGACAGCCTGTAGATACGGGACTTGCCGGGCTCGCCCTCCACCACGCGGATCGACACATCTCCATCGGCAGGAATCAGATGCGGATCCGGGATCTCGTCGAGGGGGAGCATCGGACCGGCTTCCCGCCAGGATCGCGCAAAGGCGCGATCGACGACAGCAGCCGCCGGGCCCTGAATTTCGACGCCCGTGTCCCGCCATGCGGGCACTCCGGCATCGGGATCCCCCGCCCACTCGTCGCCGATGCACATTCCGCCCACCGATGCGTAGCCCCCGTCGACCGCCACGACCTTGCGGTGGTCGCGCCGGAAGATCCGCAGCGGCTCCGTGACCCGGGGGGGCGAGAAGGAGCGCACCTCGATACCCGCCGCCCGCATCGGTCGCCAGAAGCTCGCCGGGGTGGCCCAGCAGCCGAGCCAGTCGTACAGCACCCTCACACGGACGCCGCTGCGCGCCTTGTCGGCGAGGAGTTCGCGGAACCTGCGCCCCGTGCGGTCGTCCCGCAGAATGTAATTCTCGAGATGGATCCACTCGCGGGCGTTCGTGATCGCCTCTATCCACGCGTCGAGCGCCTCAGCGGAATCGGCGAGGACGCGCGCGCGGTTCCCCCGGATGAGGACTGCGTCGGCGGAACGCACCATCGCACGTTCGGCGTGGCGAACGAGGGCGCGTGCAAGGCCGACGGAACCGATCGTCCGATCTGAACCCCCATCATCGGGAAGGGAGCTTCCGCGGGCTGCGCCGGGAACCGGGTGCGAAGAGTAGTCAGTCACCGGGGGGCGAGGACTCGACCAAGTGCGTTCCGGGCTCGCTCACTGTACGCCTGTCCGAAAAGATTCACATGCACCAGCAGGTAATAGAGCTGATAGGCGGCACGGCGCCGTTCGTGGCCTCCCTGAAGGGGCAGGGCCTCGTCGTACGCAGAGAAGAAGCTCGAATCGAACCCGCCGAACAGCTCCGCCATCGCGATATCGACCTCGCGGTGGCCGTAATAGCTGGACGGATCGAAGACCGCCGGTCCCTCATCCGTCGACATCACATTCCCGCTCCAGAGATCCCCATGGAGTAGTGAAGCCCCCTCCTGATCCACCGGTCCCAGACACTCTTCGAGGGCAGCGGGAAGCGCTTGCCTCCAGACGGGCCCATCGAACTCGCTGCCGCCGAGCAGGATCTGCGGAAGAAGCCTCTCCTCCCACCAGAACTCCCACCAACGCGAATGGCTTCGATTGGACTGACGAAGTGTTCCGATGAAGCCATCCTTATTCCATCCCCAGGGTCGCGCGATCGGATGGTGCAGCTTCGCCAGTCCACGCGCGAGGGCGACGGGATACCCCTCCATTCTGGAACGCTCCAGCCACTCCAGAACGAGCCAGCTACCGTCGGGTCCGTCCGCCATTCCGATGACGGAGGGAATTTTCAGGCCCGACCCCGCGCCTTGCAGCAGCTCGAGGCTCGCTGTCTCCGCAGACAGCACCGCCTTCGAACCGTGGGCCGCGTACTTGACGAAATACCGCTCTCCGCCCGCAACACAGCGATAGACCCTGTGGATGCTGCCGCCGCCAAGAGCATCGATGCTTTCGATCCGTCCGGTGATTGCTTCGAGATTCTCGGCCCCGGCCGGGTGCGTCATGCTGCGGCGAGTTCCGCCATCAGATGCTCCAGCAGATTCTCGCACGACCGCTCCACGATGTCGTGGACCTCTTCGAACCCCTGCTCGCCCCCATAATAGGGATCGGGCACACCCGTGCCGCGCCCCTCCGGATCCCACTCGCGCAGAAGATGGAGGCGGCCATGCGCGCCGACCTGATCCGCGAGTACGCGGATCTCGCGCATGTTGTCGGAGTCCATGCCGATGATGTAATCGAAGCTACGAAGATCTTCCGGCAACAGCCGGCGGCTCTGCCCCTCAAGCGTGATCCCGCGGGCACGGGCGGTGGCGGTGCTGCGCGCGTCCGGTGGGTTGCCGTCATGGTATCCGGAGGTCCCAGCGGAATCGATCTCGAAGAGGTCGTCGACGCCGGCCCGCTTCACCAGATGCCGGAAGATCCCCTCGGCAAGCGGCGAGCGACAGATGTTCCCAAGGCAGACGAAGAGAATACGGACAGGTGGACGTTTCATTCTGAGCGAAAAAGGATTGACAGAGTCGTGCCGGGGAGGTTGCACAAAACGATCCCCGGCGCCTCAACCGAAGTGGATGGGCGCAGCAGGGAAGACAGCAGGCAGGCGTTCATAGCGGTTGACCACGGGTGCCGCAAACAGGGGACGCCGGGCGCGCAAATGGGATCCGGCCACCTCCATCATCAGGGCTTCTGTCCCGAGGATGCTTCGGAGGGGGAGATCAGGTCAGGCCCGAACCTCTTCCTGATCCCACGCCCCCGGTTCGTTGGGAATGCCACGAATCCGGAGCTGCCCCGGCTTCGCCGTAGGCGCGGCGATCACATCCCGAACGAGCGCCTTGGTTCGGACCCAGCCATCCCTCCACTCTTCCGTCCATACCTCATCGGTCGCATCGAGATACATGAGACGGCAGATGCGGTCATCCACGAAGCGGGGTCCAGCCAGGATCTGAGCGGGTGCTGATTGGGCCATGGGCGTGCTCCTCCTTCTGGTGAGCGTCCTCTCCGACGCCATCGGGGGCGGCATCGGAGCTCTCTTCCGTCGGGCTTCGGGTCAGGCTACGGCTTCGTCAGGGCGCAGGTTGTACTCGGCGGCCGCATCATCGAGAATCCGCTGGCCGATCCGCTTGCAACCGCTCCCGACACCATCCGAGCAGACGAGGGGTACGGCGTGACTCCAGTTCCGGCCATCGTCCGCCGGATGGGCAAGGAGCCGCACCGGGCCGACGAAGCGGCAGGAGTGGCAATGCCCGTAATCCTCGAGCCGCTTGTTGAGCAGGTCGAGAAGAGCGACAGACGTCACCAGCTTCCGCTTTACCGGCCGCGGAGCATTGTTCAGGGGCTCGGCTTCCTTGCGGGTCATCATCGGTCAGTCCATGAGGAGTGCGTACAACACCCTTTCGGCCGCGGTCGACAAGGTCCTCCGCGGAAGCATCTCGCGCCCCCCAGAGTCGGCTGGGCGGGCCCGCCACCGGCATTCTGACCGAACCCCGGAGGCGGACGCAAGAGCTGCTCCGCCCAGGTCAGCCAGCCGGGAAGAAGGTACCGTGCAACCTCTTCACCGCTTCGTTCGCCTCCTGCTCGTTGACGACGAAGGTGAGGTTGATGCTCGACGCCCCCTGCGAGATCAGGACGACGTTGATGTCGGCGATCGTCCCGAAGACTTTGGCAGCGACGCCCGGCAGGTCCCCGATCCCCTCGCCCACAACGCAGACGATCGCGTTGCCGTGCGATACCCTGACCGTCCCGAGCTCCTCGAGATCCCTGAGGATCGCCGGAAGGCGCCGCGTATCCTCGACCGAGAGGGAGACGCTGACCTCCGAGGTCGAGACGACATCGACCCCGGTGCGATGGAGGTCAAAAATATCGAAGAGTGATTTCAGGAAGCCGTACGCGCCGAGCATCCGCGTCGATGTCACCTGGACGAGACTGACGCCCGGCTTGTGCGCGATAGCCTTGACCCCTGCTACCGAGGGTGCGGGCTCATCGTTGATCAGCGTCCCGGGATGCTCAGGCTGGCGCGAGTTGCAGACGCGCACGGGGATCCCGGTCTCGACCGCCGGCTTGATCGTCTTCGGATGCAGGACCTTTGCACCGAAGAAGGCGAGCTCCGCCGCCTCGGCATACGAGAGGCGGGCGAGCGGGCGAGCGTCCGACACGACCCTGGGATCGGCGGTCAGGAAGCCCGTCACGTCCGTCCAGATCTGGATCTCCGTGGCTTCCAGAGCGGCGCCGAAAACCGCGGCCGAATAGTCGGAGCCACCCCGTCCAAGGGTGGTGGTCGCACCGCTGGCAGCCGAGGCGATGAACCCGCCGAGCACCGGAACGAAGCCCTGTTCGATGAGCGGCAGGAGTTCGGCACGCGTCTGTTCGCGAGTGGCGCCCGGAACCGGTACGGCGGCGGTATGGTCATCGTCGGTCAGGATGCAGCGCCTCGCATCGACATTCCTTGCATCGATCCCCGATGATCGAAGCACGGCCGCCGTCAGCCCCGAGGAAAGCCGCTCCCCGTAGGACACGATTTCATCCTGGAGGGGCAGCCTGGTACCCGGATGCGACCGGATGATGCGGAGGAGGTTCCGGATCTCATCGCGCGCATCGGCGATGGTGTGATGGATGACCGCAGCCTCCCGCTCGTCGAGCAGCTCATCGGCGATCGCGATGTGACGATCGAGGTGGGGCTCGATCAGAGCGATCGCAGCGTCCGGATCCCCCTGCGAGGAGAGCCTGACCCCCTGGAGCAGCGAGTCTGTAACGCCGCGGAGAGCGGAGACCACCACCACCGGCTGACGATCGAGCCTGTCCCGCACAATAGCGGCGAGCCGGCTGAGCGCCGCGGCATCTTCGACAGAGCTACCGCCGAACTTCATCACCATCGACATCGTGACTGCTCCAAAGCGGATGGCACGAAGGCCACCCGGCTGCTGCGAATGGACGAAATGAGGGGATCCGAAACGAACCCGGGGAGTCGGAACCGGCGCGGATAGGGGGCGATTGGCCCGCCCGATCCGCAGCCCGTCACGAAGCGATAAAGTAGCTGACGTCAGAACGGTCGCAAGAAATCCGCGTGGTCCGAGGGCCGACCTCGCTATGCCCTCCACGGCAGCGGCGCCGACTTTGGATCAGAGGTCGTCGTTCGCCACCGGAAAGAGTCCCGTGGTGAGATAGCGCGCGCCGCTGTCCGGGGCGATCGTCACGACCCTCTTTCCAGGACCGAGTTCGCGCGCGAGCTCGAGTGCCGCCCAGATCATTCCTCCGCTGCTCATCCCGACGAACAATCCCTCTTCACGGGCGAGCCGGCGTGCCAGCGGGAAGGCATCCTCCTCCCAGATCTTCACTACGCCGTCGAGCAGCGATCGATCGAGGTTCGCCGGGATGAAGCCCGGGCCCATGCCCTGAAATCTGTGCTGGCCGCGCTCCTCACCGTGCAGCACCGCAGACCGACCCGGTTCCACCGCGATGACTCTGATGGAAGGATCGCGCTCCTTCAGGTATCGACCGACCCCCGAAATCGTTCCTCCCGTCCCGGTGCCATAAACGAAGGCATCGACCTTCCCGCCCATGTCCTGCCAGATCTCTGCGCCCGTCGTCCGGTAGTGGATCTCCGGATTTGCAGGGTTGTCGAACTGGTTCGGGAGGAAGGCGCCGGTCCGGTCACGGATCCGCTCCGCCTCCTCGATCGCGGCGATCATTCGCCGCTCAGGATCGGTGAGGACGAGCTCCGCACCGTAGGCGGCCAGCGTAATCTTCCGCTCCTCGCTCATCTGGGCGGGAAGACAGAGGATCAGATGATAGCCGCGCGCGGCGGCCACCTGGGCGAGGCCGATCCCGGTATTGCCCGACGTCGGTTCGACGATCGTTCCGCCCGGCTTGAGGAGACCGCTGCGCTCCGCCGCCATCACCATCGCCAGGGCCGTGCGATCCTTGATGGAACCGCCGGGATTCAGCCCCTCTACCTTGACCCACACCTCTGCCATGTCCGCGTCGACGACGCGTTCCAGCCGGACGAGTGGCGTGTGCCCTATGAACTTGTCGATCAATCGAGTGTGGTCGGCGGTTCGACAGGTTGGGCGACCTCGACCGTCCAGCTCAGGGCGGTGTCGGGAGCGAGGGAACTGGCTACGGAGCAGTACTTCTCGACGGACAGCTCGACGGCACGTTCGACGTGGCGGATGTCGGAACTGGTCGTGACACTGAAGCGCATCACCACTTCAGTGAGCCGGCGAGGAGGGGTGTTGGCGCGGGAGAAGTCGACGCGGACGGTGAGGCCCCTGACCGGGGTCCGCCGCTTTTCGAGAATTTCGACGACGTCGATCGCGGAGCAGGTAGCCAGTGAGACCACGAGACTGTCGACGGGGCTGGGGGCGCTCTCGCGATCGCCGTCCATCAGAATCGTCGGCCCGCCCGGGAGCCCGCCTCGATATTTCTTTCCCCCCTCCCAGCTTACGACGATCGGGTGGGGGGACCTGGTACCTTCGAGCATACGATTGCCTCCGGAGAAACGCCACCTGGGTGGCCATATGAGAGCCCCGGAAGCGGCGTCTTCAGATATCGCCGGAACCGGAACGGCTCGCCGTCGCCATAATGCCGATCCCGATCAGCACGATGACGCCGACCGCGATCCACACCGGTGGCACGGAGATCATGTAGGCCCCCACAGCGAGGCCTAGAACCAGAATGATAAACCCGAGCAGATATGTCTGCGAGGATGACATGCACGCCTCCCGTCGATGCCGGTGCCGAAAAGCCGTTGGACGGCCTCAGACATAGCATGTAGGGTGCCGGCGGGTGCCCGATCGAAGCGGCTGCACCCCGGCAATGCCTACACTTCCGGTGCGTAAAGACCTGTCAGCTCGCGCAGCCAGCGATGCAGATGACCGTTCGTCGCGAGAATCCGCCCGCTCTCGAGCGGTCCTTCCGTATCGCCATCCCAACCCGATATCCTGCCGCCGGCTTCAGAGACGAGTAGCACGCCCGCCGCCAGGTCCCAGGAGGAGAGGCCGATCTCAAAATAACCATCGACCCTTCCGCATGCGACATACGCAAGGTCCAGGGCCGCTGCACCCGCCCTCCGCACGCCATGCGTTCCAGCCACCATCTCGGCCACGAGCCGGAAGTAGGGCTCCGTCGCACCCTTCCCATTCTTGAAGGGGAAGCCGGTGGCGAATAGCGAGGCGGAAGGGTCGGTCACATCGCTGACGGCAATACGTTCACCATTCAGGAAAGCGCCCCCACCACGGATAGCGTGATACACCTCGCCGAGGAAGGGCGCATGGATCACTCCGACGGCAGGGCCTTTTGCATCGGCGAAGGCGATGCTGACGCAGGCGAAGGGGTGACCATGGACGAAATTTGTCGTCCCATCGATCGGGTCGACGATCCATCTGCGGCCATCGCTCGCAACCGTTGCCGAAAACTCCTCCGCGACGAATGCGTCGGAGGGGAACGCCGAGCCGATATGCGCTTCGATCGCGCGCTCGGACGCCTCGTCGACCGCTGTGACGAGATCGGCGCGACCCTTCTCGCGAACATGGTCTGCGCCCCTGCGGCCGAGCAGGATCCCGGCAGCTTCAGACGCTGCCGAAAGCGCGACTTCGAGTTCTCGTTCGTAAGTCCGCCGGGGTTCCGATCGCACTTTATCTTCCGTCATCATCAGTATATACCAGCCTCGCGCTGCAGAAATCGGATGTAATCGGTGATTGCTTCAATCTGGTCGGCGCTGACGCCCGCTACCGGAGGCATATCTCCGAACGACCAGTGGTGCGCACGGACGCCCCGCTCCACCGCGATCTGAAAAGCGATATCGGCGTGATGGTTCGGCTCGTAGAAGATATGAACGAGGGGTGGCCCCTGCTCCGTTCCCAGTGCTCGCTCGCCGTGGCAGGTGACGCAGTTTGCGTTGAAGGCTTCCTCGCCGGCGGAGAAGCGCGCCGGGATCTCCGCGGAGCGTACGGCGGCTTCGATTTCGGCGGTGGTCGGGGCTTCGGCGCCAGCACCGCTGCACCCGGCAAGCAGCAGCATCCCCAGCCCGATAGCTGCGCGTGAGATCGTGGCGGTCATCGGAAGGATCGCGGGTCGGCGGTCATGCTGGTCATGGCTTCTTCATGGGATGGCGGGGGAATGGCGACGAGCGTTGCGGTCGCGGCGACAACCAGCAGAGCGATACACAGCTCCAGCGCCGCTCGCCTGCGGAAGTGTTCGACCGCGTCAGGATCCTGCTGCCGGCGCGGGAGCCGACGCCAGTTCAGCGCGCCGAGCGCGAACACGCCTGCCGCGACGATCAGTTTCGCCAGCAGAACGAGCCCATAGCGGGTGTTCAGCAGATCCGACGGTCCGGTAAGCTGAAGATTGGCTGAGAAGGCGCCGGTCATCACAACGAGGCCCCCCGCGATCAGGGCGAGTGCGGAGAACGCCCGCAGCAGCCGGGGGTAGGTTTCGGCGCGATCCGGTGCCTCGAGCCTGAGGAGCTGCGGAACCCCTGCGACAACGAACATCAGAAGGGTCCCCAGCCACGCAGCCGCCGCAAGAATGTGCAAGCTGTCCGCAACAATCGCGAGCAGGCGCAGCCCGCGGACGGACGCGGCGTGACTCGTCAGCGCCGCCGAACAGACGAGCGCGATTGACGCGACGGAGGCGACCCCGAGCCCGACCGTTCCGGCCCGGAGGCTCAACGCGAGGCCGACAGCAAGGGCCGCAGCAGCGACACCCTGGAGAATCAGCGCGCTCCCCCAGTCAGACCCGAGGAGCACGCCGATGTTCTGCTGCGAAAGGCCACCCCCGAGAATCGCCTGGGACTGCGCCTGCAGCCTCAGTACGATCGAGATCCCCAGCAGGCCGACGGCGCCAAGCCCGACGAATGTCGCGGACCGGACGGCAGACCCCATGAAGCGGCGCGGGCTCCCGGATCCGGCTGAACCCATCGTCCGGCGCAAGAGCGCGATGAACGTCACGCTACCGATGCTGCCGAGGATTCCGAGGTAGTTGACCCATCGGACGAGCACGTAGAGGGGTGACTGCGCGTTGAACTCCCCATCTGGTGGGGCGGGTTGAGCGGCGGCTGCGGAGGGTGGCGCCGCCTCGGGTAGCGGCACGGTCGCGCCCTCCTCGTCCGGGAGCGTGACGGTGAAGCTGAAGCTCCCCCGCACAGGGTGGCCGTCCCGCCCGACCGCCTGCCAATCGACGCGATAGTTTCCGGTCCCCAATCCTGCGGGTAGACCAGCCCGCATCTCCCTGGCCGCATCGGACGCCTCGATTGCGCCGATGTCGATCGCACCGGCCGGCCCCGTAAGCGTCAGGCGGGAAAGGGGCAGATCGATTTCCTCGGTGAACGTGAGGACGATCTCGCGGGGAGCCGCGTCGAGGGAGTCACCCGCTGCCGGCGTGGAACTCAGCAGACCGAGATGGGCGCTCAGGTCGCGCGGCGCGCCGAACATTACCAGGAGAAGGGCGATCAGGGATAGCCAGGCCGGCCGCGGAATTCGCCTGTCCGATGCACTTCGCGGGGGTGCAGTCGTCGGGCTCATCATCCCCATTTCGGAGTACGCATCATCGGAGATCGATTCAAGCTCCCCTCCGTACGTGACCGGAGAGCGCGGAAGGGTCGGGAGCAACGTCCGGTGACCGCGGACAAAAGACCATGATGTGGCACCCTGCTTGCCCTCCCGGGAAGCGGTAATCCGGATTCGTCATCTACCCTTCTGACCGCGTCATGAGCGAAGAACGGGCTTTAAAGAACGCCATCATCGACGGCTCGAACGTCGCCTACTCCACCGAAGGGGGCACCGCCCGACTCGCGAACATCCGTCTGGTCATGGCGAAACTTCAGGAGGAAGGCTTCGAGCCGATCGTCTTCGCCGACGCTGCCCTCCGTCATCAGATCGACGATGAGCGGGCGTATGAAGAGCTCGTCGATGCGGGTACGATCCGTCAGGCTCCGGCCGGGACGGACGCGGACTACTTCATCCTCTCCTTCGCGGAGGAGCTGGACGCGGCAGTCGTCTCGAATGATCGATTCCGCGACCGGGAGGCCGCATTCCCCGATCTCGGCTCCCGGATGATCCGCTATATGATCGTCAATGACGAGGTCGTGTTCGAAAAGCGGACCAAGCGCCGGTGATCGGCGTTCTACCAAGGGTGCCGCCGCGTCAGGCTGCCACAGTGTGTGGGCCGAAGCGAACCGGTGAGAGAGGGAAGGTCTAATCCTCTTCCAGCCGCGCCTGCATCTCCCCCTCCAGAACCGCGTCGAGCGCGGCCGCAAAGGTGAGACGATCTTCCATCGCGAGCGCCTGAGACTCGTTCCACACCTCACGGAGCAGCACATCGAGCACCCGGGATGAGAGCCCTTCCCGCTCGATCCTGAGCTCGGCTACCCGGCGGACCACGTCGTAGAGCTCCGGCGGGATGTCCTGGTCGGGAAGCGGCCGGGCGGCTCCGGCGGTCTCCGGCGTTCGGCCATCCTGATCCTCCGGCTCCGGCTTCGCTGCCGGGTGAAACATCGACGGTTCGCGCGCGAGCCGGACGGCGAGCGTACCCGGGGTGAAGATCTGCCACCACTCTATCAGTCTTCCCTCCAGCCGATCGAGCAGCTTCCGGACTTCGACCTCCAAGGGCGATGGCGGCGCTCCCGGCTGGGCGCCACGCGCCACGATCAGCAGAAGATCTTCACCCGGCTCCTCGTGCGCCCTAGACTGGATCCATTGAAGAACCCGTTCCCGCACGGTATGGGGGCCTTCGGCCTGAACGTCGAGACGACGATGGGCAGGATAGCGGGCGCGCTCGTACGCCCGCATGAGATCGCGCATGTCCCCCACTCGAAACCTCCCGGTCGAAGCGCCGCATTATCAACGATGGGTCGAAGCCTTCCTCCCTGCTAAAGGGAACCCTTCTGGATGTTATCCGCAAAGATGCGGACGAGGCTGGGGCTGCCGGCGTCGGCTCCCGGGTCTCAAGCCGCCCGTCCTCGCGACCCTCGTACGGCGCGACCCTGGCGCCGATCGACCCGGAGTCGACGCTTTCGCGGCCGGGAGCGCCAGCTATCCAGGGGCAGGATGTCGATATCTTCGGCCGGTTCATCACCGTACTGGACGGCACGACCAGCCGCACGGTCGAGAGCGCTTCCGGCAAGCGCACGGGTAATCTCGCTCTCCGCTTTCAATGTCGTAACGCCCCAGAGAAGGGCGAGCATCGCCACGACGCGTGCGGCAAGAAGCTCGAGCGGTTCATCGAGCGATTCATTCAGTGGGGTCGGAGCGGTGTCCGGCGTGGACGCCGGAGGCGGCGGGGCGGAGTCAGACCTTCTGAGTGTGCGATTCTCTCCACCCGAACCCGGCTCGCCGACCCGATGGGTGATGGACCATAGCGCGCGCCGCGCAGCATGACGACGGCGATGCAGGGGCCGCCCGCTGCTCAGCCGATCCAGCTCCTGTCGCCACTCCTGACCTCGAAAGATGGCCTCCCGAAGAATCGCGACGGCGGCGTAAAGCTCAGCAAATATCCTCGGATCGAGCTGTCGGAGGCTGTCTTCCGACAGGGTGCCGAGGTAGTCGAGGAAGGAGGAGATCCGGGTGGGTCGATCGAGAAGAAAGGGAACGAGCTCGCCACATCCGCGATGGCTGTTGCAGCGGAGGCATGCCGCCACGATGATCCGGAGATCGTTGCGGCGTCCGCCTCGCGCGCGAGGGATGACATGTTCCCGGGTGAGCGGCTGGTCGGGTCCGGCCGGCGCTCGACAATAGACGCACTGTCCCTGCTCTATCTGCCGCTGCAGCTCCACACGCAGCGTGTTCTCAAGCTGCTTCTTCTTCGCATTTGCTGCTGAGGGTCTGCCCACTGCTCCTCCCTGTTTCGGGTTGGAACTGAAGTGAGATCCGAACGGCGTTCCTCCCTGCTTCTGCACCGCATCATCGTCGCACGCGACGGGGTCTGGCGGCGTTGCCAGTGGATGTGACCTATGTCACCTGTTCACAGCTTCTTACAGGTCGCGTGCCATGCGTGTCTGGAGCAATTGTTGCACTTTTCTGCTCCCCTTTCCCTCCGGTGCGGGGTTCTGAAGACGCAAAAAGCCCCGGTAGCGATACCGGGGCTTCTCAGATTCAGGGGGCAGTCTTCCATTGCGGAGGGAATCCGCATCCGTCGAGCGACCGCCAACGTCTCTCTTCGCTTCCGCCAATGTCTCTGCCTCAGCGGGTAATCTTCATCGAGTGGTCGAAGGTGAAGAAAGCGTAGCTCCCTCTACTCCGACCCGGCAAGTATCTTCTTCCCTCTGTTACCGCCCCGCGATCTGATAGAGATAGTCGAGTTCCGGCTGGGTCCAGGGTTCCTCCATCGCCCAGGCGCGGTCATTCGGGGAGTACATGAAGACAAGCGAGCCGGTGCCGAGCATCGGCAGCAATCTCTCCGCGCGCTCGGGTTCCATCGCGGGGCACCCCTCACTTCGACCGGCGCGACCCGGCGTCACATAGGGCGCACCATGGATGACCACCCCTCGCATCGCCGCTGCGTCGTTGAATGCATCCGAAACGCCCTCCATCCGCAGGCCGATCGAGCGGTAGGGAACGCCATTGGACTTGCCGCTGAAGGCATACGTTTCGGTCGTCACGAAAAGCCCCAGCGAAGTCGCGTTGCTCCCCGGTCGATTCGAGAACTCCTGAGGGACGCCCCGTTCATCCGAGCCCGACCCGCTTCCCGCCGCCACGGTAAAGGGACCTTCGATGAGGCGGAGATTCATCATGTCGAAGACGTAACCTCGCCGCTCCTCGTTACCCAGTCCGAAATCGACGAAATAGAGGAAGGGCGTCCGGACCTGATCGGAATTGGCTTCCCGGAAGTTGTAGTACGCTTTGAAGGCCGCTTCGAGGGCGCCGGGATGGCTGGAATGCGTCACGAAGGGGGAAAGGGCCTGAAGGGCGTCTTCGGCATGGATGGCCGCCCTGGAGGCGACGCGCAGAGAGACACCTTTCAGCACCGGCTGCGGCCCCAGAGCGGGTCCGTTTCCGATCACGGATGCGATCCCCGGCAGGGCCAAGAGCGACCCGCGTTCACCCGGCGCGGGTGCGAAGGCGAGAGTTACACCGAGGATGAGAGCGAGCAGGAGCCTGGCTGTCCGGGTCAAGCGCATTGAATACAGAATCGCGCGCGGCATAGCGCCACGGATGGAGCGGAAAGTGATGCAGTGGGGGAGGATACCGGAAGACATATTGGCATCCGGAAGGCGCATACACCAGTGGGGTGGCACGGTTCCAGGGCGCCAGAGGCTGTAGCAGGATGAGCTACTTGAGGGGCGCCATCCAAGAGATTCGGCCCGTGGCGGCTGCTCCCGATCCGGCGAGTAGGCTCGGGGATGGGGAGCAGTTGGCGGGTTCTGTCAGGGCTGCCACGCGAGAGGAAGCTGCACCACTACGGATACAGCCGTACCCTGATAGATCGGAGATGAGAACCGGAACTGTTCTGCAACGCTGCGCGCCGGCTCGATAAACCGGTCGTCCGAAGGATCCAGCACGCGGATGGAACCCGCCTCCACGGTACCATCCGGAAGAATCGTCATCTCGACCGTGGCACGCCCGCTGATCCCCGCATCCTGCAGGATCCC
>CAYRLB010000032.1:0-4141 GCA_964424945.1 uncultured Gemmatimonas sp.
GCGGTGGGGTTACGGCCTTCCGTCATCGACCGATGGGGAATGAGCAGGTAGCGATCCGCCCCGCCTCGCGAACGGAAGCGCCAGACGTGGCGGTCACCGAGGTTCCGTCTCGCGGTGCGCACAGCAGCGCCCCACCGCCGGCCTGCCTGGCTGCGCATTGCCGTGCCCAGCTCCTCAGCGATCCGGACGATCTTCTGCTGCGACGTTTCCTTGGAACTCATACATCCTCCATTCGGTAGGTGGACCGCAGATGCGGTCCACGCCTGTGTCGGCGCCGCTGAATACGACGCCGCGGGACCGGAACCTGCCGATGACTCATGCTTCATCGGCGGGGCAAGAGGTGGGGGGGCCGTCGATCGGATGCCCCGCGGGGAAAGTGCGAGGACGGGAGCGCGGGATCCGCGCTCCGAACGCCGGTCGTCTTCCCCTGAATACAACAACGTCTTCCGGAAATCGTTCGGCTGAACAAAAAAAGCCCGCGGCTTCCGTCAGCGATGGACAGGAGCCGCGGGCCCTTCGCAAGGCGCCCAGTAGCACCTCGCCGAAGCACGTCATTCTACCCACGCACAGGAAATCCGTTCCCCTGCGATGGCCCGGAAGGAGTGGTCACGAAGCGGCCGGACGCCTGCGACTATCCATGGGGATGGGTGGTCTACCGGGCTCCCGGCGGCCTCCAACGCTCGCTTCTGCCGCCATGCGACCCGTCATTCTTGACGTCGGAAAGACTCCCTTCTACCTTGTGGGCGAGAATGATTCTCAATCGCTAATCTGTTCTAACCGCTGAGCGGGGAAACCAATGTACGGAAAGAGCACCCGGATCGTCGGATTGCGCAGTGTTCTGGTAGCGGCCGCGCTGGTCGGCTCGGTCGGCGCCCTGAGCGCACAGGCACAGCCCGCCGTCGAGGGTTCATCGAAGGTACACGCAGGACTCTACGAGATCTCCAGCTCGACGGCGGATGGCTCGATCTGGGTGGCCGCGGTGGGATCCGGCAACGCAGAGGGTGCTCGTCTCGTCGCGCTCGATCCGATCACGCTCGAGGAGCGCCGCTTCATCGACATGGATGACGCGCCCGGCTTCGGCGTCGCGATCAACAACCGCACGCAAACGCTCTATACGAGCAACACCCGCGTCGGCAACATGTCGGCGGTCGATCTTCAGACGGGTGAGATCACGCTCATCGAGCGTGAGGGCGTCGAGGGTGTTCCTCATCTGTACCGGGTCGTTGTCGATGAGGCAAACAATCGCGTCTATGCTACGGCCGCAGACACCCCGGGTAATATCTGGGTTGTGAATGGGGCGACAAACACGCTTGAGCGGGTCATCGAGAACGTCGGGGCGCGTCCGACCGGCCTCGCGCTCGACGCCGCGGCGAACCGCCTCTACGCGTCGAACATCGATGACAACGAGATCGCCGTCATCGACCTTACGACATACGAAGTCATCAACAAGATCCCGACGCAGGGTGAGCGCTCGACGCAGCTTGCCTTCGACCCGGCCACGAAGCGCCTTTTCGTCGGCAATCAGGGCACGAACGACATCTCCGTGATCGATGTTCAGACCGGCTCTGTGGTGCGGAAGGTTCCGACGGGCGGGCAGCCGGTCGGCGTCGCGTTCCACCCGCAGACGAACCAGATCTACGTGGCCGCCCGTGCCGACGGTGTTCTCACGGTGATCGACGGCACCACGTATGAGCAGGTTGCCAGCATCGAGATCGGGACTTTCCCGAACACGATCCACATCGACTCGACCTCCGGGAAGGTCTATGTGACGAACAAGGCGCGTCGTGCTCCGGCAGACCAGCCGAACGCGGTGGATCCGAATGGCGACATGGTGACGGTGCTGCGGCCGTAACCGCTCCGACTGCACCCTTCGTCGGAGGGTAGACTGGACGAAGGAGTGAAGAAGTCGAAGAGCGAAGAAAGTCCCCGTGAGGCGAAGAAGCCTCCCGGGGACTTTCGGCTTTCATCTGCTGGCCGATGGCCGCGATGCCGCAAGGCTTCCTGCCGGCCGTTTCATTTTATGGATATCCCCTTGGGCGGAATGTCGATTCAGATCCCGTGAGGGAGCAACATTGTTTGGTAGAGTCTCCCCTCGCGAGCATCGCTGCTACCCGCTATTCATAACTCGACGGACGCATCGGTCGGGTCGGCGGCGACGACAGATGCAAGGATGGCAGCCGCGTCCCGAGCGCTCCGGCCTGATTTCAGTCGTGGCTCAACGAGCTATCTCGTTTGTGCGCCGCACCATGCGCGCATTCCGGATCGACCGGTTTCCTCCCTCCTTCTGATATCGGCTTTCCTTCTCAAGACATCGGATGCAAGACTTCTGGTTGCTGGTGGAAGACGCCCAGGCGCGTGCTGCTGCCTGGTTCACGAGCGGGGCGTTCTATCAGCAGCTGGCAGCGATCGCTATCGCAGTCGGGTTCGCGGTCGCCGTCGGGGTCCTTGCTCGTTCGAGGATCCCCGACCCCGAAGCGAAGGCACAACCGGGTTCCTGGCTGGCGTTGCACAGCTTCCTGTTCAGAGTTCGGCCGCTCGTCACCCCGATCCTGATCGTCCTGCTGCTCGGTGTCGCGATAGATTTAGGCCTCGCCTTCCGCGATGAGGTGTGGCTCATCCGGATCTCGCAGAGTCTGGCCGTAGTCTACCTTCTTTACACGATCATCAGCCGCTACGTCGAAGAGTGGCTGACCAGCTTGGTCCTGAAGTGGATCGGGATCCCGGCTGCTACGCTGCGCGTCTTCGGCTGGCTGGATGATGTCACCGCATATCTCGACCGGCTGGCGATTCACGTCGGCAATATCGAGATCTCGCTCTACGACATCGGTCGGACAGTCTTCTTCGGCCTTCTTCTGTTCTGGCTGGGAGGAGTGTCGAATCGGACGGGCAAGCGGGCGCTCCGCAGGAACCCACGGCTGGATATCGGTACGCGGGAGGTGGCGGTCAAGGTCTTCGAGATTGCCCTCTATATCGCCATCGGGTTCATTCTGCTGAACATCATGGGGGTGAACCTGACGGCCCTCACCGTGTTCGGCGGCGCATTCGGCATCGGTCTGGGACTCGGTCTCCAGCGCATCGCGGCGAACTTCATCTCGGGCATCATCATCCTTCTGGATCGGTCGATCAGGATCGGCGACTTCATCGAGCTCGGGAGCGGCAGTGCAGGGCACATCCGGGAGCTGAACATGCGCTTCGCCACCCTCGAGACCTTCGATGGGCGCGACGTCGTGGTTCCGAACGAGACCTTCGTGAGCGAGTCGTTCATCAACTGGACGCACCTGGATCGCAGGCAACGCTACAGCATCGAGTTCTCGGTCGCGTACGACACCGATATGTCGACCTTCCTTCCGCTTCTTATCGGGCTAACCGCAAGCCATCCATCCGTTCTTAGCGGGCCGGAGGTGACGGAGGAAATCCGGCCTGACGCCGAGATCAAGGCATTCGGTGATTCGGGCATCCTCGTTGAGATCGAGTTCTGGATGGAGGGAATCGACGATGGACCGAACCGCGTGCGTGCGGATCTTATGCTGATGATCTGGACAGCGTGCCGCGAAAACGGCATCGTCATGCCCTATCCACAGCGCGAGGTGACACTTCTGAAGGCGACGGGCGGGTAGTCGCGAACTTCACTGAACGACAGGAGGAGCGCTGACGGGCCCGAACCTCCCAACAGAGTTCAGATAGACGCTGTAGTAGTACCATCGCGCGTTCGCCCGCTCTCCACGCGGGTGAGTTCCGTTTCGTCTCGATCTCCTTCCCGACGAGCGCGTGGTCTTCGTCCAGATCGTGGTTTTTTCCGTCAGGTAGTCGAGAATCCCGGTAGTCGCTGGACGCATCACCCTGCGAGGAGTCCTCTTCGCGGGGCTTACCACTACATAGCTACGGGCATGAAACTCACCCCTCGCTGGCTCATGGCGGCCGCTGTGCTGGCATTTGGCGGCACCTTCGTGTCCGCGCCGGTCGAAGCACAGGATATTGCGGCCGCGCCGGCCGCGCTGCGCGTATTCCTCGAGTGTTCCGCGTGCGATTTCGATTTCGTCCGCACCGAGATCACCTACGTCGACTGGGTGCGGGACCGAGCCGATGCCGATCTCCACATCCTCACGCGAACCGAGTCGACGGGAGGCGGAGGACGGCTGTA
>CAYRLB010000032.1:4241-26388 GCA_964424945.1 uncultured Gemmatimonas sp.
CCCTGGAACGCCTGGGTATTCACACTCGGCGGGAATGGGAGCACCAATGGCGAATCGTCGCGTACTCAGACGAATATCAGTGCGAATGTCGGGGCGAACCGGGTGACGGAGGCGTGGAAGCTGAACTTCTCGGGCCGCGGTTCGTACGGGCGCCAGAGCTTCACCTACGCCATCGCAGGCGGGGCGCGGGATACGACCACGATCTCGATCACGCGCAGCTATACCGGGAACGGCCTCATCGTAAAGAGTCTTACCGGTCACCTTTCCGTCGGGGCGAGGCTGGGCATCGGAACATCGACCTTCGGAAATACGGAGTTCTATGTGAATGCCGAGCCCGCGATCGAGTACAACATCTTCCCCTATTCGCAGTCGACCCGCCAATCGCTCCTCTTCCGTTACGGGATCGGGGTGCTGTCTCAGAAGTATCGAGAGGAAACGGTCTACTTCCTCATGGATGAGACGCGCGCGGTGCACTCCTTCGTCGGTGACTACTCGACGCGGAAGACGTGGGGAACGGTGAGCCTCGGCATCGACGGCCAGCAGTTCCTTCACGATACCGGGCTGTACAATCTCAACTTCAGCGGCAGCACGAGTGTGAACATCGTGCGCGGGCTGTCGATGAACTTCAGCGGAAGCTACTCGATGATCCGGGACCAGATCAGTCTGGCCCGACGCAATCTGACACCCGAGGAAGTGCTCCTGCGTCAGCGGCAGGTGGCGACGAGCTTCCGGTACTCCTCTTCCGTCGGGTTCAGCTACCGCTTCGGGTCGTCCTTCCAGAATGTGGTCAATCCGCGCTTCGGCGGGGGCGGGGGAGGCAACATCATCTTCTGATTGGAAGCTCGAGATCGGGAAGCGCCGCGGTCTGACAGGTGCACCGCCTGATCGCAGGCCATCCCCGATCTCGGCTGGACATTTCTTCGACTGGCGGCGGCTTGCCCCCTTTGCCGCCCATGGAGAAGACGAATCGGACGTCCGGCCCTTCCTGGAGCAGAGGGGATCTTCCGGCGATACTTCGCGATCGGGGGATCAGCGCGGCTTCACCCCCGCACGATAGGACTCGACGTCTGCTCCCGGGACGCCGCGCCCCTCGAGGGCGGTGATCGTCTCCTCGATCGGATAATTGAAGCGGATCAACTGCGCAGCAGGTGCACCCGCTGCGCCGATCTTCACGATCACCAGCGAGCCGCGCGGATCGCCATCCGCAGGAAGCCCGACGCTTCCGCAATTCACCACGATCGTCTGGTCCAGCGATTTGGCGAAGGGGATATGGCTGTGGCCGGCGGCGAGCAGGTCGGGCGGCGGTCCTTCGTACCCGGCAAGCTTCCCTGCCAGCCCCTCCTTCGTCAGGCTCGGATAGATATAATCGGTATCGCCGAGCGGGCTGCCATGGACGACCAGGATCTCGCGATCCTCCACGCGGAAGTGGTGGTGAGGAGGTAGCGCCTCCAGCCATTCGCGGGCGTCGTCCGCCAGCTGGAGCGCCGTCCACGCCAGTTTGCGACTCTTCGCCGAGCCCTCTTCAGCTATGTTCTTCAGCTTCCTGCGCTTCCTGCCGGCGAGGCGAAGAACCTTCCGATCGACGTTTCCGCGCACCGCGATCAGGCCGTGCTGCGCCTGCAGAAGCTCCACCGTCTCCTGGGGGAAGGGCCCGTCGCCGACGATGTCGCCACACACAACGACGCGTTCGGCGCCGCTCTCGCCCGCAATCGCGAGCGCCGAGCGAAGCGCCGGAAGATTCGCATGGATGTCGGACAGGAAGGCGATCGTCATAGGTCAGACGATGCCCATCTTCCGATCGTACACCTTCTCGAAAAGCCCCGCCTTCTTCTTCAACGCCCACTCCTCGACCGCGGTGTCCTCGCGGGGCGTGAGGCGGAGGAGCACCTCCTTCTTCGTCACCTTCGCATCTATCGACTGCACCCGTGCGGAGTGGTCATGGTCGAGAGCATCCGCAACTCGCAGGATCGCGGAGAGCTTCTGCACCTCGAGCTTCTCGACCTCGCGAAGCCCTGAGTAGTCTTCGTGGTAATCCTTCGGCTCCGATCGGCGGTGGTATCGTGTGATCAGCGCCACGAGCCGAACATCCTCTGCGGTGAGCCCCGGCAGTTCGGCGTGCCTGATGATGTACCAGGAGTGCTTGTGATGCCGTCGGTACGCGATTACCTGTCCGATGTCGTGGAGGAGCGTTGCCGTTTCGAGGCGCCTCCGGCTCAACTGCCCCAGACCGTGGAGCTCGCCCAGCTGATCGAAAATGGAGAGGGCGAGCGTCGCGACGTGCTGCGCATGCTTCTCGTCGAAGTGATGGCGCTCCCCCAGCGCCAGGGCGCCGGCACGGGTCAGCCGATCGAGCTCCCCCTCGTGGCGCCTGTGTTCCGCATAGGCGATCGCGAGGTCGAGCAGCAGCCCATCCTTTACGCCTACGCGCGGGACGATGAGCCGATCGCTTCCGGCGAGCTCGGCAACCCGATCGTAGACCACCCCCGCCGGAATGATGACATCGGCACGGTCGGGGCGGAGCCCGAGCTTCCTGATGCGGTCCCGGATCGTCATTCCCGACAGCTTCTCCATCACGCCGCGGAGATCCGCCCGGGTGCAATCGACCACGATGCCGGGGGTGGCGCCTGGGCAAATCAGATCGGCCAGCGACTCGGCACTTCCTCCCGTCAGGATGGTCCCGGCCGCTGGGCGGGGGAGCGGTCCCGGCAGAGTCACTCGCGATGCGTATCCCCGCAGCAGATTCCGGAACTCGACCGGCGAATCATCTTCGCTGGGCAGGTCCTCGATCATCCGTACGGTGCCGAGCGGCTGCGACTCGCTCGCCAGGATCGCATCGTTGTCGACGATGGAGACTTCGACGCTGCCCCCTCCGAGGTCGGCGAGTACCCAGGGCCCGTCCGTCATCCGCACGCGGTGGGAGACCGCGACCCAGACCAGGCGCGCCTCTTCGCTGCCCGAAATCGTCTCGAGGTCGAGCCCGCATTCGTCACTGAAGCGGCGGACCAGTTCGCGGCCGTTCCGGCTCTCCCGTACCGCGCTCGTCGCCACCGCGCGATATCGCGTCACCCCGAACTCCTCGAGCCGCCGACGGAAAACCGCCGCAGCCATCACCGCGTCATGGCGGGACTGCTCCCCGAGGACGCCGGTGGTAAACGCATCGCGGCCCAGGCGAACCGAGAAGCGCTGCGTGTCGATCTCCACGAAGTGTTGGGGATCGCTGAACTCGGCGATCGAGTAGCGGATCGCATTCGAGCCGACATCGAGTGCGGCCGCCCGGATCGGGAAGCGGACGGCCGGCATATCGTCGTTTGAATCGTCCCGATTCCGGGTGGGGGAGACGACCGTCATCCGACGGTCTCATGGATGATGTGGGCGCGCTCCGCGGAAGCGCCTTGCTGAATCGAGATGGTCACGGGACGGTTCTGGTTCGGTAACGATCTGGTCCGCGCTGTGGAGCGGCTCAGGGGGCGGCCTGTCGCCCCTTCAGCCGGTTGATTACATCATGGACGCCCTTGATCTCTTCAACCTGGCCGACCAGGTGATCGGATCCTTCTTCCGGCTCGATTCCCCGCAGCGTCACACGTCCGTGTTCGGCGCTGATGTGGATCGTCTCCGGGTGGCGGACGAAGCGGGAAAGGTGGGCCCGAACGCGGCGCTCGAGAACTTCATCGTCGATGATCTCGTGCGGGAGGCGAGCCCTCGCTTCGATGATGACGCCCCGCGCCCGATTGCGAAAGTGACGCGCCCGCGAGCCCAATCCGGCACCGATCTCCTCGAGCTCGTGTGCGCTATGAGCGACCTGGCCACGCAGGAGTGCGCGGCGGCGGCGGCCCCGGCTGGGATCGAGAAGGAACATCGCTGCGGCGCCAAGGAAAATTCCGAAAAGGAGACCTTCGTGTCTGTTCATATCAACCTCCCGATTCTATCGAACACCCTTCGTTCCGGGGTGTCGTCCGTTTGGTGTAAGCAAAAGCAGGACTGACGCTTCGGTCGTCTTTTGACCGGTTCTGTGCGCCCTTCCCGAGGTGCAAGTTTCAATCCCCCCGCGGCGTCCGGCGGATGCAAATGCGGCTTGTCGTCCTGACGATGGAGTTGGTCCGGGAGAGTCGGGCGGTTTAGTTTGCAGCCGTCCGCGCCCCCTGCTCGCGACGCCCACTCCCGGCAGCGCGTACGAGCGGGCAACGCGATTCCCGCCGGATGAAGACCGGTGCCGAAACACCCCCGAACCCGACGATGCAGAACGCTCACATTCTCGTCGTAGATGACGAGCCGGATATCGCGGCCCTCGTCGCGTATCATCTTGCAAGGGAGTCGTTTCGCGTTCGTACCGCCTCGAGCGGTACAGAAGCGCTACGCGCGATCGAGACCGAGATTCCCGACCTCATCCTCCTCGATCTGATGCTGCCGGGGCTGTCAGGTCTCGATGTTCTCCGCGAGATCCGGCGCCAGGATGCATGGAAGGATGTGCCGGTGATCCTGCTCACCGCGCGGACCGAGGAGTCGGACCGTGTGGAGGGCTTGCGGCTCGGCGCGGACGACTATGTGACGAAGCCATTCTCGCCCCAGGAAGTCGTGCTGCGCGTGGAAGCCGTTCTGCGCCGCGTCCGTCAGCAGCCGCCCGTCCGGTCGGGCGGGAAGACGCTCCGGCACGGGCCTTTTGTCGTGGATGTGGAGGGCGGCATGGCAACGGTCGATGGCAAGGAGATTGAGCTCACTCCTACCGAGTTCCGGCTGCTTCAGGTGCTGATGGAGCGACGGGGTCGGGTGCAGAGCCGACGGCAGCTCCTCGAGTCGGTGTGGGAAGTCACGGCCAGAATTGCCACTCGAACGGTCGACATGCACGTGCAGCGATTGCGAATGAAGACCGGAAGCGGCACCGACTGGATCGAAACGGTTCGCGGCTTCGGCTACCGGATGCGGAACGATCCGCCCGGAAGCTGAACCGATGCGTTTTGGTTCGGGCCAACGGCTCTTCCTCTCCTACCTTCTGCTCACGGCTCTTCTCACACTCGGGATGAGCCTGGGCGTGCAGCCGCTCGTCAGGCGCACCCTCACGGCCGATCTCGAGACGGATCTTCAGCGCGAGCTCGCGCTGAGCCGCCGCGTATACGAGGAGATGGCGCCCGGCGTGTCCGCAGATTCGGCTGCAACAATACTGGGCCGGTTGAGCGGACGAAGGGTGACCATCGTCGATCGCCAGGGGCGGATTTCGGGCGAAACCGCGGTCATCAATGTCGAGCTCGCCCTCGAGGACCACCGAACCCGCCGTGAAATACAGGAAGCGCTCGAGAACGACGGGGTCAGCACACCCGTAGCGCGCGGCGGGAGTGTCTATCTCGCCACTGTCACAGATGCGGGGGATGTGCTGCGGCTTGCCGCTCCGATCGCCAGGATCGATGAAGCGGTCGATGAAATGCAGCGGAGTATCTATACCGCCGTCGGCCTCTCGGTGGCGCTGGCTCTGGCGCTGGCGTTCGGCTTCACACTGACGGTGACCCGGCCGCTCGACCGCATCCGGGAGACGGCGCGCGCTCTCGCCGGGGGCGATCTCTCGAGGCGGATCCGCCTCCAGCGCGAGGATGAGCTGGGTGATCTGGCGACTGCCCTGAACACGCTGGGTGACGAACTGCAACGGCGCCTGGGTCAGCTGGAAGGGGAGCGGGCGGAGATGCAGGCACTCATCGACGCGATGTCGGAGGGGGTGCTGGCACTTTCGCCGGAGGGGGAGCTTCGGCGGGCGAATCCTGCGGCACGACGGATGTTCTCGCTCGGACCCCGGGTTACCGGGATCGCACCGGAGATGGTCTCCCGGCGCCCGGAATTTCTTCATCTGGTCGACCTCGCCCTCGAAGGCCGGACCGCACCACCGGCGGAGATCATCGTCGGCGGTGTGTCGCTCCTCGCGGCAGCGCACCCCCTCCCCAATGGTGGCGCCGTCCTCGTCTTCCTCGACATCTCGGAGCTGCGGCGACTCGAGGGGGTGCGACGGGATTTCGTCGCCAATGCATCCCACGAACTCAAGACGCCGCTCACTGCGATCCGCGGCTACAGCGAAACACTCGCCGAGCCGGGGCTTCCGGCCGAGTTGGTGACCCGTTTCGCAGAGATCGTCCGGCTGAACGCCGACCGTCTTCAGCGCATCGTGGATGATCTGCTCGATCTGTCGCGGATCGAGGGAGGGGGGTGGCGCATCGACGCTGTGCCCCTTTCGATCGAGGAGATTGCACGCGAGGTGTGGGGGATGCAGCGACTACCGACGAAGGAGGTCGAGCTTCGGCTGGACCTCGAGGCTTCCCAGAAGAAGCTCTTCGCAGATGCGAGTGCGGTGCGGCAGATTCTTTCGAATCTCTTCAGCAACGCCATTCGTTACACACCCGATGGCGGAAGTGTAACACTCCGTACCCGTTCCGCGTCGAAGGCCGGCGGACGCCGTCAGATGGGGGAAGGTGGAAGTGCAGGGCTCGAAGGATGGACGACGATCGAGGTCGAAGATACCGGAGGGGGCATTCCGGCCGTCCATCTGTCTCGCATCTTCGAGCGCTTCTATCGTGCGGATCCGGCGCGCTCGAGGGAGGAGGGGGGGACGGGCCTCGGCCTCGCGATCGTCCGCCATCTCGTTGAGTCGCACGGCGGATGGATCGAAGCCGACAGCCAGGTCGGCAAGGGAACGGTGATCCGGTTCACGCTGCCATCGGACCGGCCGGGCGGATGAGGATGGCCACCAATGGCCAGGCTGTAGCGTCAGGGGCGCAGGAGTAGGAGAGGCGAAGAAGTCGCCTGGATGTGCCAGGAGCGCCGGTGAGGAGCGGTCTTCGCAGGTGGGCGGTCGTTACCGTCGCGTTACGAAGCGATGACCGGGGCGTTGCAGGGAAGGGACTACGTTGACGCCGTTCCGTGACATAAACGTTCTTTCAACGCCTCGCCGGAGATCACGATGGGCCCCCTCCTGAAGTGGAGAGTTCATGCAGCTTCGACCCTCCTCGCCCTTCTCGTAACCCTGATGCAGAGCCCCGGGCTGGCCCAGAGCCAGAGCGAAGGTTCAGTCAAAGCGGCCGAGATCGCCATCACAGGCCGGGTTCACGCCCAGCTCAATACGAGCGATGCGGAGGGGGTGCAGGATGCCGAGATGATCCTTCGCCGGGTTCGCCTCGGGGCGAATGTGAAGGTTAACGATCTCGTCAGTGGTCGGGTCCACGCGGACTTCGCCGGGAACGAGGTGGCGATCAGCGACGCCTACATGCAGCTGAATTTCCACCCGGCGGCGGAGCTGCTGGCAGGAAGGGCGCATCGGCCGTTCGGCATCATGGAGCAGACGTCCTCCCTTCAGATCATCCCGATCGAAAGGGGGCTGTCGATCCGCGGGGTACAGAATTTCGATCTCTCGGCGATTCTGAGCGGACTTCGATATGGTGACCGCGACGTCGGGGTGCAGCTGCGCGGCTCGCTGTCTGAAGCGCCGCTCGGGCTTGGCTATGCCGTGGGGGTGTTCGCTGGGCCGGCCACCGGTAGCGCAGGCGGTCAACAGACACAGCAGTTCGTCGCCAGGCTGACTGCCGATCCAGCCGATCGTTCGAAAGTGGGCGTTGCGTGGTCCCGAAGGGACTTCGTGCGGGAGCCCGCCGAAGGCGTTTACGAGACGGACGCTGGAAACGCTTTCGTAATCGACTTCGAATACGGCGGGCCAACGCCGACCGCCGGACCACATGTCATGGCGGAAGTCGCGAGCGGCGACTTCGACCCCGTCGCAGGGGAGGATTTCGTCGGGGGGCAGCTCTGGGCCGGGTATCTGGTGCCGGTCGGAGGGCGGATCCCGCTGGTGGAGCCCCTCGTCCGCGTCAGCCATGCGCGTATCGATCGCGTGGATCCGGGCCTCCCGGACGGTGGCACTCTGATTACGCCGGGTATCAACATCTATCTGGGCGGGTTGAACCGGCTGATGCTGAACTACGATATCTGGAACGCGGCCACAGGGGTGGATGCCGCGGGCGCGAAGGTGCAGTTCCAGATGGTCTTCTGAGCAGAGATGCTGGAGACGCGGCTACCGGCTCAGGGGAAGGGCCGGTAGCTGCGTCGCGGCTGCTGCTCCTGCGGTCTTCTTGCGTCCCCGATCCTCCTCGAAGTTCGTTCAGTCATCGGCGACTCTCCCCCGGCACTTCCTCATCCCCCGCCTTCGCCCGTCCCCCGCCTTCGTGATACCCCCGGCTCCCCGCGATACCGCCATGTAACCCGGTCGTGACCATTCCGAGACATGCGGTCGCGGCCAAGGTGACAATGCTCCGCGAGCTTTGCGTCAGCAGGTAACGCAAATCCTCATCAGGAGATTGACCCTTGAATCACGTCGGCCTCGGTAGCACCCGCATAGCCGGAAGCCGATCTCGCAGGAGATCCATCCGCTTTGTGGAAGCCGGATTGGCACTCGCGACCGCGGTTCTCTTGCTCGGCATGTTCACAACGACGTCCCTCCTCGCGCAGGAGTCCGGCCGCATCACCGGTCGCGTCGTCGATGCAGAGAGCGGTCGACCGCTCAACGGGACGCTGGTCACCCTATCAGGCACCAGCATCCGGGCCATCTCCGCAGCGGACGGACGATACACTCTCGCGAACGTCCCGTCGGGCACTGCCTCCGTGAGCGCTTCGCTGCTTGGATACACGAACCGAACCGTCAGCATAGACGTCAGGGCGGGGGCGGCGGCAACGCTCGACATCGCACTTTCGCCGGCCGCTCTCATGCTGGATGCGATATCGGTGACGGCCTCAACCGATCGCGGCACCATCGGCCGCTCGCTGGACCGGCAGCGTGAGGCGGTCGGTGTAGTCAGCGAGGTGACCGCCGAGCAGATCTCCCGCAGTCCGGATGGCGATGCCGCCGCCGCGGTCCAGCGGGTGAGCGGCGTCAGCGTTCAGGATGGGAAGTTCGTCTTCGTACGCGGCCTTGGTGAGCGATACACGACCACATCGCTGAACGGGAGCCGCATTCCGAGCCCCGAGCCCGAGCGGAAGATGGTGCCGCTCGACCTTTTCCCCTCCGGGCTCGTCCAGAGCATCACGACGGCGAAGACCTTCACCCCGAACCTTTCGGGTGACTTCAGCGGCGCAATGGTCGATATCCAGACGCGCGAGTTCCCGGCGCAGCGTCAGGTCACCTACGCCTACTCGCTCGGCTTCAATCCGGGCGTGACAGGACGGAGCGGAATGGCGGCCCCCTCGGCGGGCGGCGAATGGGCCGCTCTCTCCACCGATCCGCGACGGCTGCCAACCACCCTCCGGACTCTGAACTCCTTCGACGGGCTCCGTCAGGCGGACCACAACAACATCGTTCGCTCCTTCCGCAACACCTGGTCGGTGGAGCAGCGCTCGGCGCTGCCCTCGAGCTCGATGTCGGTGTCCGTCGGCGGGAACGACCCTCTTTTCGGACGGCAGATCGGCTATCTCGCCTCGATGACCTACTCGATCAGCGAGGAGGCGCGGCTCGACCAGATGCGCGCCGTCGCCCTGCCCGGTTCGGAAGGGGCGACGTACGAGTCGAGCCGGTACGAGGGCGAGCTCGGCCGGACGAGCGTCCTCTGGGGTGGGCTGGTCAACCTCGGCACGATGTTCGGTGATGACCACCGGCTCGCGCTCAACCTCTCCTACAACCGGTCTGCGGATAACGACGGACGGCGGGAGCGGGGCGTGGATGAGAATACCGGCGCCGACCTGCGCATCGACCGGCTCCAGTACGTCGAGCGCTCGGTCATCTCCGCACAGCTTCAGGGGGAGCACCAGCTCGCGCCGCGTCACTCGATCGACTGGTCGGCGAGCAGCTCTTCCGTCCGCCGCCAGGAGCCCGATCGCTCGGAAGTCGTCTACCTCATCGAACGGGACAACACCGGCGCGGAGATGCCGGCAGCCTGGGCGCTCACCGGTAATGAAGTGGCCGTCCGGACCTTCGCCGATCTGCGGGAAGATGCGATCGAACTGAAGGGCGACTACCGGCTGTCTCTCGGCACGACGAATCGTCCCTTCGACATCCGGCTCGGTGGCGCCCTCCGCAACACGGAGCGCGATGCGGACAACCGTGCATGGAGCGTCCAGAGCATCGGGAGCAACCCGCTCTCGCAGGACAGGTCGATCCGGGAGCGGGAGGCGGAAGAAATCTTCGGCGATGCCTTCACCGACCCCGATGATTCGGTCTTCTCGGTCGTCCCGATAGCTCAGGGCGGTTCCTACTCCGCTCAGGACCGCCTCTACGCCGCCTATGGGATGGTCGAGGCGTCGCTCAGCGATCGTCTGCAGGTCGTCGGAGGCGCGCGCGTCGAACGGTCGGAGCTCGATCTCCTGGCTGTTTCGACGATGCGGACGGAGTACAACGCGAACCCCGTCCACACAGATGTCCTCCCCTCGCTGAGCTTCAATCTGCGCGTCGGGGAAAATCACAACTTCCGCCTTTCGGGGTCGCAGACGCTCGCCCGCCCGGAGTATCGGGAAGTTGCGCCCGTCCAGTATCGAGAAGTGATCGGCGGTGAGAACACGCGCGGCAACTCCGACCTTCGGCGGACGCTGATCCAGAACGCGGACTTCCGCTGGGAGTTCTATCCGAACCCGGGTGAGGCGCTGAGCATCGCGCTCTTCGCCAAGCGTTTCCAGGATCCGATCGAAAGGATTTACCTCGCGACGTCCGGCACTGCGATCAACACCTTCGTCAACGCTGAAGGTGCGCGGAACTATGGCGTCGAACTGGAGCTGCGGAAGGACCTCGGGATGTTCGGGCGGGCTTTCGAACCCTTCCAGCTGTTTGCGAACTCCACCCTCATGCGCAGCCGCATCACGATCGGCAATGAGGGGCTGGCGAGCACCACCAACCCCGATCGTCCGATGCTCGGACAGGCGCCCTACGTGGTGAACACCGGTATCAGCTACGCGAACGAAGACAGCGGGATCAGCGGAACGGTGCTCTTCAATCGCGTGGGTCAGCGCATCGTCGCGGCGGCCGGCGCTCCACTCCCCGACGTCTACGAGCTCCCGAAGTCATCCTTCGACATCTCCCTCCGCTTCCCGCTCATCGGGGGCTTCAGCGGAAAGGTCGATCTCAAGAACCTGCTCGACACGGAGCACCGCCTTCAGCAGGGCACCGTGATGCGCGAGCAGTACCGGACCGGACGATCGATCTCCTTCGGAGTGACGCATCGGCGATAGCTCCGTTACCCGATCGTAGCTGTTCCTTCGGCATCGGACAGGTGGACGTCTGCGAACTTCCTCCTGTCCGATCTGGTTTCTGAACGGGTAATCACACCCAGCATTTGAGGAAGATGAGACACATTTCGAGCTGGAAGACGTCGTTCGCGGCCCTGGGCGTCCTGCTGGCGCTCGGTGCATGCGACGACAGCGTCACGAATCCGGACCTTCTCGCGCCGGCGAATGTGACGGTTGTCGCGGATGGGCCCACATCGGCGACAGTCAGCTTCTCAGCGGTGAGCAGGGCGACCGGGTATGTCGTCGAGCGCTCGCAGGGAGCGGGAGCATTCACCGTCGTTGGCGAAACGAGCCAGACGACGTTCCAGAACTCAGGCCTTCAGCCGAATACCGAATATCGCTATCGGGTCGCGGCCCTTCGCGGTTCGGAGCAGAGTGACTTCGGCGCTCCGAAAAGTGTGACGACGCCGCTCGTCGGCCAGAAGGTCGCCGTCATCTCCAGCAACATCACGGAGGACCGCACCCTCTACGCAGACACGCTGTACACCCTTCGCGGCTACATCCGCGTGAGCAATGGCGCGACGCTGACGATCGAGCCGGGCACCACGATTCAGGGCGACTACGAGGTCATCGCCTCCTCGCTCTTCATCGAGCGCGGCGCGAAGATCATCGCCGAGGGCACCGCCCAGGCGCCGATCGTCTTCACCTCGTCGCGTCCCGTGGGGGAGCGGCGTCCGGGTGATTGGGGCGGCCTGGTCATCATCGGGAATGGCATCGTCAACCGGACGGCTCCGGTCATTCTCGAGGGCACCGAAAACTTCCCGCAGCCGATCAACTACGCAGGCGGCACGAACAACGCCGACAACAGCGGATCACTCCGCTACGTCCGCATCGAGTTCGCAGGCCACGAGGTTGCCACGAACGCCGAGCTGAACAGCCTGACGCTGGCAGCGGTCGGAAGCGGGACGCAGATCAGCCACGTCCAGGTCCTTGCCGGTCTCGATGACTCGTTCGAATGGTTCGGCGGCGCCGTCGATGCGAAGTATCTCATCTCCTATGAGTCGGGGGACGACCACTTCGACGCCTCCGAAGGCTTCCAGGGGCGCGTTCAGTTCGGTATCGCTTTCCAGAGCCGCCAGCTGCTGCCCCGCCCGGGCGCAGGCAGCGTCGCGACGGACCCGCAGGGGATGGAGAATGACGGCTGCAGCGGCCAGAACTGCACGAATGGCGGCAACTCGACACCCTACACGACGCCGATCTTCGCGAACATGACGCTCATCGGCGCCGGGTCATCCTGGTCGACGAGCGGTGGTGAGATCGGCATGATGATCCGTCGCGGTTCGGGCGGTCACTACGTGAACAATATCGTCGCCCGGTACAACCGTGCCGCCATCTCGCTCCGCGATGCGGACACGGAGTCCCGCCTGGACGAAGGGGTGCTCTCGGTGCGAAACATCCTGCTGGCGGAGAATAACCAGGCGTTCCTTCCGATCACCGGAACGACGCACCAGTTCTCGGTCGACGAGGCGGCGAACGGCTTCACCACAGCGCCTGGCGCGGCTGCGAGCCTCTTCGTCGCCCTCCCGACCGACCCGAGCGAGGGCTCGCAGTTCGACTGGACGCCCGCTGCCGACTCGCCGGCACGCACCGGGGGTCTGACGACCTTCAGCGGCGATCTGGCCGCCCGGGCCGGGTCCTTCGTGGTGCCGACAGCATATCGCGGCGCAGCCGACCCGGCTGGCCCGAAGTGGTGGGAGGGCTGGACCAACTACGCGGATAACTAGGTGGTCCGATCCTGAACGGGCGGCCGGCTTCCATCCTGGAGGTCGGCCGCTCGCTCTATCCCGGGACGAGAACGAACTGAAGGAAGATGATTGGCATGAACAGAAAAGATGGAATCGGGCCGGCCCTTCCCGGCACCTGCGGCGCAACGCTCCTGGGCAGGATAGGCCAGGGCAACGGCGGCCGGCGAGGGACGGTCGCAGGGGTGTTGCTGACGCTGGCAGCGCTCGCCGGATGCGCGGAGCGAGAGGCGGAGGGTCGCGAGGCAACCGCGCCGAATGACGCGGCCACCATCGTGGACAGCATCTTCCCCATCGAGGAGGAGGTGCGGCGGTTCGCCGAAGCAGTCGGCCCTGCGCCTGCCGCTCTCGATTCGGAGTGGACCTCCATCGACGCCCTCGTACACGACTTCGTGAAGGCGATCGCCTCACAGGACACGGCGCTGCTCGCGCGGGCTATCGTCACACCCGCGGAGTTCATCACCTTCTACTTTCCGCACTCCCCCTACACCACGCCACCCTACGAGATGAACCCGGCGATCATCTGGTTCCAGATGGAGAGTGCAAGCAGCCGAGGCATCGGGCGAGCTCTGACGCGCTTCGGCGAGGCCGACCTCGAGCTGGATCGTTACCTCTGCGATGAGCTCGTCGAGCAGGGCCCCAACCTCATCCGCGAGCGATGCCGGGTGCACGTCAGGCTGGGAGATGAAACTCGGGAGGTCCGGCTGTTCGGACCGGTTATGGAGCGGGATGGACGGGTGAAGTTCCTGACCTACGGAAACGATCTCTAAGGTAGGACGAGCTGCAGGGTCGGCCGGGGTCCATCGTGCGAGCCCGGCCGCCCTTTCAGGTGAATCGAACCCGGGCGAACGAACCGGCGCGCCTGGCGAAAGTTTTCTCCGGCGCGCCGATCCATCTCACCCGACACCCCTGAACCGATAGCCGAAGCCCCTAACTGTCTCGATCCAATCGCCATGCTCTCCCAGCTTCGTGCGCAGTCGCTGGACGTGCATGTCTACGGTCCGCGTCGAAATGTTTGCGGTCACCTCCCAGACGATCTCCAGCAGCTTGCGTCGGCTCTGCACACGGCCGCGCCGTTCCATCAGCACCTCGAGCAGCTTGAATTCGGTAGGCGTGAGCTCGAGCGGGCGGCCATCCACTTCCGCGTGAACGGCCGTCGCATCCACCACGAAGGGACCGAGCCGCAGGACCCGACCGCGCTTTTCGGTCGCGGCCTGAGGGGCGGCGCGACGCAACACCGCGCGCACCCGCAGAACGAGCTCCTGCGGAGAGAAGGGCTTGGAGATATAGTCGTCGGCGCCGAGCTCGAGTCCCTGGATCCGGTCCGTCTCCTCCCGACGAGCGGTGAGCAGGATGATGGGTACTCCACTCGTCTCAGGACGTCGCCGGACCTCCTTCAGAACCTCCAACCCCGACGCGCCGGGCAACATCAGGTCAAGAAGGATCAGATCGGGAGGCTGCACCTCGAGGGCCCGCAACGCTTCCTGACCATCAGCCGCGGTTCGTACCTGATACGCAGCGCGGGCGAGGTGATACGCTACAAGGGCCGAGATGTCCGGTTCGTCGTCAACTACCAGAATCTGCGCGTTCATCATCGATTGTCCCGGGGAGCGCTCCCCCGATCGTCGCGCGGTCGGAGCGGGGGGCTCCTTTCACGAACTCATGGTGACCTCCCAGCCGATGTGTTTACGTCTCGGATGTGTAACGAATTCCCCCGAACGCGGGAACTGGTGGGAATCCCGGCACCTCCCGAGGCAGCGTTACGAAGGATGACGCCGTTCCGTTACGAATGTGTTACAAAGAGGGTCTACTCTTCCGCGGCCACAGAACGGCTGTACTTCAATCTCCTCGATGGAGCAACGACAGTTGAACACACCGAAGAGTCGCACTGCCCTTGGCTTTCTTGCTGCGCTTCTTGCCGGCGCCTGCGGCGGCGGCGATAGGCCGGAGATGGTCGGAACGGTTACCGCAGATGGGTCGAGCACGGTTTTTCCCGTGACCGAAGCGGTGGCGGAAGAGTTCCAGATCGAGATGGGGCCCGGGGTGAATATCACGCTCGGCCAATCCGGGACGGGCGGCGGGTTCCGACGCTTCTGCACAGGCCTCACGGACATCAGCAACGCCTCCCGGCCGATCAGCGGGACGGAGGTGGTGCAGTGCGCCGAATCCGGCGTCGAGTACCTCGAACTCGAAGTCGCACTCGACGGCCTGGCGATCCTCGTTCACGCGGATAACGATTTTGTTCAGTGTCTCACGGTCGATGAGCTGAGGCGCATCTGGGAGCCATCGAGCACCATTCAGAACTGGTCACAGGTCCGGCAGGGCTTCCCTGAACGGCCCCTCCGGCTCTACGGCCCGGGGACGAATTCGGGTACCTTCGACTTCTTCACAGAAGTCATCTCCCATGAGACTGGCGCCAGCCGCGCGGATTATACGGCAAGTGAGGACGACAACGTTCTCGTGCAGGGCGTGGCAGGAGATGTGAACTCGCTCGGCTATTTCGGCTTCGCGTATTATGCGGAGAACCAGGGACGTGTGAAGGCCGTCGCGGTGGACTCCGGGGACGGTTGCATCATGCCGGACAGCGATTCAATCGAGACGGGCACCTACTCTCCGCTGTCACGTCCGCTCTGGATCTACGTCAACACGGCGTCTCTCGCAGAGCCCGCCGTGAGGCAGTTCGTCGACTTCTATATGGAGGCGGTGCCGATGCTCGCACCGGAAGTCGGGTACGTCCCGCTCTCGGACGAAGCGTACGAGGCGGAGCGTGCCAAGCTCGCGCAGGTTCCGGATGCCTGACTCCTTCTCTGACGGGCACTCGAAAGGCGAGCTGCTCGGCGCGCATCAGGACGAGCGCAGCCCGACAGGCGTGCCCAGGGAAGCCGGGGTCGTCGGAGAGCCGCAACGATCGGGCGGAGGGGTGGCTGCCGCAGGCGCAGGGCAGGCCCCGCCCGCCCCCGCATCCTTCCCCCGGACCCAGCTCGCACCCGGGGCATCCCGACCGCTGACCGCCCCCCGCAACCGCCGGATCCAGGAGTCTCTGGTCAGCGGCGTCCTTCTGGTCGCGAGTGCGGTTTCGGTGCTGACAACGATCGGCATCGTTGCGGTTCTGCTCTACGAGGCGTCTTCCTTCTTCCGGGAGGTGTCGCTCTGGAGCTTCATAACCGGCCGTCGGTGGGCGCCACTCTTCGTCCCGCAATCGTTCGGGATTCTGCCACTCATAGCCGGCTCGGTGCTGGTCGCGGCGGGCGCGGCGATCGTGGCGCTGCCGATCGGCCTCGCGAGCGCGATCTACCTGAGCGAGTACGCCCCGCGACGGGTCAGGAGCATCATCAAGCCGACCCTGGAGGTTCTCGCCGGCGTTCCCACGGTGGTCTACGGCTTCTTCGCCCTCACCTTCGTGACGCCGATCCTTCAGTCGATCTGGCCCGAGACGCAGATCTTCAATGCGCTCAGCGCGAGCATCGTCGTGGGGATCATGATCATCCCGCTTGTCGCTTCGCTCTCGGAGGACGCGATGGCGGCGGTGCCCGGATCACTGCGCGAAGGCGCCTATGCGCTCGGCGCCACCAAGCTCGAAGTTTCGATCCGAACGGTGCTTCCGGCGGCGCTGTCGGGCATCATCGCTTCATTCATCCTCGCCATCTCGCGGGCGATCGGCGAAACGATGATCGTGGCGATCGCGGCGGGCGCGACGCCGAACCTGACGCTCAACCCGCTGGAAAGTGTCCAGACGATGACGGCCTATATCGTCAACGTCAGCATGGGCGAGGTATCGGTGGGGACGGTCGAGTACCAGACGATCTTCGCCGTCGGCCTTACGCTCTTCGCACTGACTCTGCTGATGAACATCATCAGCATCTTCATCCTGCGTCGTTTCCGGGAGGTCTACGAATGACCCCGCCAAGCCCTCTTCTTTTCGAGTCGCGCCAGAGACAGCGCTACATCATCGGGCGCATCTTCTCCGGACTCTTTCTCGCGGCCACGCTGGTGGGCGTAGCAGTGCTCGCGGTCCTCCTGATCGACATCCTGAGGAGTGGGGCCACGCATCTTTCGATGGACTTCCTGCGGGGCAACGCTTCGCGGATCCCATCGCGGGCCGGGATCTGGCCCTCTCTGGTCGGCTCGCTCTGGGTGATGGGGCTGACGGCCGTCTTCAGCTTTCCACTCGGCATCGCCACGGCGATCTGGCTGGAGGAGTACGCCGGTCGCAACTGGTTCACCCGGATCGTGGAGACGAACATCGCGAACCTCGCGGCCGTCCCCTCGATCGTGTACGGGATTCTCGGGCTGGCCGTCTTCGTACGCTGGATGCGTCTCGGTGAGAGCCTCCTCGCAGGATCGCTGACGCTGACGCTGCTGATCCTGCCGGTTATCATCATCGCCGGGCAGGAGGCGATCCGCGCCGTTCCCAATTCGATCCGGCTCGCGGCGTATGCTCTCGGCGCCACGCGCTGGCAGACGGTGCGGAGCCAGGTGCTGCCGATGGCGATGCCGGGCATCATGACGGGCACAATCCTGGCCCTCTCGCGGGCGGTCGGAGAAACAGCGCCCCTGATCGTGGTCGGGGCTGCAGCCTTCGTCTCCTTCACGCCCGACAGCCCGATGGACCGCTTCACGGTTCTGCCTTTCCAGATCTTCAACTGGATCTCCCGGCCCCAGCCGGCGTTCCACGAAATTGCGGCTGCCGGCATCATCGTTCTTCTCGCGATGCTGCTGACGTTCAACCTGATTGCGATCCTGATCCGCAATCGCTACACGGGACGGTCATAAGGTGACGGCAATCCGTTCGACAGCTCCTCCGGTCGCCACGGCAACGGCTACGGCCACTCCCAGTGCCCCGGTCATCGAGACCCGCGACCTTTCCGTATTTTACGGGAACTCCCACGCGGTGAAGTCGATCTCGATCCAGGTCGAGACGAACCGTGTCGTGGCCTTCATCGGACCCTCCGGCTGCGGCAAGAGTACACTGCTGCGCTGCTTCAACCGGATGAACGACCTCGTGCCGAATGCGCGGATCGAAGGGCAGGTGCGCTTCCTCGGTCATGATCTGTATGGCGAAGGCGTGGACCCCATCGAAGTGCGGCGGCGCATCGGGATGGTGTTCCAGAAGCCGAACCCCTTCCCGAAGTCGATCTACGAGAATGTCGCCTTCGGGCCCCGGATCAATGGATACAAGGGCGATCTCCCGGCTCTTGTCGAGCGGTCCCTCAGGCAGGCAGCGCTCTGGGATGAGGTAAAGGATCGGCTGAACGCCAGCGCGCTCTCCCTCTCCGGCGGCCAGCAGCAGCGCCTTTGCATCGCGAGGGCACTTGCGATCGAACCGGAGGTACTGCTCATGGACGAGCCGACGAGCGCGCTCGACCCGATCGCTACACAGAAGATCGAGGAGCTGATCTACAACCTGAAGCCGGATTACAGTATCGTTATCGTCACGCACAATATGCAGCAGGCTGCACGCGTTTCCGACCAGACGGCATTCCTGTACATGGGCGATCTCATCGAATTCGGACCAACCGATCAGATCTTCACGAATCCACGTGAGGAGCGCACGGAAGCCTACATTACGGGGAGGTTCGGATGACGCCGGGGGCACGTCACTTTCACGAGGAGCTCGCTGACCTGAAGGCGCGGCTTCTGGAGATGTCCACCCTGGCCGAGCAGCTCCTTCAGGTCTCCGTCGAGGCGCTTCTCGAGCGCGACGAGGCCAAGGCAGAGTCGGTGATCCTGGGTGATCGCGAACTCGACGCGCTCGAAGTCGAGGTCGATGACGCATGTATCCACCTGCTCGCCCTGCAGCAGCCGATGGCAGGCGATCTCCGCCTGATCACGATGGCGATGAAGATCTGCAACGACCTGGAACGGGTCGGTGACCACGCCGTGAACATCGCCCAGACGGTGAAGCACCTGACCGCGGCCCCGCCTTTCGTCAGGCTCCCCGAGATCGAGGAGATGGCGCGTCTCGCCAGCGAGATGCTCTCCGACGCGCTCGATCACTTCGTCCGCGGCGACGCCCAGGGAGCGCGCGACGTGTGGCGACGGGATGACCGCGTCGACGCCCTGCACGACTCGGTCTTCCGCATCCTCCTGACCCACATGATGGAGAACCCGCGCAGCATCGGGGCAGCGATGAATTACTTCCTCGTCAGCCGGAACCTCGAGCGGATCGCGGACCTCGCGACGAACATCGCGGAAGACGTCGTCTTCATGGTCGAAGGTCGGATGATCAAGCACATGTCCCGCAAGGCAGAAACCGGATGAAGGCGCTATCGGCTGACGGCTCCTGGCTGATGGCCGATAGCTTCTTGTCCCCCGGATCCCCCTCTGATACAATGCGATAAGGCTGTTCGACGCTTATCGCACCCTTTTCAGCGAACTTCGGGATGTACCATTCGGAACCGCCGGCAGGCAGCTCGGATGAGCCCGTCGCCCGCGAATCATCCCCGTCGTTACCCTCCGTTCCCGGGCCATCTACCCAGGTGGAAGATGTGGTCGAAAGGCTTCTCGAGGAGGTCATCGAGGAGCCCGCGCCCGCACCCCTTCTTGCGGGGCGGCCGCTTCGAGGTCGCTGTGCGATCGTCACAGGAGGCGCAACGGGGATCGGCCGCGCGATTGCTCTGGAACTCGCCCGGCAGGGGGTCAACATCGCCTTCAACTTCTTCGGCGGCCCCGGAGAGAGCAGAACGCGGGCGGAGGCAGAGAATACCTACCGGGAGATCACCCAGCTCGAGGTGCGCGTCCACTGCGAAGAGTGTGATGTCCGCGACGCCGCCGCCGTCCAGGAGTTCGCCGATCGGAGCATCGAGCGGCTCGGAGGTCTGCACATTCTCGTCAACAACGCCGGGATCTCGCGCGACCGTGCGATCTGGCGCCTGACGGACGAGCAGTGGCGCGATGTTCTCGATACGAATCTTACCGGCGCCTTCAACATGATCCGGGCGGTGACCCCCCGCTTCCGCTCGCAGAGCGAGGGGAAGATCGTCAACATCACCTCGGTCCATGCCTTCCGCAGTGAATTCGGCCTCGCCAACTACAGCGCATCGAAAGCCGGCCTCGTCGCGCTGACGCATTCGGCGGCTCTCGAACTGGGACCCAGCAACATCAATGTCAACGCGGTGGCTCCCGGGTACATCCGCACCACACGCGTGTCGGAGGAAATTCCCGCCGACATCCTGGATCGGGCGCGTGAAAAGGCTGTACTCGGACGACTCGGCGATCCTCAGGATGTTGCGAACGTGGTGGTCTTCCTGGTGTCCGATCTGGCACGCCACGTGACAGGTGCGGTAATACCGGTGGATGGAGGTCACACGCTCGGATAGCCGGCGAAAGGACCGGCCGGCAGCGGGCGGGTGATCGGTTCGAGCCACTTTCGGCCGAATGTAGTAAGTTGCATGGGTAAGCTGTTTTTCACTCATACTTCGAACCGATTCGTTCCTTGCATTCAGTTACCTTGATTCCAGGCGACGGCATCGGGCCGTCGATCACCGATGCAGTGGTAAAGATCGTCGAGGCTACGGGCGCGCCGATCGAGTGGGACCGTCGTCTTGCCGGCATGACCGCCCTCGAGCAGCTCAATACACCTCTCCCCGAAGAGACGCTGCAGTCGATCCGCGAGACACGGATCGCGTTGAAGGGTCCGCTCACGACCCCTGTCGGGGCGGGTTTCCGCTCGATCAACGTCGCGCTCAGGAAGGAATTCGATCTCTACGCGAATATCCGCCCGGCGCGCACGATGATCCCCGGCTACCGCTACCAGGACATCGACCTCGTTCTCGTCCGTGAGAACACCGAGGGCCTCTACAGTGGCATCGAGCATTACGTCGGAATCGGCGGCGATCCCCGGGCGGCGGCCGAGTCGGTGATGGTCGTGACGCGCTACGGCGTCGAGCGCATCCTCCGGCACGCCTTCGAGTACGCCATCGCGAACGGTCGGAAGAAGGTCACGCTCGCGCACAAGGCGAACATCCTGAAGTACACGCAGGGCCTCTTCCTCGATGTAGGCCGGGAGATGGCATCCGAATACGCCGATCGCGTCGAATTCGAGGACCGCATCATCGATGCGACCGCGATGCTGCTGGTGATGGATCCGTACCGCTTCGACGTCATCGTCTGCGAGAACATGTTCGGAGATATCCTCTCCGATCAGATCGCGGGGCTCGTCGGCGGGCTCGGGCTCGCACCCGGCGGGAATATCGGGCGTGATGCGGCGATCTTCGAGGCGGTGCACGGGTCAGCCCCGGACATCGTCGGGAAGAATATCGCCAACCCCGCCGCGCTTCTTCTGGCCGCGGTAATGATGCTGCAGCACCTTGGCATGCATGATGAGGCACTCCGCATCCGGACGGCCCTGGAGACGACCATCCAGGAGGGTGACGGGCTGACCCCCGACCTGAGCGGCACCGGCACAACCGACTCCATCACCGAGGCGATACTGCGACGCCTGTGATCAACCCGACCGACCAGCGGAGGACGTGCGCGAATTGCGGACACGATCACCCTGCCACAGATGTGGATGTGGCGGGATGGTGCCAACGGTGCCGCGCGCGGCTGGTCCGGCGATCACGGCTCGTGGCGCGGCTGGTTGCATTCCTCTTTACCCTGGTCATGGCGTTGCTCATCTACGGCCAGACCCGGGGAGACAGCGGGTTTCTTCTCGGGTACGTCATCTTCGTCGTCGTCTCCTACTTTCTGGTAGCGCGGATCACCCAGCGCGTGGCATTCGAGATGCTGCGCGCACGGGGTGTGTCGCCACCGCCATCAGGGAGCTGAAATGGCCAATCCCCGGGGAGGCTGGATCAACCTTGTCGCCGGAATCGTCGGGTGCATCCTTCTCGCGATGGGCGTTTTCGACCTCCGGTACGGCTTCCGGTTGGGCGCAACATTCGTAGCCGTGCTGGGCTTTCTGATCCTCGGCTGGGCCGCGATGGACTACCGGCGCTTCCGGACGGGGACATCGGAAAGCGAGGTCGACGGCGGTCGGACGATCGAATGAGCGGGCGACGTTCAGCCCCCATCTGTCCCCGTTGCCGGGGGCATTTTGCGGGGTATATAAAAAAGGTGGATCCCTGTGTTGACACCCCCGGTTCTGCTGGCTAAATTAGCCGTCTTGGCCATTTCGGCACCGCTAGCTCAATTGGCAGAGCAGGGGACTCTTAATCCCAAGGTTGAAGGTT
>CAYRLB010000033.1:0-14443 GCA_964424945.1 uncultured Gemmatimonas sp.
TCCGGACGGTGCCCATTGTCGTCATGGAGCCATAGATGGCGGATAAGGAAAGCAGGCAGAAGCTGATTCTGGCGGGGATGCTCCTGACCGCCCTCGTCTATCTGGGCAACCAGTACGTCTATGCCCCGCGCGCCGCGAAGCTGTCGCAGGCAGAGGCGCGGCTCGAATCGCTGCGGATGCAGAACAGCACCGCCCGGATTCTCGTCGAGCAGGGCGGGGAAACAGCAGTAGAGGAGAGGCTTGTCGCATACGCGAACCAGTTGATGCGCGTCGAAGGTCTCATCCCCTCCGCGGAGGAGCTTCCAGATCTCCTGGATGCGATCTCCACCGAGGCGCTCCGAACCGGGGTGGAACTCTCGCTGATTCAGCCTACCGGCGCCGTCGAAGCGGACTACTACACGCGCCGCAGCTATGACCTCGCCGTTCTAGGTACGTACCACCAGATCGGTGAGTTTCTCTCCATGGTCGGGTCGCTCCCGCGCATCGTCACGCCAACTGATCTGAATATCGCCGTGCTCGACGCGTCGTCGCGCGATGGCAATCCACGCCTGGAAGCGCGGTTCGCCATCGAAACCTATGTGCTACCGTCGCCGGGCGAGCAGAGGCATGACCCGTCCGATGAACATCCGGAGGGGTGAAGTGAAACGAGTGCTCCTATTCATCATCGCCCTCGGCATCGCGCAGCCGGCCGGGTTACTCGGTCAGGGAGTGGCCTCGGGGGTTCTGGTGGGCGATCCGATCGGCTTCGTCCCGGAACCACCAGGGGACGATATCGCCCGCGCAGAGGGAACCGTCCTCTACGAGCGGGAGGTCTATCGCTACTCGGCCGCCTCGCGCCCGGACCCTTTCAGATCGCTCCTTCTGGAGGGCCTGGGAGTGCGGGTCGAAGATCTTGTTGTGCGGGGGATCCTGTACGACCCGGAGGCCATGAATTCGGTTGCGGTCCTGTCTCAAGCGGGAAGTGATCGCAGAATCCAGCTGCGGGTCGGGCAGCGACTTGGAGCCGTTCGCATTCTCTCGATCCTGCCGGACAGGGTCGAGGTCGTCGTCGAAGAGTTGGGCGTATCGAAGAGAGAAACATTGAAGCTCGCCCGACCCCAAACCGGAGCAACGCCGTGAAGCACAGGTTGAGGATGCTGGTAGCCGGCCTTGCGGTGGCGCTCGGGTCGACCGGTGTGGCCGAGGCACAGGACGCGACCTTCGCGCAGGGGAGCGAAGAGCGTCGGATCACGGTCAACTTCCAGGAAGCGGATATCCGTGATGTTCTCGGCAGCTTTGCTGAGTTCACCGGCCGATCCATCGTTCCCGGCTCGGGGGTCACCGGCGCCGTCACCGCGACAATCCAGGACCAGCCCTGGGACGTCGCGCTGCAGACCATTCTCCGGGCGTATGGCTTCGCCGCGCAGGAGCACGGTAGCGGGATCATACAGGTAGATGAGATCCAGAACCTGCAGACGAGGCAGACGGTCGAACAGCTCGTAACGCAGACATTCAGGGTCAACTACATCCCCGTAAACGAGCTGCAGGCGAGTCTCACGCCGCTGATTTCGGAGAGAGGGAGGATTTCGGCGAGCCCGTCGACGAACACCCTGATCGTGACGGATGTGCAGGGTGTGATCGGAAATATCGTAGCTGTAGTGCAGCAGCTCGATGTTCGGACCCCCCAGGTTTCTATCCAGGCGAAGATCATCTTCGTGAATCGGACGGATATCGAGGAGTTGGGGATCACCTATGACCTGAAGGATTCGCAGGGCAGCTCATTGAATGAGCTGGTTCCCAGGACGGATCCGCTGAATCCGGGCGCTTCGACGAGCCAGGACGTCGTCTCGCTGACCGGCAATTCGATCGCGGCGCTTGGCAATGCGAATGTGCGGGTTCAGTCACCGCAGCTCGAGTCGGTCATCTCGCTCATCCTTGGGCGCCACACGCTGATCACCTTCATCGACGCGCTGCAGTCGCAGGAGCTCTCCGACGTCCAGGCGGAGCCGCTGATGACTACGCTCGACAACCAGGAGGCGGAAATTCTGGTAGGTGAGCGGACCCCGATACGGGTCGTCGATCTCGGGACCGGAGCGGCGGGTGGGTCAGGGGGACTTCCGCGAGCGACAGCCGAACTTGTGGAGACGGGTATCCGGCTCCTCGTGACCCCGACCGTGACCGCGGACCGGCGCATCCTTCTTCAGCTTCGTGCAGAGCGCTCCAGCGCTCAGCTCGCCGCGACCGACATCGGTGTCGTCTTCCAGACACAGGAGGCGACGACACGCCTGATGGTCAACAATGGCGAGACCGCAGTCATCGGCGGATTGACGGTCACCGAGATCGCCGAAACGACAGCGGGGATCCCCTTTCTGATGGACCTTCCTGTGGTCGGCAGCCTCTTCCGCACGACCCGCAAAAGGGAGCAGAAGCGGGACCTGCTGATCATGGTTACCCCACGCATTCTCGAGGATCGGGTTTGATTATGAGAGCCGGGATCCGGATCGCCCGCGGCGCGATCATGCGGCTGCTCGGAGGATTGATCCTGACAGCAGGACTCTCTGCGTGCGGAGGAGACAACGCCTTCCGTGACGCCGCGGGCGTCGGCCCCGACGATGGGAAGCCGCCGCGGCTGTCGATCGAGGAGCCCGCGGTGGCCCAAAGGGTTGCCGTCGGGGACTCGATACGGGTCCTCGTGAAGGTCAGGGATCAGCAGGGAGTTGCCGAACTCCTCATCGAAGGGGTTTCGGTCACCGGGAGCGCGCACCTCGGCACAAGAGTCGAGCGGCCCCGGTTCGCGCCCAAGAACGTAGACCTATCAGGCGCGCGGCCGGCGGTCCGGGACACGACCATCGAACGGTACCTGCTCGCCACTTCGGACAGCGCACCGTCAGATTCCGCGTATGTGATCGTCACTGCGAGGGACTACGCGGGGAATACGGCATCGTCGCGTGCTGCAATCGCGATTGGCGGCCCCCGGATCCAGATCGTGGAGCCTGAGCCCGGCGCCGGCTTCCGTCCCGGTGCTCAGATCAGGGTCAGGCTGACCGCGCGCGACACCCTCAATCGGATCCTCAGCGTCACGCTCTCTTCGACCGGAGGTGAAACGAAGGACACGATCCTGACGTTCGAGCCGCCGCGGGCAAGCGTGGACACCATCGTCGAACTTGCGCTCCCTTCAACGACGCCGGCTGGAGCAATCGAACTTCGGGCGACGGCGCGGAACACCGCGAACGATGTGACGGCTTCAGCGCCGGTCCGCGTCGACGTGCTACCGGCAGCTTCGGACGAAGCCCCTCCTCTCGTGAGATTCAGGGCATCGTCACCGACGCGAGCGGAGCGGAACGATACGGTCCGGGTCACGGTGCTTGCCACAGATAACGTCCGGGTCGACAGCGTTGGCGTCACCTTCCTGGCGATTCACCGGCTCGGGACAGGAACGGACACTCTCGCGCATTTCTCTCGAAGCGCGCCGTCTGATTCGGCCACCTTCGGAGTTTCGCTGGAGGATCTGGGCCTGCCGGTCGTCAGCGACACATCGACGCTGCGGATCGAGACGACTGCGTACGCGATCGACGCATCCATGAACTGCGCGACCGCGACCCAGCCGACCCGGACGGGAACGATGGGGTACTCCGACGAATGCAGCGGCGATCGGCCTATCACCGGACCTCGATCGGGCGCCCGGTATGATGTTCTGACAGTTCGAGGAAGGACCATACAGGCGGGCGGCGTCGGAGACACGATCGTCGATATGGCTGCGAATGGAACGCACCTCTATCTGACAAATCTGTCACGGAACCGGGTCGAGGTTCTCCCCATCGGCGGCGTCACCTTTCTCGATCCGGTGCGGGTTGGTTCGAAGCCCTGGGGACTCGCCTTCAATGCGGACAAGAGCCGCCTTTACGTGGCGAACAGCGGCGGGACGAATATCTCCGTCGTCTCGCCCATCTCGCGGGTGGAGGAGAACCGCATCCTTACCCCGAACGTAAAGCTGTTCGACGTTCCGTTCGAGGTCCGACGCGTGCCTGACCCCGAAAACCCTGCAGACAGTGTGCAGTCGCTGAGCCCGACGCTGGTGACGGCGCATGACTACAGCGACCGGCCGCAGTTCATCGGAGTCACAGCGAATGAGAACCTCATCTTCTCTACAGCGCCGACCTCCGCCGCGATCGAGGGAACGGTGCGCGTCTACAGGACGGGCCAGCAACGGTTGGAGATCGTCACCGACTATGCGGAGGAGCGGATCGGTTCGCGTCTGGTGATCGCGAACGCCGACAGCGCGTTCCTGGTGCCCGTTCTCCCCGACAATCTGATCCGGGTTTGCCCGCGGAACCGCAGCCGCAACCCGGCCCTGGACCGGCGACTTCCAGAGAGCTGCTACGTCGGCTCCATCAATGAGGTGGAGGAGCAGATCGCCGCCATGGGGTATGACACCCGGTTCCAGTATAATCTGAATATTCAGGAGATCGGGCTGTCGGATACGACCTTTGTGGCCGTCAGCGGCGATCACCGGATGGTCGCGGTAGGAGAAGGGGCGCGGACCCACGGCCGGGTCGTCGTCTTCGAGGATGTTCCGGGTCAGGCCGATGGGCCGCTGGTGAAGTTCGGCGAGATCCGGGATCTTATCGGCAATGCGGCAGAGCGGGTCATCGGGCTCGCGCTGAACGTGGACGGCTCTCTCGGCGTCGGCAGGGGGTCGGAAGCGTTCTTCTTCTCGAAGGATCTTCGGCTGCAGGGCGAGGTGACGACCGGGTCCGGGTATGGCGGGGTCGATATGCATCCCGAGAACCCGACGGTGGACAGGGCATTTGTGTCGGGCGTGGAGCCGAATGGTCTTGCTTTCATCGATGTGATAGATAGCTTGCATTTCGGTCGTGTCAGCCGGATCTTCCTGCGAGACGCCGTCATCGGGCCCATCCGTGCGGTCCGGGCGCCGGGAGGATCGTTGATGCTGTATGCCATTACCAGTGGCGGCCTTGTGTCGCTGACCGTGAATGCTCAGGACCTGGCGCGGTAACCCGTGTGCCGGCTCCTGTCCTTCGGAGGAAGTCCGGGCGTAGTCCCGGCCGCGAATCAGCGCAGGGCGGCACTGTGGTGCGCCTGCGCAGACCTCCGTAACCGCGGGCCCGGCATAATGCCTGGCCCTCGTTCTTTTTCTGCCATCGGCAACCGAGATGTTTCGTTTTACGACCGCGGGTGAATCGCACGGTCCCGCGCTATTGGCCATCGTGGAGGGGGTTCCGGCGGGGCTCCCCATCCGACCGGACCGGATTGACGCCGAGCTTCGCCGCCGACAGGGCGGATATGGACGGGGCGGGCGCATGCGCATCGAGTCGGACCGCGCCGAGATACTCTCCGGGGTTCGCCATGGCGAGACCCTCGGTTCGCCGATCGCGCTGCAGATCCGAAACCGCGACTGGGAGAACTGGACCGTCGCGATGTCGGCGACGCCTCTCGAGGAACCGGCGGACGACGAGACGCTGCGGCGGGTCTTTCTGCCGCGGCCCGGCCATGCCGATCTCGTCGGTATTCTGAAGTATGACAGAGAGGACGCCCGGGACATCCTGGAGCGGGCGAGCGCCCGGGAAACCGCGGCGCGCGTCGCTGCGGGAGCAGTCGCCCGGCAGCTTCTGGAGGAGCTGGGCATCTCCATCGGCAGCCACGTCGTCATGCTGGGCGGCATCGAGGCAAAGCTCCCCGACGAGCTACCCGAGGACATGACCGCCGCCACCGATGCTTCGCCTGTCCGGTGCCTCGACCCTGACGCCGAGGGCGCCATGATCGATGCAATCGATGAGGCCAAGCACAATGGCGACACCCTTGGCGGCGTCTTCGAAGTCGTCGTCCGGGGCCTTCCGGTTGGTCTCGGCTCGCACGTGTCGTGGGATCGCAAGCTGGACGGTCGGCTGGCGGGCGCGCTCATGTCGATCCAGGCAATCAAGGGTGTGGAGATCGGAATGGGGTTCGAGGCGGGCGCCCGTCCCGGCTCCCGCGTTCACGACGCCATCGTGGCAGACAACGTTGGATATACCCGCACCGGGAACGCCGCGGGCGGGCTGGAAGGCGGCATCACGACGGGGTTGCCGCTCGTTCTGCGGGCTGCGATGAAGCCCATCTCCACACTGATGAAGCCGCTGGGAACAGTGGATATCCGGACGGGCGAGCGTGGCGATGCCGTCCGCGAACGGTCCGATGTTTGCGCCCTCCCGGCCGCTGGCGTCGTGGGTGAGGCGATGGTTTCCATCGTCCTGGCAGAAGCCGTTCTGGAGAAGTTCGGCGGCGACTCGCTGAGGGAGCTGAAACGGAACCTGGAGTCGTATCGCGAGCAGATCGGCAGCCGCCAGTTCCCGGCGAAGTGACGGAGCCTCCCATCCCGGCGCGAAGTCGGATGGAGACTGCGACGACAGGCGGCTATCGCAGGATCGTCCTCCTGGGGTTCATGGCGTCCGGCAAGACCGTCGTCGGGCGCAGGCTCGCCACCCGGCTCGGCTGGCGGCACGTTGACCTGGATCGGGAGATCGAGGCGCATACCGGCCGCAAAGTATCGGAGATCTTCGCAACCGATGGCGAAGCGGCCTTCCGGGCGCTGGAAGTCAGCCTGACCCCCTCCTATCTCTCCCTCGATGGTGTGGTCCTCTCACCGGGTGGCGGCTGGATCACCAACCCGGGGTTGTTCGAGACTCTTCCGCCGGATACGCTCACGGTGTGGCTGAAGGTTTCTCCTGAGGAGGTGGTCCGGCGCGCGTCCTCAGGCTTCGGTGCAGGCACCCGCCCCCTGCTCCAGGGTGCAGACCCCCTGTCACGAGCCGCCGCCCTCCTCGCGGAGCGGGAACCGCTGTACAGACGTGCACGGATCATGATCGAGACCGAAGGCCGGACTGTCGACGCCATCGTTCAGCAGCTGGCCACCATCGTTCAACGCGGCGAAGACGCCGACGACCAGAGAATCAATCCGCCGAATGGCAGCTAAGAAAGACGCCCCGCTCGTTGTGGTCGAGTCGCCGACCAAGGCGCGGACGCTCCGCGGATTTCTTCCATCGTCCTACCGGATCGCCGCGTCGAATGGCCACATCCGGGATCTCCCCGAGTCCGCCTCCGAGATACCGGCGGAGCAGCGGCCGAAGGAGTGGGCACGTCTCGGCGTCAACGTCCAGGAGGGGTTCCAGCCGCTGTACGTCGTTCCGGGAAGCAAGAAGAAGGTCGTCAGCGAACTGAAAACACTCCTGAAGGATGCGAGCGAGCTGATCGTCGCGACCGACGAAGACCGCGAAGGGGAGAGCATCGGCTGGCATCTGCTGCAGGTCCTGAATCCGCGGGTTCCGGTTTCACGCATCGTCTTCCATGAGATCACCGAAGAGGCGATCCTCGCTGCGCTGAAGAAGCCGCGGCAGGTCGACGAGAATCTGGTGCGCGCCCAGGAAACGCGCCGAATCCTCGATCGGCTGGTAGGCTATACCGTTTCGCCCCTTCTCTGGAAGAAGATCGCCACCGGGCTGTCGGCCGGTCGCGTACAATCCGTCGCAGTGCGGTTGCTCGTACAGCGCGAGAGGGAGCGCCGCGCCTTCCGGTCCGGCACGTACTGGGATCTGAAAGCCCATCTGCGGCTGGCGGACAGCCATCTTCCCGCCGAGCAGAACAACTTCACCGCCCAGCTCGTCTCCGTCGGTGGGAAGCGGATCGCCTCCGGGCGCGACTTCGACGAGAAGACGGGGCAGCTCGCCGCCGGCCGTGACGTACGCCTGCTCGACCAGGAGACGGCCGTCGAGCTTCAGGAGCGCCTTCGCTCGGCCGCGTGGACTGTCGCCGAGACGGAGGAGAAGCCGACCATCCGTCGCCCCGCTGCGCCCTTCACCACATCGACGCTGCAGCAGGAAGCCAACCGCAAGCTGAGGATGTCGGCGCGCGACACCATGCGCGTGGCGCAGCGGCTGTACGAAGAGGGCTTCATCACCTACATGCGGACCGACTCGGTCAACCTGTCACAGCAGGCGATCAGCGCCGCACGCGACCGGATCCGCAAATCGTACGGCGAGGCCTTCCTGAGCCCCGGCCCGCGACAGTTCACGACGAAGGCCCGGGGTGCGCAGGAGGCACACGAGGCGATCCGGCCCGCCGGTACAGAGATGAAGACCGTCGATGAGCTCGGCCTCAAGGGGCAGGAGCGTGCGCTCTACGAGATGATCTGGAAGCGGACGGTCGCGTCGCAGATGGCTGATGCGCGTATCACCCAGATTTCCGCACAGATCAGCGTCGAAGATGCGCTGTTCCGGGCGTCAGGGAAGCGCATCGACTTCCCCGGCTTCTTCCGGGCGTACGTCGAAGGCTCCGATGATCCGGATGCCGCCCTCGAAGATCGCGATGAGCCCCTTCCACCTCTGCGGAAGGGAGATCCGCTGCGGGCGACCTCCCTCGACGCGATCGCGCATGAAACACAGCCGCCCGCCCGGTTCACCGAAGCCTCCCTGGTGAAGACACTTGAGAGCGAGGGAATCGGACGGCCAAGTACATATGCGGCCATCATCGGAACCATCATCGATCGAGGGTACGTCGATCGGCTGGGCAATCAGCTCGTGCCCACCTTCACTGCCTTCGCCGTGACCGGTCTCCTGGAGCAGCACTTCCCGACCCTGGTCGACACGCGCTTCACCGCGGGGATGGAGGAACAGCTCGACGAGATCGCGGAAGGGAAGGCCGACTGGCTTCCCTATCTCGAACACTTCTTCCTTGGATCCGACGGCCTCGAGGCGCAGGTGTCGCGCGGCCAGACCGAAATCGATCCGCGGGAAGCGTCGACCGTGCGCCTCGAGGGGCTTCCTGCATCCGTTCGGATCGGCAAGTTCGGTCCCTTCGTGGAGAAGAAGGATGGCGAGCAGACGCTCACAGCGTCGCTCCCTGCGGGTGTAGCGCCGGCGGATCTGTCGCCCGATGATGTGGAACGGCTCGTCCAGTCGAAGGCGGGCGGCGGCACCCTGCTCGGCACCGACCCCGCAACCGACCTTCCGGTACTGCTGATGGTCGGCCGGTTCGGGCCCTACGTTCAGCTCGGCGAAGCGACGGACGAGGAGCCCAAGCCGCGCCGAACCTCCCTCCCGAAGGGCGTCGAAGCGGACGCGGTGACGCTGGAGCTCGCCCTGAAGCTGCTCGCCCTGCCCCGCTCACTGGGCCACCACCCGGAGAGCGGCGAGGAGATCCTGGCCGGTATCGGGCGGTACGGTCCGTATGTCGTGCATCAGAAGGACTTCCGTTCGCTCGGCCCGGGCGATGATGTGCATGAGGTCGACCTCGCCCGCGCGCTCCAGCTGCTCGCCGAGCCGAAGAAGGGGAGTGGCGGGGCGCAGGTACTGCGAGAGGTCGGTGCGCACCCCGCCGATGGTGAGCCGATCCAGCTCTTTGCAGGGCGGTTCGGGCCCTACGTGAAGCACGACGGCATAAACGCCTCCCTCCCGAAGGGCTCCGATCCCGATGCCCTCACCATCATGGAGGCGGTGGAGCTGCTCGAAGCCCGCAAGGCGACAGCCAAGCCCCGAAAAGGCGCTCGGGCACGAAAGGGTGCGACTGCAAAGAAGACGGCAACCGCCAAGAAGACCGCGACCGCGAAGAAAAGCGCGGCTGCCAAGAAGACCGGTACGACGGCCAAGAAGGCTACCAAGACCGCCAGAAAGACGGCAGCGAAGAAGACGACCGGCGCCAAGGGAAAGTGATTCGCAGCAGGTAGGGGAAGTCGAGCAGGGCAGCAGAACGTCGTCCTATCCCCCGCGGGGCCGCACCTCCAGATGGCGATCGCCCGGATGAGAGCGGGATGATGGGCGTGGATTACCGAGGCATCAGCAGGCAGATTGAAGATGGCGCGAGTAACTGTGGTCGGAGGCGGGCTCTCGGGGAGCGAAGCGGCGTATCAGCTCGCTGAGCGCGGCCACGATGTCGACCTCTATGAGATGAGGCCGATCCGGAAGACGGCCGCGCACCACACCGATCTTCTCGGTGAAGTGGTGTGCACCAATTCGTTCAAGTCGATCGATCCCACGAACGCCCACGGCCTTCTCAAGACCGAAATGCGCGCGCTCGGATCGATCCTGCTGCGGGTTGCGGACGAGGCGAGGGTCCCGGGGGGAACCGCCCTGGTCGTCGATCGGACAGAGTTCGCGCGCCGCATGACGGAGGTCATCGACGCGCATCCCCGCATCAGGGTGATTCGCGAGGAGGTCTCCACACTGCCGAGCGGACCCACGATCGTCGCCACGGGTCCGCTGACCTCTGACGCGCTATCGACGAGCATCCGCGAGGCGCTCGGGGAGGATGGTCTCGCCTTCTTCGACGCCATCGCACCGATCGTCTCGGACGATTCGATCGATCACAATATCGTTTTCGCCGCCTCGCGCTGGGGGAAGGGCGACGGGGACGACTATCTCAACGCGCCGATGACGCGCGAGCAGTACGACGAATTCATCGCCGCGCTGCGCAGCGCGCAGAGTCATGAAGGCCACGACTGGGACGCGGTACCCTACTTCGAAGGGTGCCTTCCCATCGAGGTGATGGCTGATCGGGGGGAGGATACACTCCGCTTCGGACCGATGAAGCCCGTCGGCCTGCCCGTTCCGTACTGGGAGGGCCGCCGCGCGCACGCCATCGTTCAGCTGCGGCGAGAGGACCGCGCCGGTCAGATGTGGAACCTGGTCGGCTTCCAGACCCGGCTCAAGATCGGCGAGCAGGCGAGAGTCTTCCGGATGATCCCCGGACTTGCTGACGCTGAGTTCCTCCGTTGGGGTTCCATCCATCGGAACAGCTATCTGAACTTCCCGGCTCGGCTTACTGCACATGGGGCGCTCCCCGACCGACCCGAACTCATCTTCGCGGGTCAGCTCACCGGGGTGGAAGGGTACACCGAGTCCACCGCAGTCGGGATCATCGCATCGGTGAACCTCGACCGCATCGTGCGCGGTCTGGAGCCCGTCACTCCGCCGCCGACTACAATGATCGGCGGCCTGATGCGCTATCTGCGGACGGCGGATCCGAAACATTTCCAGCCGATGAACTCCAACTTCGGCCTGCTCGACCCTCTCGAGGAGCGCATCCGGGACAAGCAGGCGAAGCGGGAGGCACTCGCCGGACGTGGCCAGCGCGACTTCGCGGAGTGGATGGAGGAGAACGACATCGTCTCGGCGTCCACGGCCTCGACCTCCGGGATCGGGGCGGCGTGAATCGTTCGGGCCGGCTCGGGGGGGAAGGGGCGGCTCGCGGGCCGCGGAGTCGTCGGGGCGTGCACGAGCCCGCGCCGCCAGCTGCGGACGGTCCCGGGGTGGATGCGGGGAGCGAAGCGGGCCCGGACACGCCGGACAAGCCCGGACGGGCGAAACCGAAGTCTCGCTCCACTGAACTCTCCGAATTCCTCGCACACCTGGCGGGCGAGCGGCAGCTTTCGCCAAGAACGCTCGCCGCATACGGGCGCGACCTCGACGAGCTCGAAGCGTTCCTCTCCGTCTATGAGGGGGCAGAGCAGTGGAGTTGGCAGAAGGTCGATCGGCTCGCGCTTCGCTCCTTTATGGGCGATTGTGCCGGTCGGCGGGAGCTCTCCAACCGAACGATCGCGCGGAAGCTTTCGGCGATCCGGACCTTCTTCCGCTTCCTCCACCTCGAGGAGCTGGTCGAGGGCAATCCGGCCCGAACCGTCCGGGCACCCAAGGCCGCGAAGCATCTGCCGCTCCATCTTTCGCGCGACCAGGTGGAGCGCCTCTTCAACGCCGCGGAGGGTCGGGCGCTCGAGGGAGGGTTCCACGGCGTGCGCAACCACGCCATCATCGAGCTCTTCTACTCGAGCGGGCTGCGGCTCTCCGAGCTACAGGGCCTGAATGTCGCAGATGTGGATCTCGTGGCGCAGCGGGTGCGGGTTCTCGGGAAGGGGCGGAAGGAGAGAATCGTTCCGCTCGGCGGCGTCGCGACCCGCGCACTCAGACGGTATGACCCGCGGCGCGAAGAGGTGCTCGGCGCCTCGTCCCGCCCCGATCGGCGTGCGCTTTTCATCGGCGGGTCAGGGCGGCGCCTCACGTCGAGGCAGATCCAGAATATCGTGCGCGGATTCCTCGACCAGGTGAGCGAGGGCGCCGGGCTGAGCACGCATTCGGTACGGCACAGCTTCGCGACCCATCTCGTCGATGCAGGCGCCGATCTCATCGCCGTCAAGGAACTTCTCGGGCACGCGAGCCTATCGACGACCCAGGTGTACACCCATACCTCGGCCGAGCGGCTGAAGCGGGTGTACAAACAGGCGCATCCGAGAGCATGATGCGGACGACGCGCCGTCGGCAGTCTTTTCCGACGCCGCGTCCGGTCCCCGACAGCAGATAGGACAAGTGGTCACATATCACGCTACAACCATTCTTGCCGTTCGCAGAGACGGCCGCGTAGCCCTTGGCGGAGATGGGCAGGTTTCCGTCGGGGATACGGTGATGAAGGCGAGTGCGCAGAAGGTCCGGAAGATCCGCGACGGGAAGGTCCTTGCCGGCTTCGCGGGCTCCGTCGCCGACGCGTTCACCCTCTTCGAGAAGTTCGAGGAGAAGCTCGAGCGCTACCCCGGTAATCTTTCACGCGCTGCCGTGGAACTCGCCAAGGACTGGCGCTCCGATCGGATCCTACGCCGGCTCGAAGCGCTGCTCGCGGTCGCCGACCGTGAGAATATGTACGTCCTGTCGGGTAATGGAGATGTCATCCAGCCGGACGACGAGATCGTCGGAATCGGATCGGGCGGGACGTATGCCCTGGCCGCTGCGCGTGCGCTCAAGCAGCACACCGAGCTTCAGGCGGCCGAGGTCGTGCGATATGGCCTCGAGATCGCCGCCGACATCTGCGTCTACACCAATCGTAATATCACGGTCCTGGAACTCGACTGAGAGGTAATGTGAGCTCGGAAGTGTCCGCCGTACCGTCGCGCGCCGCCGACGAAGAAGAACAGCCCTGGCTCGACGAGCTGACCCCGCGTCAGATCGTGGCAGAGCTCGACAAATACATCGTAGGCCAGACCGAAGCGAAGAAGGCGGTAGCCATCGCCCTTCGCAATCGCTGGCGACGGCAGCGCGTTCCGCAGGAGCTGCGGGACGAGATCATGCCGAACAACATCATCATGATCGGCCCCACCGGGGTCGGGAAGACGGAGATCGCCCGGCGGCTTGCGAAGCTGGCCGGCGCACCCTTCGTCAAGGTCGAGGCGTCGAAGTTCACCGAGGTCGGCTATGTCGGCCGCGATGTCGAATCGATGATCCGGGACCTCGTCGATATCGCCATCAACCTCGTCCGCACGGAGCGGGAGGAGGAGGTGCAGGAGGTGGCCGAACAGCGAGTCGAGGAGAGGCTTCTCGATCTGCTCATCCCGCCTCTGAATGATGCCGATTCGGAGGGCACTCCTGCCGGAGCCCCTCCGATGCCCTCCGCGACATCCGCCTTCGTCGTCGGCGCATCGGGGCAGGTGGAGGATCGTCGGCTGGGGGATGGAGCAGCTACCGCGCCTTCGGAATCTCCCGGCGCGTCCCCTTCGGCGACGGATGAGGAGCAGCGCAAACTCCGGGAACGCCGCGAGCGGACCCGGGAAAAGCTCCGCAAGCTGCTTCGTGAGGAGCAGCTCGAGGACCGCGAGGTCGAGGTGGAGGTCCAGCAGAGCGCTCCGCTGGACAACATGATGATGCCGATGGGCGGCGGCATGGACATGGACCTCAACTTCACCGAAATGCTGCAGGATCTCCTGCCGAAGCGTACCAAGCGGCGCCAGGTGACGATCGGCGAGGCGCGGCGAATCCTTCTGCAGGACGAGCTCGACAAGCTCGTGAACATGGATGAAGTAATCGCCGAAGCCCTCGATCGGACCGAGGAAAGTGGCATCGTCTTCCTCGACGAGGTGGACAAGGTGGCGGGCGAGCGGGGCGGGGCAGGCCCGGATGTCTCGCGCGAGGGGGTTCAGCGGGATCTTCTTCCGATCGTCGAAGGCTCAGCGGTGCAGACGAAGTACGGGATGGTACGGACCGACCACATCCTCTTCGTGGCGGCCGGCGCGTTCCACGTCTCGAAGCCCTCTGATCTGATCCCCGAGCTTCAGGGTCGTTTCCCGATTCGGGTCGAGCTGAAGAATCTTACCGAGGCCGACTTTGTCCGGATCCTTCAGGAGCCGAGGAATGCGCTTCTTACGCAGTACTGTGCGCTGGTGGCTGCGGAAGGGGCGCGACTCTCCTTCTCTCCGGATGGCGTCCTCGCGATCGCGGCGACAGCAGCGACACTCAACGACCGCATGGAGAACATCGGGGCGCGGCGGCTCCACACGGTTCTGACGACGATCCTGGAGGACATCCTCTTCGAGCTTCCGGACGGCGATGGGGTGCGTGATGTCGTGATCGACGGCGACCGCGTTCGCGACAGGCTGAAGATGATTGCAGAAGATGAGGATCTTCGGCGGTACATCCTCTGAGTTGTTCCAGGCCTTCGC
>CAYRLB010000033.1:14543-25839 GCA_964424945.1 uncultured Gemmatimonas sp.
CCGTCATCTCGGCGCCCATATCATCGAGGCGCCGCAGAACGCCGAAGGCGTGCGCGTACTCGAAGTAGAGCGCGACCGCCTCTTCGTGGGCCGGGTGGTATTCGAGAACCTTCTCGTCCATCCTTTCGTGCAGCACCGTGCAGATCGCATCGATGGCGCGACGGACGAGGCGCTGGTCCTCGAGGGTCGTAATGCTGAGCGACTGCCCGAGCCGAGGCTGGAGCATCGCCACTTGCGATACCGCCTGAACAGGTGCCGCTACCCCTCCCGAACCCGTCGAGAAGGGGTCCAGGATGAGTTCCGCGCCGGACTGCAGGGCCCGCAATTCCTCGTAATTACAATGAAGGATCATTGCCCCTCCACCTCGCGTTGACCGCATGACCGTACCCGCAGGTACGAAGCGGGGAGAACCTCCCCCCCACGCGTCTGTACCTCGTTATAGCAAGCGTGGTTCCAACTTCTCCCGAGCGGCCGTCCGGCTTCGGGTATCGGTTGGATAGGGGAAAACTGAAGGATGTCAGCGTGCAGCGGCAAGCCGTTCTCTCGCATCGGTAACGCGCTTCAGCGCCGTGTCCGTATCGTCCGCCAGCGCGGTCAGGTGTCCCATCTTCCGCCCCGTCCTGCCTTCGGCCTTCCCGTAGAGATGGAGGGACACCATGGGCAGGGCGAGTGCATCAGCCGTTGCATCGATGCCCCTCCCGTCACCGATGTGGTCGCCGAGGAGATTCGCCATTGCCGCTGGGCGCAGGAGCACCGGATCAGGAAGGGAAAGGCCGCACACCGCCCGCAACTGCAGCTCGAACTGTGAGATCGAGCACGCTTCCCAGGTGTAGTGCCCGGAGTTATGCGGACGGGGGGCGATCTCGTTCACGAGAACCTCGCCCTCTCCGGTCACGAACATCTCGACCGCCAGGAGGCCTTCCACCCCGAGGCCTTCCGTCATACGAATCCCGACGTCGGTGGCTCGGCGCAGGATGGTCTCGTCCACTCGCGCCGGCGCGATCGTCAGATCGAGGATGCCATTCCGATGAATGTTCTCAACGACCGGGAAGGCGACCACCTCGCCACCGACGGATCGGCCGCAGACGATCGAAAGCTCGCGTTCGAAGGAGACCCACCCTTCCAGGATGAGGGCACCCGCACCGCTCAGATCTGCCCAGGCACTCTCCGCCTCCGCAGCATCGCGGATGACCCTTTGCCCCTTCCCATCGTACCCTCCGAAGACCGTCTTGAGGATTGCGGGGGTGCCGAGATCGGCCAGTCCGGCGCTGAGCTCGTCCAGCGAGGAGACCGCGCGGAAGGGTGCGGTGGAGAGTCCGAAGGAGCGCGCAGTTTCCTTCTCGAGGAGACGGTTCTGTGCGACCTTAAGGACTGCAGGGCCGGGGCGCACCGGTACGGATGACGAAAGAACCCGGACCGCAGCGAGATCGGCGTTCTCCCATTCCAGGGTGACGACATCCGACCGGGTCGCGAGCTCCCTGGCCGCTGCCAGGTCGGTCAGAGGCGCGACGATGTGATGGTTGGAGAGCTGCGCGGCAGGAGCGCCGGGATCGGGGTCGAGAACGATTGTGCGATAATCCATCCGGCGGGCTTCAAGAACGAGCATGCGCCCGAGCTGACCCCCGCCGATGATGCCGATCGTCGAGCCGGGTAGGACCACCCCGGACTTCACAGGCGGGGGAGTGGCTCGCTGACGGCCTCGGCCGCCATCCGCTCGCGATAGCTCTGGAGCCGACCCCGGAGCTCCAGATCGGTGCAGCCGAGGATCTGCGCCGCGAGCAGCCCGGCGTTGGCGGCGCCGGCTTTCCCGATCGCGACGGTGGCAACCGGAACGCCCTTCGGCATCTGCACGATGGACAGAAGGGAGTCCATCCCGTGCAGAGCGCTCGAAAGGACGGGGACGCCGATGACGGGAAGTACCGTCTTCGCCGCTGTCATGCCGGGAAGGTGAGCGGCCCCGCCGGCGCCCGCGATGATGACGAGAAGCCCGCGATCCGCAGCCTGCTCTGCATACGCGAACATCCGGTCGGGCGTCCGGTGGGCCGAAACGACCTCCATCTCATAGGGCACGCCCAACTCCTCGAGGACGCGTGCGGCTTCGACCATCGTCTCATGGTCGGACCGACTGCCCATAACGATTCCCACTCTGGGTTGACTCACCGGCGTCCATTTTCTTGTTGGCCCATAGATCGCCATTCGGCAGGCGGGGAATCTAGAGGGGTGCGCCACACCCTGCAAACGCATGTGCGCCAGCGTGTCGGGTGTTCTAGCTTGTTTCCCGCCAGCTCAACGATCCCCATCAACTCACTGATACCGAATCGAATGGAAATCGCCGCCCTTCAACGCGAAGTCGACGCGTACATTTCGCAGTTCAAGGAGGGATATTTCCCGCCCCTGGTGAACCTCGCGCGCCTTACCGAGGAGGTGGGCGAGCTTGCGCGCGAGATCAACCACCAGTTCGGTCCGAAGAAGAAGAAGGCGGACGAAGCTGAGGGAGATATCGCCCTGGAGCTCGCCGATATTCTCTTCGTCGTGGTCGTGCTCGCGAACCAGATGGATATCGATCTCGAGGATGCTGTTTCGAGGACGCTGGCGAAGTACCGTGTTCGCGATGCGGATCGCTGGGAGCGGACGTCCTGATCCGGGGTGCGTCGGTTCTGCCGGCCCCGTTGATCTTCGGCCGGTCGGTTCTTCCCGATCTGGAGTGCGGCTGCGAGGCACGCCGCCGTTGCCGCAGGGTACTTTCCCACCATGCAGACCCCATCTGTCGCCCCTGACCTCGCAACCCGCATACGCGTGCGCGCCCGGGAGCTCGGCTTCGATTCGATCGGAATCGCACCGCTCGGGCCGAGTGAACATGCCGACGTCTACCGGGAGTGGGTGGAGGATGGACGCGCGGGGGAGATGGGGTATCTCGCGCGGCCGGACGCGATCGGGAAGCGGGCGGATCCGACGCTTGTCGTGCCCGGCGCGCGATCGGCTGTCGTCGTCACCCGTTCCTATGCCGACGAGGTCCCGGGTGATGCGGGGCTGCCGCCCGACCGGGGCATCGTCGCGCGATACGCGCGGAATCAGGATTACCATGACGTCCTCAAGCCTCGCCTGATTCAGCTTCAGGAATGGATCTCCGCCGAAGTCGGCCCCGCGGGGGGGCGTGCGTACTTCGACACCGGTCCGGTTCTGGAGCGGGAGCTGGCGCGGCGGGCGGGCATCGGCTGGCAGGGGCGGAACACCCTTCTCATCCAGCCCGGGAAGGGATCCTACTTCTTCCTCGGCGTCATACTCCTCGATGTCGAGCTACCGGTCGACCCGCCGTTCGAAGAGGACTTCTGCGGAAGCTGCCACCGGTGCATCGACGCCTGCCCGACGGGCGCGCTGCTCGGACGGACGGCGGAGGGCGCACCGCTGATGGATGCCCGCCGGTGCATCTCATACCTGACGATCGAGCTGAAGGGACCGATCCCGCGGGAGCTGCGGGCGGGGATCGGGAATCGTATCTACGGTTGCGATATCTGCCAGGAGGTGTGCCCTCACAACAACCCGAAGTTCGTACAGATTACGAACGAGGAAGCGTTCTGGCCGCGTGAAGGCGTGCACGGGCAGCGGCTGATCGAGCTGATGGCGATGCCCCAGGAGGAGTTTTCGCGACGCTTCAAGGGGTCGCCGGTGAAGCGGACGAAGCGGCGGGGACTGCTGCGGAATGTGGCGGTGGCGCTGGGGAACTGGGGGGCGCCGGAGGCTGTCCCCGTACTGGTGTCGGCGCTGTCGGATGACGAGCCGCTGATCAGAGGACACGCGGCGTGGGCACTCGGGAGGATCGCGTCACGCCCCGACGCCGCGTCGGAGACGGCATCTGCCTGCATCGGCGCGATCCGGAGTCGACTCCCGGTCGAAACCGATGAATGGGTCCGGAGCGAGCTGCTTCTGGCGTCGGGCGAGGCAGAGGGGGGCGCCGACGTCCAGCCCGCCTGAGGCTACCGGCGGACGAGGTCGGCGGGGTCGAAGGAATCGGGGGTTCGGTAATCATGAGGCTCTGAGCGCCGTGTCGCCCGGGCTGGAGCGGAGAGGCTCGTGAGCCGCGCCGGCAAGCGTATTGACGCATATCTGGTATGCTCGTATACTAAGGATACAACATATAGTGGTCCGGTCGCGCGGTTGATCGCCGCGCGGAGAGAGGGAACCCGGTGCGAATCCGGGGCGGCCCCGCCGCTGTGAGGGAGGACGAAGGAGAGCAGTGATGCCACTGCGGCGAAGCCGCGGGAAGGCGCTCTCCCGAGGATGATCCCCGAGCCAGAAGACCTGCCGGATCATGGAGCCCGTCGGTCCCTCGAGGGAGGGGGAACGGGAAGATTTCGCGTCCGACAAGGGATGACGGCGAGCTGTTCCCGCGCGCCTCCCATCGGATGAGAATCGGGCTCCTGGCCATTCGGCCCGGAGCCCTTTGTGTCCGCGTAAGCCGCGTTCAGAACGTTGAACGTGAGTTCGCGCAGCACGCCCGCTCCCACTTCTTCGGGCTACACTCAACCCGAAGGAGAAACATGATCGAGCTCACCACAGCTCACCCCGGTTCTGCAACCGGGAGCGCCTATTCCCCGCCATCTCACCGTGTGGTAAAGCGGGACGGTCGTGAGACCATCTACGACCGTGACCGGATCGCCCACGCGGTTGAGATGGCCTTCCGTGCAGAGGCAGGCGTACCCTATCCGGACGCCATCGCCGCCACGATGCATGACGCGGTGGAGCGGGTGACTGACGCGGTGGAAACCGCGTTGCGTACCGCCCACGCCGACACCGATCGCATCGGGATCGAGCAGATCCAGGACGAAGTCGAGCGGCAGCTGATGGCCGGCGGCCACTTCTCGGTTGCGCGGCGCTTCATCGTCTATCGGGAGGCGCGTGCCAGAGGTCGTGCGGAGCGCAGGATCCGGCTGCGGGAAGCGAATGGACGCGAATCGGTGATGGACCGCGCTGTCATCCGCTCGATGATCAGCGAAGCTGCGGCGGGGTTGGGCGATGTCATAGACGTCGAGGGGGTCTACAGCGAGACGCTGGCTGGGCTGTACGATGGGGTTTCGCGCGAGGAGATCGCCAAGGGTGCCGTCCTCGCCGCGCGGGCGCGCACGGAGCGGGAGCCTGAATATGCGAATCTTGCTGCGCGTCTCCGGCTCATTCAGGTCTACTCCGAGGCACTGGGTGAGCCAGTGTCGCTGCACGAGATGGAGCGCCTCTATGCCGAGCGTTTCGAAGGTTACCTCAGGCGCGGCGTCGAAGCCCGGCTACTGGATCCCGCCCTACTATCCTTCGACCTGCCCGCGCTCGCCGCCGAACTGACTGCGGACCGCGATCTCGCCTTCGCCTTCATGGGCGTTCAGACGCTCTACGACCGGTATCTGCTGCACGAGGAGGGTACGCGGTTCGAGCTCCCGCAATGGTTCTGGATGCGCGTTGCGATGGGGCTCGCCCTCGCCGAGCGACCCGAAGAGCGGACGGCCCGGGCGGCTGAGTTCTATCACGTTCTTTCGACCTTCACCTTCTGCTCGTCGACCCCCACGCTCTTCAACGCCGGGACAGTGCACCCGCAGCTCTCCTCCTGCTTCCTTACCACGGTGCAGGACGACCTGGGCGACATCTTCAAGGCGATCCGCGACGATGCGATGCTCTCGAAGTGGAGCGGTGGGCTCGGCAACGACTGGACGAACGTCCGGGCGCTGGGGTCACATATCCGCGGTACCAATGGGACCAGCCAGGGAATCATCCCCTTCCTGAAAGTCGCGAACGACACAGCCGTCGCGGTCAATCAGGGCGGCAAGCGCCAGGGTGCGATCTGCGCCTATCTCGAAACGTGGCATCTCGACCTCGAAGAGTTCCTCGAGCTGCGAAAGAACACAGGCGACGATCGCAGACGGACGCACGACATGCACACCGCGCACTGGATCCCCGACCTCTTCATGAAGCGCGTCCGGGAAGATGGCCAGTGGACGCTCTTTTCCCCGGACGAGGTCCCCGACCTGCACGATCTCTATGGGGCCGCGTTCGAGGCGCGGTATACCGAGTACGAGCGCATGGCGGACGCGGGAGAGATCCGGCTGCATCGCCGCTTACGGGCCGTCGAGCTATGGCGGAAGATGCTTGCGATGCTCTTCGAGACGGGCCATCCCTGGCTTACCTGGAAAGACGCTGCAAATGTGCGGTCCCCCCAGGACCATGTCGGCATCGTCCACAGCTCGAATCTCTGCACGGAGATTCTTCTCAACACGAGCAGTGAGGAGGCGGCCGTCTGCAACCTCGGTTCGATCAACCTCGCGGCGCACACCACCGCCGGGGGGCTGGACGCCGAGAGGCTCGGACGTACGGTGCACACCGCAATCCGGATGCTCGACAACGTCATCGACATCAACCTCTACCCGATCCCGGAGGCGCGGAACGCCAACCTCAGGCACCGCCCGATCGGGCTTGGCGTGATGGGTTTCCAGGATGCGTTGCACCGGCTGGGTATCGCCTACGCATCCGAAGATGCCGTCGAGTTCGCCGACCGGAGCATGGAGGTGGTCTCCTACCACGCCATCCTGGGCTCGACACGGTTGGCGGCGGAGCGGGGAAGATACGAAAGCTACGAAGGATCGAAGTGGGATCGGGGCCTTCTGCCGATCGACACGATCGACCTGCTCGAAGCGGAGCGCGGGGTGCCGGTTCATGTCGACCGCTCGGTTGCGCTCGACTGGTCCGTGGTCCGCGCGGAGGTCGCCGCGCACGGGATGCGGAACAGCAATGTCCTGGCTATCGCCCCCACCGCGACGATCGCGAACATCTGCGACGTCTCGCAGTCGATCGAGCCGACGTACAAGAACCTCTACGCCAAGAGCAATCTCTCGGGCGACTTCACCGTTCTGAACCGCTATCTGGTCGAAGAACTCCGGGCGCTGGGGCTCTGGGACGCCGAGATGGTTGATGATCTCAAATACCACGATGGCTCCGTGATCGAGATCGATCGCATTCCGGAGCCGATCAGGGAGCGCTACCGCACCGCGTTCGAGGTCGACGCCGACTGGCTGATCCGCTGCGCCGCCCGCCGGCAGAAGTGGATCGACATGGGTCAGTCGCTCAACCTCTATCTCGATCGTCCCTCGGGGCGGCGCCTCAGTGACATGTATCAGCTCGCGTGGGAGACGGGTCTGAAGACGACGTACTATCTCCGCACCACCGGCGCCGGCGGCGTGGAGGCGAGCACTGTGGATGTAAACAGGCGGGGAATCCAGCCGCGTTGGATGAAGTCGGTCAGCGCCTCATCGCAGATCCGGGTGGACCGTGGCGGGCCCGCTGCGCCCGGCGATTCGGCGCCTCCCTCCTGCGACATCGTCGACGGTACGTGCGAGGCGTGCCAGTGATGAGGCGTGCCAGTGATGACGACACACGGACGAGCCTCGACCGAGCGAAGAACCTCCAACCGGCGCACCGAACCATGACCGAGAAGCGACTGATCAATGCAGACGTCGTTGATGTAAATCAGCTCATGCCGCTGAAGTACCACTGGGCGTGGGAGCATTACCTGAACGGAAACCGCAACCACTGGCAGCCCCAGGAGGTCCCGATGGGTCGCGATGTGGCGACCTGGAGGAGCGGCGATCTGACCGATGACGAGCGGCGGGTGATCCTGCGCAACCTCGGCTTCTTCTCAACCGCCGAGAGCCTGGTCGCCAACAACATCGTGCTGGCCATCTTCAAGCACGTCACCAACCCGGAGTGCCGGCAATACCTGCTGCGGCAGGCGTTCGAGGAGGCGATCCACACGCACGCCTTCCACTACATCGTGGAGAGCCTCGGGCTGGACGGAGGGGAGATCTTCACCATGCATCGGGAGGTGAACTCGATCGCCGGCAAGGACGAGTTCGATATGGGGCTCACCGCCGATCTGATCGACCCCGGCTTCAGCACGGCGACGCCCGCCGGCGTGGGCCGCTTCGTGGAGAACCTGGTCGGCTTCTATGTCATCATGGAGGGCATCTTCTTCTATTCGGGCTTCGCCATGATGCTCTCCTTCCACCGCCAGAACCGGATGACGGGGATCGGTCAGCAGTTCCAGTACATCCTGCGGGATGAGAGCACGCACCTCAACTTCGGAATCGACCTCATCAACGGAATCGTGGCCGAGAATCCGGAGATCTGGACGTCGGAGCTGCGGACGCGGCTGACGCAGAAGATCGAGCAGGCTGTCGAGCTGGAGATCGCCTATGCGGAAGATTGTCTCCCGCGGGGAATTCTGGGGCTGAACGCGGGCCTTTTCCGCGATTATGTGCGGCACATCGCGGACCGCAGGCTGGAGCGGATCGGGCTTGCATCCCGCTTCGGTGCAGCGAACCCCTTCCCCTGGATGAGCGAGACGATCGACCTGAAGAAGGAGAAGAACTTCTTCGAGACGACCGTCACGGAGTATCAGTCAGCGGCGGCGCTCTCCTGGGATTGACGGCTGAAGGCGGGATGGCGCGCGCTTGCGGATAAGCAGCGCCGCGCCATTCCGCTGGTACGCGCGAATGGAGTGGTTAGCCTGCTGGATACACTGGCGAGAGATCGTCGGCCGCGCCGCCTCTACCTCTCATCATGCATGCGGCGCCCACGCCGCCTCGCCCTCCGTATAGGGGACACACGGCTCGAACCGGCCCGGGGTTTCCTCGTATCGCAGCACCTCTGTATAGCCGATCTCCGAGGTGAAGTAGCCGAGCAACGCCAGCTCCTTCATCATCCGGAAGTAGTGGGGCGGGGCGTCGGCGGTGATTGCGGGAGCTGCGCTGCCTCCCGCCGAATTGGGCGCGTTCTCCTGTCGCTGGTCCGGGAGGAAGGCATCGCCGGAAGCGTCGGCGCCCGCATCGACCGACTCAACCGTGCCGCTCCCCGATCCGCGTGCGCGCCGCGTCCGCGCCTCCCCGCGAGCCCGCATGTACTCCCACTGTTCCCGGTCGATGCGTTCCAGGAGGTCGAGGCGTTGCGCAGGGGAGGAATCGAGGAAGCTTGTGCCATTCGCCTCCCGGCTCGCTGCCTCCAGTCGGCGCATTCCCTCACGGAAAGTCTCCTGATCATTCTCCCGATAGGTGTCCGTCACCATCAGTGCCATGAAGGGCCCTACGCCCGCCGCCCTGGCGCCGGGCGTCGACGTCTCCGGCAGCATCGTCTCGGCGATCTCGTCGAGGAGGGCGATGTCTTCGGCGGTGAAGGAACCGACGGTGGCGACGTTCCGATCGACACCTTCCGCGCAGGCGGCGAGGAGCGCATTCCCGCCGATCAGGGTGGTGCCGCCGAGCATCAACGAAACGCGCCGGAGCGCCTCGCGCCGGTTGATCAGCTCAACCGGAGCCGGACCGTTCTGAATCGGATTCATCGGCAGCCCCTGTTTCTGAGTGGTAGATTGCGTTGCGCCGTCGGATGAAACCAGACTTCAGAGATTCCGCCGACCCATCTCCTCTACGGCGTGGTTCGCAGCCCGGGCCGTGAGCGCCATGTACGTCAGCGAAGGGTTCTGGCACGCCGCGGAGGTCATCCCCGAACCATCCGTCACGTAGACGTTCGGCGCGTCCCAGACCTGGTTGAACCCATTGAGTACCGAGGTGCGGCGATCCCGCCCCATCCGCGCGGTCCCCATTTCGTGGATCCCCATCCCGGGATAGTAGCTGTTGTCGAAGGGCTCCACGTCGCGGACGCCTGCCGCGTCCAGCATCTCCGCCATGTCGTCGATCATGTCGCGGCGCATCAGCCGTTCGTTTTCCCCCGTCGCACAGTCGATGGCGAGCACCGGGAGGCCCCACTTGTCGGTACGGTTCTCATCGATCGTGATACGGTTGTCGTGGTTTGGAAGCATCTCCCCGAAGGCAGTGCTGCCGATACGCCAGCGGCCGGGCTCCGCCATGGCATCCTTGAAGGCGCCGCCCACACCGAGTTCCGCCACTGCGCGCGACCATCCTTCGCGGCTGGCGCTTCCCTGATAGCCGAACCCCCGGAGGTAGTCGCGGCGCTCGCCGAAAAGGTTACGATAACGGGGAATGTAGAAGCCGGTCGGCCGGCGTCCCGTGTAGTACTTGTCGTCCATCCCCTCGATCGTGCCCTGTGCGCCGCACCGGAAGTGATGGTCCATCAGGTTGTGGCCGAGCTCGCCCGAACTGCTGCCGAGGCCGCCCGGCCAGACGTCGGTGGCGGAGCGCATCAGCAGCCAGGTCGAGTTGAGGGCGGATGCGCAGAGGAAGATGATGCGCGCGGAGTACTCGGTGCTCGTCTCCGTGACCGCATCGATCACGCGCACGCCCGTCGCGCGCTGCGCCTCGGCATCATAGACGACCTCGGTGACTATCGAGAAGGGTTGCAGCGTCAGCCGCCCTGTGGCCAACGCCGCGGGAAGCGTCGACGACTGGGTGCTGAAATAGGCGCCGAAGGGACAGCCTAACCAGCACGCGTTGCGATGCTGACAAGCGCCACGGCCGGGGAGGGGCTCGGTCATGTTCGCCGTCCGCCCGGGGATGATGCGCCTCCGCCCATCAAACATCCCGCGCAGACGCCCCGCGATGAGCTCCTCGCCGCAGTTGAGGGGCATCGCGGGCTGGAACTGCCCATCGGGAAGCTGTTCGAGCCCCTCGACCGAACCGGAGATGCCGGCAAAGCGCTCGACATGGTCGTACCAGGGTGCGAGATCGGCGTACCGGATCGGCCAGTCTACGGCGATCCCTTCGCGTGCATTCGCCTCGAAGTCGATGTCGCTGAGCCGGTAGCTCTGCCGCCCCCAGGTCAGGGAACGCCCGCCGACGTGATAGCCCCGGTACCAGTCGAAGCGCTTTACCTCGGTGTAGGGGGACTCGGCTTCGTTGACCCACCAGTCGAGGTTCTTCTCGTTCAGCGGATAGTCGCGGCGGAGTACGGGGTACGCATCCTCCATGGCGACCGTCCGACCCCCACGATGCGGATACTCCCAGGGGCCCTTGGTGGCGTTCACATAGTCGCGGATGTGTTCCACATTCTTGCCGCGCTCGAGCAGGAGGACTCGAAGTCCCTTCTCGGTGAGCTCCTTGGCCGCCCAGCCGCCTGAAATGCCGGAGCCAACGACGATCGCATCATACGTTTGGGATTGCATGCAGGTCCTTGGGTGGGAGCGGAGGACTGCAGAACCGGGGATGAAGCCTTATCGCGAAGCTTACTGTCGAACCGGGCCCTGTGGCAACCATCGTGACGGCACAGACGATAATCGGCTGATCTGTGAGGACAGCATGCCGGCGTTGATGGGGGCGGGGGAGGGGTCTACATTGATGCCGCGGTGCACCGC
>CAYRLB010000034.1:0-3656 GCA_964424945.1 uncultured Gemmatimonas sp.
AACGCGATGGCGAACTCGCTCACCGAGCAGGTCCGGGCGATCAAGGATGTCGCGATCGCGGTGACCGAGGGTGACCTCACCCGGATGATCATGGTGGAGGCGAGGGGCGAGCTCGACGAGCTGAAGCGAAACATCAACCAGATGATCGCCAACCTTCGCGAGACGACCGAGAAGAACCAGGAGCAGGACTGGCTGAAGACGAATCTCGCGAAGTTCGGCCGGTTGATGCAGGGCCAGAAGGATCTCGATGCGGTCGCCCGGCTGATCATGTCCGAACTGACGCCGCTGGTGAGCGGTCATCATGGCGCCTTCTTCATCAAGGATGGCGACGATCCCCAGGCCCCCCTCGTGCTCCTCGCTTCCTATGCCTACAAGCAGCGGAAGAATCTCAGCAATCGGTTCGAACCGGGGGAGGGGCTGGTGGGGCAGGCGGCGCTCGAACGGAAGCCGATTCTGATCACCAACGTCCCCGACGATTACATCCAGATCGGTTCGGGCTTGGGTGAAGCCCCGCCGCGGAACATCATCGTTCTGCCGATCCTCTTCGAGGGCGAGGTGAAGGCGGTCGTGGAGCTGGCCTCCTTCCTCCCCTTCAATCAGATCCACCAGCTCTTTCTGGATCAGCTCTCCGAGACGATCGGCGTCGTCCTGAACATGATCCAGGCGAACATGCGAACGGAGGAGCTGCTTCTGCAGTCGCAGAAGCTCACGCAGGAGCTCCAGAGCCAGTCCCAGGAGCTGCAGACGCAGCAGGAGGAGCTGCGGCTCACCAACGCCGAACTCGAAGCGCAGGCGAACAGCCTACGCGCGTCGGAGGAGGCGCTGAAGGAACAGCAGGAGGAGCTCCAGCAGGTCAACGAGGAGCTGGAGGAGAAGGCTTCACTGCTCGCGGAGCAGAACAAGAAGGTCGAGCAGAAGAACGCCGAGGTAGAGAGCGCCCGCCTCTCACTGGAGGAGAAGGCGGAGCAGCTCGCCCTTTCCTCGAAGTACAAGAGCGAGTTCCTGGCGAACATGAGCCATGAACTGCGCACACCGCTGAACTCGCTGCTCATCCTCGCGCGACTTCTGTCGGAGAACAAGGAGGCGAATCTCAGCGAGAAGCAGGTCGAGTACGCGCAGACGATTCATAGCGCAGGCAGCGACCTGCTGACCCTCATCGACGACGTCCTCGATCTGTCCAAGATCGAGGCGGGCAAGATGGAGATCCAGACGGGCGAGGTCCTCATCGCCGATGTGAAGGAATTCGTTCGCCGAAGCTTCGAACCGCTCGCCGACGACAAGAATCTCGACTTCAATGTCGAGGTTGACGCGACGCTCCCTGAAACAATCGTCACCGACTCGCACCGCCTGCAGCAGGTGCTGAAGAATCTTCTCTCCAATGCGCTGAAGTTCACCCGGGAGGGGAAGGTCGAGCTCACCATCCGAACGGCAGATAAGAGCCGACGCTTCGGGTCGGAGACGCTCAACAATGCAGAGCGTGTGATCGCCTTCGCCGTATCCGACACCGGGATCGGAATCCAGAAGGACAAGCAGCGGCTTATCTTCGAGGCGTTCCAGCAGGCCGACGGCAGCACCAACCGCCAGTATGGGGGGACCGGCCTCGGGCTCTCGATTTCCCGCGAGATCGCGCGGCTGCTCGGCGGGGAAATCCGGGTCGAGAGCAAAGAGGGGGTCGGGAGCACCTTCACCCTCTTCCTTCCTGAGAAGCACGTCGCCGAGTATGTGGACTCAGCTGCAGACGCCGAAGAGATCCGGGCCGCGGCTCCTCCAGCGGCCAGACCCCGGCCGCGCCCGCGCCGCCACCATGACGCGTCGGAAATGCCGAGCCCCCAGGAGGATCGCGAGCGCCCGTCGCCCAGCGGCACCACGCTGCACGACGACCGCTCCGTGGTGGAGGATGGCGATCGGGTCGTCCTCATTATCGAGAATGACACGACGTTCGCGCAGATCCTGCTCGATCTGGCGCGCGAGAATGGTTTCAGGGGTCTTGTGGCGGGCGACGGAGAGACGGGCCTCGAACTCGCCGAGGAATATTCGCCGGACGCCATCACTCTCGACATCGACCTGCCTGGCATCGATGGATGGACCGTTCTGGACCGGCTGAAGCACCGGCCCTCCACTCGCCACATACCAGTCCATGTGGTAACCGGATCGCAGAGCCGTCAGCGTGGGCTTCAGCAGGGCGCCCTCTCCTATCTGGAGAAGCCGGTCAGCAAGGAGGCACTGGATGCCGCTTTCGAAGGCATCGCGCGCTTCATCGATGAGCCCGTCCGGAACCTTCTCGTCGTGGAAGATGACGAAACGCAGCGCAACAGCATCATCGAGCTTGTCGGAGGCGAGGAGGATGTGAACGTCACCGCCGTTGCCACCGCTGAAGAAGCGCTCGAGCTGATCAGTCAACGCCGCTTCGACTGCATGGTTCTCGACCTCGGGCTGGCGGACATGAGCGGGTTCACACTCCTTGAGATGATCAAGAACGATCCGGAGGTACAGGAGCTTCCCATCATCGTCTATACCGGGAAGGATCTCCTGCCTGCGGAGGAAACGGAGCTTCGCCGGTTCGCCGAGACCATCATCGTCAAGGATGTGAAATCCCCCGAACGACTGCTCGACGAAACCGCGCTCTTCCTGCATCGTCTCGAATCGCGACTTCCGCAGCAGAAGCGCACCATGCTGGAGCGGCTGCACAACGCGGACGCTGTCTTCCAGGGCAAGAAGGTGATGATCGTGGACGATGATGTCCGTAACATCTTCTCGCTGACGAGCGTACTGGAGAGCTACGGAATGATCACCGTCTTCGCGGAGAATGGTCGGCAGGCGCTGGAAGTGCTCAGGGACAACCCTGACATCTCGCTCGTCCTGATGGATGTGATGATGCCCGAGATGGACGGATACGAGACCACCCGGGCGATCCGGGAGATGGAAGAGCACCGGACGCTGCCGATTATCGCGGTGACTGCAAAGGCAATGAAGGGAGATCGGGAGAAAACCCTAGCGGCGGGCGCCTCTGACTACATCACCAAACCCGTCGACACCGAGCAGCTGGTATCGCTGATGAGGGTCTGGCTTTACTCCTGACGAATCGTGGCGGACAACACAATCAACCCGGGTCCGGCGCATTATTCGCCGGAACTCGAGCGAATCGAGATCGACATGCTGCTGGAGGCGGTGTACCGCCACTACGGGTTCGACTTCCGATCGTACGCGTACGCATCGCTGCGGCGGCGCGTCTGGAAGCGACTTCAGGCGGAAGGCCTGCCGACGATCAGCGCCCTTCAGGAGCGTGTGCTTCACAGCCCGGAAGCGATGGAGCGGCTTCTTCTCACGCTCTCCATCAACGTCACGGCGATGTTCCGCGACCCGGGCTTCTATCTGGTGTTCAGGAACCAGGTGATTCCGCTGCTGCGCACCTACCCCTTCATCCGTGTGTGGATGGCGGGATGTTCGACCGGTGAGGAGGTGTACTCGATGGCCATCCTCTTTATGGAGGAAGGGCTCTATGACCGGGTGCGACTCTACGCGACGGACATCAACGACACAGTTCTGCAGCAGGCACGCTCGGGCATCTTTCCCCTCGACAAGATGCAGGAGTACACGCAGAACTACATCCGGGCGGGGGGGAAACGTGCATTTTCCGAGTATTACACCGCCGCGTA
>CAYRLB010000034.1:3756-6024 GCA_964424945.1 uncultured Gemmatimonas sp.
GATCGCTTCGAGGAGCTGGATGCGAGGGAAAAGATCTACCGGAAGGTGATGTAGTGTCGCGCGACATTGTGATCGTCGGCGTTTCGGCTGGAGGAATGGACGCGGTATGTGCGCTTCTGCAGGATCTGCCGGCTGCCATCGGTTTTGCCATGATCGTCGTACAGCACCGCAGCAAGGATTCCTTTGCGCTCTGTGAAATTCTCGAGAGGTGCTCTCACGTGCCCGTACACGAAGCTGCGGACAAGGATCGAATCGATGTCGGGCATGTCTATCTGGCGCCCGCGGACTACCATCTGTTCGTCGATGATGGGCATGTCGCGCTATCCACAGACGCCCCGGAGTTCTACAGTCGACCTTCAATCGATGTGGCGTTCGAGAGTGTCGCCGACTCTTACGGCGCGCGGGCGATCGGTCTGGTGATGACCGGCGCGAACCGCGACGGCGCGCGGGGCCTTCGCTACCTGGCGGACCGCGGAGGACTTGCCCTTGTGCAGGATCCGGTCGATGCCGAGGTTCCGATCATGCCGACCGAAGCGCTCAGGCTCGTTCCCGAGGCGGAACTGGTGACCCGCCAGTCGGTGGCGCGGCGTCTCTGCCAGCTGACCGGCACCTCCGTTTCGGTACGCAGATGAAGGAGCATCGAAGGGCCGCTTCCATCCTGATGGTCGATGACCGCGTCGAGAATCTCGTCGCGCTCGAGGCCGTGCTCCAGCCGCTCGGTCATACTCTCGTGCGAGCCCTGTCGGGCGAAGAGGCGCTACGCTCTCTTCTACGCAGAGACTTCGCGGTGATCCTGCTCGACGTCCAGATGCCGGGGATGAACGGCTTCGAGACGGCATCCATCATCAAGGCACGGGAACGATCACGTCACACTCCGATCATCTTTCTCACCGCGATCAGCAAGGAAGAGGAGTATGTTTTCGAGGGCTACTCCGCTGGCGCCGTCGATTACATCTTCAAGCCCTTCAATCCGGAAATTCTGCGTTCCAAAGTCTCTGTTTTCGTCGATCTGTATGCCAAGGGCCAGCAGATCCGGGAGCAGAACGAGCTGCTGCGCAAGAGCGAACGTCGTGAGATCGAGCTGCTCCACCGGACGCGGCTACTGGAGTCGGAGGCGAAATACGCCCAGATCGTGGACTCGGCGACCGATTCGATCATCACCCTCTCCGATGATCAGCGCATCACCCTCTTCAACGCCGCCGCCGAGCAGACCTTCGGCGTTCCGCGGGCCGAGGCGATCGGGGAGACCATCGATCGGTTCATCCATCTGCCGGGGAGTGGCGGCCTGCCCGGCGCATCGGTCGACGAGCCGAAGCCGGAGAATGGAAAGGCCGAAGCGGGCGAAGGAAGGATATCGACCACAATCGAGGCGGTAGGCCGCCGGACAGATGGTGAGACATTCCCGGTCGAATACACGGCATCCACGCTTCAGCTGCAGGAAGGCCGGATCGCCACTCTCATCATCCGTGATATATCGGCGCGGCGCGAAGCGGAGGAGCAGCTCCGCACGCAGAAGGAGTCTCTCGAGAACACGATGGAGGAGCTCCGCACGCTGAACGAGGAGCTTAGCGACCGTACCGCGGAGCTCGAGAGGGCGATGGGGGCGCGAAGTCGCTTCTACGCGTCAATGAGCCACGAGCTGCGCACCCCGATCAACGCGATTCTCGGGTACACGGCCCTTCTTCTCGACAACATCTACGGTCCTCTGAACGAGAAGCAGGTTTCCAGCATCCGCCGGACGAATCTCGCCGGGACGCACCTGCTGGAGCTCGTCAACGACATTCTCGACCTCTCGAAGATCGAGGCGGGAAAGCTGGAGCTGCAGTTCGAGTCCGTCGAGTTCCCCATGCTCGTCCGGGATCTTTTCGTCACCGTCGCCCCCTTCGCGGAGTCGCACTCGGTGGAGCTGAGCTTCGACTCGAGCGAGCCGACCTGGTCGATGGTCACCGACCCCCGCAAAATTCGGCAGATCGCTCTCAACCTGCTCTCCAACGCGATCAAGTTCGGCGCGGGGAACCCGGTCGAAGTGTCGTGCGTACGCGGGGAGGACGATGGACTGATTCTGGACGTCAGGGACCATGGCCCCGGCATCCAGGAGGAGGATCTTGAGCGGATCTTCGAGGAGTTCGTTCAGCTCGATGAATCGCCGGACGACCCCGGCACGGGCCTCGGCCTTCCGATTTCACGTCGCCTCGCGGAACTGCTGGGCGGCTCGCTGACCGTCACGTCGACGCCGGGGGAGGGAAGCCTCTTCCGCCTCGAAGTCCC
>CAYRLB010000034.1:6124-10974 GCA_964424945.1 uncultured Gemmatimonas sp.
CGCACAAAAGCATTGCGTCGAACAAAATCAAACCACATATAGGCCGAATCCCCCGGATGCAGGCATGCAGAGGCCTGACGAACCCGGGGAACGGATCGTCAGCGATCGAGGTCTTCCCCTCGCCTGCACGATTTGAGGCTTCCTCGAATTAGAGGTTGCAGGGCTCGGGACAGGCTTTCTTCCTGGATTCTCCACCGGCATCCACCTCGAATTTTCGCCAGAAAGCGTCGCGGAAGGGAAGCAGCTGGCTCGACCGGAACGCGGAACCGCACTTCCACCACCCACTCCCTACATCTTCAGAAAGGAAACCCCTTGTCGCTGACTACCATTTCCGGCGTTGCTTCCGGCATCCGTCACGGTGCCGTCTCCGAAGGACACGTCGGCAGGAATGGCGGGACTATCCGCTCAGGTCACGCGCTTGCCTTCCGGGTGGATGATCGCTCGGTTCAGATCAAGCTGCCCGACTTTCCGGATGTGCAGGATGGTGAGATGGTCACACTGGCCGGCCGTGTCAGGAATGGCACCTTCCAGGCGCTGGCGCTCCGCAACGACCGGACTCGGGCAGTGTACGCCATCCCCGCGATGCCGGGATATGTCATGGGCGGCCTCATGGTGGCCGTGGGTTTGCCGCTCCTGTTCATCCTGGTTGGCGTGTTCTTCATTGGATTCGGGGGATACACCCTTTATCAGGCGCACAACTACGCCCAGGCGGCGAAGCTGCTGGGAGCCTGAGCCGGAACATTAGAGAAAGGCGAGGTTCAATGAACCCCGCCTTTCCCATTGCCGCTCGAACCTGTAGGACCCTCTGAACAGCCCCCACCAGGGTACCTTCCTACTGGCGGGTGCCCTTCGCTTCCATCTGGAACTCTCCATCACCGAACACCCACTGGGCGTTCATTCCCTCGCCGTCCCGCGTCAGGTTGATCGTGAGCGGGAACTCCATGCCCTCAAATGCAAGGTTGAAGTTCGCGACGAGAGTATCGTCCTTGCGGCTGGCCCTGCTGAACTGCGGTGCGGGCATACCACCCTGCGAGGAGACCTGAACCGTCACCCCGCCCTCGGCGGGAGCGACCGTGAGGGTCGAGGGCTGTGCTCCGCCGGGGCCTTCCATCGTGAACTGCCAGCTTCCGTGGAACTGCTGCGCCCAGGCCGGATCGATTGCAGCCTCCTGGGCGGCCGACTCCGTCGCGAACGATGGGACCAGGGCGACTGCAACCGCCGCGGCGATGATCAGGGAGCGGACTTTCTGGAACATGGTGGTTTCGGGGCTGAGATGAATGGAAGCGAACCGTCAGCGAACGGTCCGCCGGCAAGTACGGACAGAATCCAACGTCGCCGAGGCGTTTGAGTTCAGATCCGCCGTACATATCGTAGTAGCCGCGGGTCATGTGGGGCCGCCGGCTATTTGCTTCATCGGGATCAACCGCGCGCGACACGCAGCACTTCTTCCGCCGTCGTTCGCCCCTCGCGGATGAGACGGACGCCATCTTCGTAGAGGAGTTTCATCCCCTTCTTCCTGGCCATACGGGTCAGCGGACCCGCGCCGGCATCCTCGTCGAGCGCCGCCCGCAGTTCGTCGTCCATCACGAGCAGCTCGAAGATTCCGGTTCTGCCGAGATAACCGGTGCCGCGGCAGTCGGGGCAGCCGGCACCCTTCTTCGCGGCAATCGGCTCGTCCGGGGGGATGCTCAGGGCGAGCCGTTCCTCGATGGTCAGGGAGTACGGCTGGGCGCAGGAGGAGCAGATTCGTCGAACGAGCCTCTGGGCCAGCACTGCTTCGACGGTACTGGCGACGAGGTAGCGCTCCACCCCCAGATCGACCAGCCGGATCAGCGCCGTCGCCGCGTCATTCGTGTGCAGCGTCGAAAGCACGAGATGGCCCGTGAGCGCCGCATGCGTCGCGATGTCCGCCGTATCGTGGTCCCGGATCTCGCCGACGAGCATGATGTCGGGATCCTGCCGAAGAATCGCGCGCAGGGCCGACGCGAATGTCAGCCCGACCTTCGCGTTCACCGGCACCTGCGGCACCCCGGCAAGTTCATACTCAACCGGGTCTTCAACCGTCACGATCTTCTCGCGCCCGGTTCGGATCCTGTCGATCGCGGCGTAAAGCGTCGTCGTCTTCCCCGAGCCCGTGGGTCCGGTCGAGAGGACGATGCCATGCGGCCTCGAAACCACCTCGAGGAGCTTCCCAAGCGTTTCCTCGGACATCCCCATGCCTTCGAGCCCGATGCGCCCGACCTCCTTGTCGAGCAGCCGGAGCACGACGCTCTCTCCGTGAAGCGTCGGCAGGGTCGATACGCGGACGTCAACCTGACGATCCTTCATCCGGAGCCGGATCCGGCCGTCCTGCGGCACCCGCCGCTCGGCGATGTCCAGCTCGGCCATGATCTTCAGCCGGCTGACGACCGCGGCGGCGAGGCGGCGGGGCGGGGCAGCGGCATCCTGTAGGACTCCGTCCACCCGGTACCGGACTCGAAGCCCTCCCACATACGTTTCGAGATGGACGTCCGACGCCCGCGCCTCCAGAGCCTCGAGGAGGAGCAGATTGACCAGCTTGACGACCGGCGCCTCATTCGCGAGCGCCACAAGGTCATCGAGGGCCGCGTCGCCATCGCCCTCGCCGGTGAACGGGTCATCGGAGAGGTTCGCGATGAGATCTTCCGCCGTGAGCGAACCGGCCGCGTAGACGCGGCGGATGGCCGCTCGAACTTCCTCCTCGGGCAGATTGACGAGCTCAACGGGCGCACCAGCGAGCAGCCGCAGATCGTCGATCGCCTGCGGATTCACCTCATCACGCCAGGTGGCGACCTTCAGACGACCATCCGTGACGGCAAGCGGTAGCACGCCGTTGTACTCGAGATAGTCTTCCGTAAGGAGCGCCGAGAAGGGCTCCAATCCGTCGAGATCGGGGGGATTCATGGCGCTGCCGGAACGATGATCTCGATCGGGGGCGGACTACCCGCCGGCGCCATCGGATCGACCGGGATGGGCTGCAAGCTGCCTGGCCCGGCTCCATCCGGCGCCCCGACAGGGGGCGTGACCGGAATGATCGGAACGAACGGTTCGAGAAGTTCGCGCTCCCCTTCGATGTGCGTGCGAAGGAGGTCCGCATCTTCATCGGTCGCAACGATGTACGGCGTCAGGAAGAGGAAGAGCTCACTGTTGCCCCGCTCCTCCCGGGTCGTACCGAAGAGATATCCGAGGATGGGGATGTCCTTCAGCAGGGGAATTCCCTGGCGGATCCGGTTGACCTGCTGATCGACGAGGCCGCCCAGAACAACCGTCTGCCCGTTGCGCGCGAGAAGCTGTGTTTCCGCTTCCCGCGTGCTGATGATGGGGGCGCCGAACTGCGTCTCGGTGGTGGCGCTGCTCACCTCCTGCGCGACAGCGAGATTGACGTAGCCATCCTCATTGATTGTCGGCAGGATCGTCAGCACCGTTCCGACCTCACGATACTGCACCACCTCCGCCCTTGAACCTGTGGGGTCGCTCGGCAGCATCTGCGAAAGCTGGATGAAGGGCTGCTGCGTACCGACGAGAATCCGAGCCTGCTGGTTGTTCTGCGCCAGGATGACCGGTCGGGAGAGGATGCGCACCCGGCCGCTTGCGGACAGCGCCGTGAGCGTCGCCTGCATATCGACGCTGCCGAAACGGATCCCCGTCACCGACAGCGCGTCGGCGGGGGTGGTGGAGCTCGGTGGAAGCTCGATCGATACCTCGTCACCGCTACGGATCCGTGATCCCTCGAACGATACGCCGACATCGAGGTCATTCGTGTGGCGGACTTCAGCGATGACAACTTCGATGACGACCTGCAGCGGCCGCAGATCCAGCGCCTGGACTGCCTGCTCGATGATTCCCCAGTCGGTGGGCGTCGCCCGTATGAGCAGGGAATTGGTGACTTCGTCGGGCACGATCAGGACATTGCCCTGCAGTGAGCCGGCCTGTCCGATGACGATGCCCTGTGGAATCTGCTGAACCTGAGGCCCCGCCTGCAGTGTCTGGAGCTGCTGCGAGAGGGTGGGAGGAAGGCCAGACCCCGACGATTGCGGAAGCGCCCCGCCAAAAAGGGCCTGCAGCGTTCCACCGAGATTCGCGGCTCGAACGTGCCGGAGCCTGTAGATGAAAAGCTGCCGGTTGTCGGGCTCGCTCGCCTGGCCGGCGCCGATCAGGCGAAGGAATCCCACATCCTCTTCGATGGCGATGCCATTTGCCGCAGCGATGCTCCGGATCAGGTTCGGAATATCCGCGCGGGGAACTGGCTGTACCGTGCGCAGGGTGATCGGCTTCGAGGGCAGGTCGTGGTACATGAGGTTCAACCCTGCCATCTGCGCGAGGGTCGACATCACGTAAGCCAGATCGAGATCCTGGAAGTCGAGCTGGACCGCGCCAGCGCCGGCGGGGACGATGCCACCCCCCGGACCGCCCGGGCCCACCCCTCCCGGACCGCCACCGGGACCAGGCTGTGCCGACAGCTCGACGCCGCCGGCGAACATCCCCAGAAGAGCGGCGAATGCGAAAGACCGGGCCACCAGCGACCGGACATCGGCGATCAGACCGGGAATGTCAGAGCTGCTCTGAACCCGCTGGCGTATTGGCATCGTGATCTGGTTCAATTTAGTCGGGCACAACACCGCGCTTCCGGCGACAGGGGGTATCACGCTGCCACCGAATGGCGTGTCGTCTGAAAAGGGGAAAGCACGAGCGACGGCCAGCGAGTTGATCGCATGCCGAACGGCTCAGGTTCGGTCAGTCCGGATCAGAGGCTCGTGTGAGAACGATCCGAGTATGCGAGGCCCTGTACCTCCAGTCATCAACTCCGCCGTCCGGAACGAGCTGAACCGAAG
>CAYRLB010000034.1:11074-25734 GCA_964424945.1 uncultured Gemmatimonas sp.
GAGGCCCTGTACCTCCAGTCATCAACTCCGCCGTCCGGAACGAGCTGAACCGAAGGTACCGGCCGACTGTTGTATCCTTACCGTCCTCGTGGGGCTGCCTGTGGCTGCATCTCGATCCCGGCAGCCTCCCACCTGAACTGAGCCTGTCCTTCGGCCGGTGCCGCGCCCACAGGCCGTTCTATCCGGAGGAGCTGCCCATTCGGACCGGTGATGGAGACTTCATTCCCGTTCATCTGAATCCGCGTCCCGGGACCCATCGTCTGCCCGAGCCGCTCGAGGACAGCCGCCGTCGGCGCGGTCGGCTGCGCGGGTGTGGTGCGACTGTTCGCGTCTCGATTCCTTGCGTTCCCCTGATTCCGATTCTGGCCGCGGGTATTCCGCTCAACGACCGGGCCCGTGGGGGAAGCCGAAGCAACGCTGAGGCTCAGCGCCCTGTCGGCGTTGCGCATCGTCACACGGCCGCCATCGATAGAGGCGACTTCGTACCCCTCGATTCGCTGGCCCGTCGCGACGAGCATCGGCGTTCCATTACCGACCCGGATGACCGCCAGCCCGCTACCGCCTGAGGTCGCCGTTCCGAGAACCTCGAAAGCCGGTGGCGGTTCGAGTTCACGCTGCGGAGGCCCTTCGACGGGCTGGAAGACGACCTGCTCGCCGGGCAACCGATAGCGCTCTCCGGTCCAGAAGCGGTCTTCCTCGAAGGGCGCCAGCTCGGTGGCGAGCTGAACATCTTCCCATTGGACGGGAGCGGATCTCTCGACAGGCAGGGTTTCGAGAGTACGCATCGATGGGTCCGCCGAGATCTCGGATGGAACCGTACCGGCAGTCGATGGGCCCGGCGCCTCCCGTCCGGTCGTGTCGCCCGAGATCGCGCTCAGGGTGGCCACGCCCAGGACGATCGCCGCCCCGCCGAGCGCGCCGGCGCCGAGTAGTGATCCGTAGCCTTGACTTCGCTTCATGATTCGCCTCCCGAGGTGGTCGGGTGCTCTACGTTCAGAGCAGATCCGCGGACGAACCGCCGGACTCCTCGTCCGCCGGTGCATAAACTTCAATGATGACCACGAAGGACAACGCTGCCGGTCCGCCGCCTCCTGCTGCGGAACCACCGGCCTGGGGCCCTCTCCGATCCACCGATACACCGGTGACCTGAAGAAGAAGCCGCTCTGCTTCGATCCCGCGGAGAAAGCTCAGCACCCCCTCGAAGTCACCCTCACCGCTGACGCTCATGCGGAGCGACTGAAGACCTTCGGGAAGGGGCGTCGCCCCCGGCGGCGCCGGGATCGCCCGGACCTCCTGCAGCAGAACCCGACTCTGCCGCCCGATGCCTTCGAGCACCGTGCTCACCTGCGCTTCCGCGAGCGCGCTGTTCGGCGAGCGGATGAGCCGCCCTTCCCACTCACCCAGTGCGCTCGCGGCGGCGGCCAGTTCCCCCGCATAAGCCGAGTCCGCCATGACCTGACGCTCCCGCTCCAGAAGGATCTGCTCGGAAGCGGTTCGATCTCTGAGATCCTGGAGTGAGCTCAGATAGGGACGCGCAACGCCCAGCCAGAGCATAACCGGCAGGACAATCGCCCCACCCAGCGCCAACGCTCGTCTGTCGCGCTCTGAAAGTCCCTCGAACCAGGACCGGATCCCTCCCGCCGATCGTCGTCTCATCGTGCGTCAGGCGCGGGAATGGGTGCTGACTGCATCAGAGCGCGCCCCCCGCGCGTCGCCTCAGGAACCCGAATCGCGCTGACCGTGAACCGCTCCCGTGCCGTCGTCCCACCTTCGAGTTCCCGCATGATCGGGCCCTCGAGCTGGACGTCGCGAAGGAGAGGGGTTGCCCTCAGGGCCTCGAGCGCCTCACCTGCGCGTCCGCCGGCACCTTCGATCACTACAGTGTCCCCGACAGCTCGTAACGACTGAAGGTGTGTCTCGGGCGGCAGCATTACAGAAAGCTCTACAATGAAAGCCGTCCAACCGCTTGTTCCGCCGAGCGCCGTCATCTCCTCGATCCGAGCCAGGAGCCGATCGAGCGAGTCACGGGCGGCCAGGGCGGGCTGCACCTCGGCACGAATCTCGTCACGCTCCGCACGCACGGATGCGTAGGCTCGAGCGGCGCCCCAGTAGTAGATCCCTGCAGCGACGATCAGCAGGAGGGCGGCCGCGACAAGAGCCCTCGATGTGAAACCCCGCTCCCGACTCGTTCGTTTCCGGGCGATGAAAGGAGGGATGAGTTCCGGAAGAGCCTCGTCAGCCCCGCGCGCCGCCTCCTCGCGCGCATCGAGCGGCATCCTGGTCTGCGCAACCACCCATCCCGCGGAATGGAAAATCGCCGAAAGTCCTTCCCGCTGCTCGGCGGGGGCGAGGAGGAGAGCGACGCCCGCCGCGCCGGAGATCAGTTTCCGGAGTTCGTCCTCTTCCGATGCTGGAATTCTTCTCAGGCTACCGCTTCCATCTTCTTCCATCATCATGAGATGTAGCGTGCCATAGAGGGACGCTACAACCATGCGTCGTGCACGGTCAATCTTCTTGCGCGCACCCGGGGCACGGGCGGTCTCCAGTGCATCCCACCAGGAAGCGTGCGCGGGAACGATCCGATCGATCTCCCAGCCTCGCGAACCCGCAGCGGACTCCAGCGTGTCGAGCAGGGCGGAGGGCGCGGCTGCCGCCAGAACCGGCGCCGTCCCCGCCTTTGTCGCTCCGCCTGGCTCCATCCGTACACCACCGACGGTCACACTTCTGCCACCGGTCAGGAAGTGTCTGCCGGAGTCACGGCGGACAACCCTCTCGATCTCGTCGTCCCGAAGGCCGGGGAGGTCGAGGAGCCGGACGTCACAGAGGGGAGGGAGAAGCGCGATTCGAAGGAGAACGGAATCGCCCGGTCGATGACCATCGCCGGAGAACAGATCCTCCTCGAGCGTATCGAAGAGGCGAGCGAGAACGGCCGAGCCCTCCGCCGACGGATCCACGACGCCAGCAAGAAAGCGCGGCGCGGCCTCCCCTGGCGAGAGGATGGTCAGGCCGTCCGATCCTACGGCGATATTCAATCGTAGAGACGCCACTATTCGTATTCCCGTGCGAGGACCGCCGCGCCGTCGTCGGTGCGGGTGAGGATGACGCGAAGGGTGGAGCCGACCGGGCTTCCGTGCACCCGGCCTTCCGACACGATCTCGACCTCTGACGTGCGGAAGGAGACCCTCTGCGAGAAACGGCGCCCAGCCGCCTGCAGCGGAACCGATGATGCCGCCGAGAGTGATGCGAGGAGCGCGTTGGTATTGTCGGGAAAGGTCCCGGCAGCGCGCATCTGCACGATCTCTCGAGCGGCGGTCTCCGTCATGCCAGGAAGTCCCATCAGCACCGCCTCCGGTGCCGCATTCACATTGATCCGGCCCGAACTGATGAGAATCAGATGAGGCCGGGCGGCGGCGAAGATCTCGGGTGTGACACCAAGCACATGCCGTAGTTCATCGATGGTCGCGAAGGGTCTGTTGGCGGGCAGGATCGCGGCGCCCGCCCGCAGATACTCCTCGCGTTCGCCCCCGCCGAGACGGGGTAGATCGTCCTCATCGCGCCAGTCGAGAATCGCCTGCGTGATGCGGTCGGCGAGCGCGTAGTCGAGGCTCAGGCCGAGGGAGAAGAAGCCGCGCAGCATCTCCTCGTCCGCTGTATTCAGATCGAACGCCGCCCCCGTATCCCGCAGCCGCAGCGAGAAGCTCGCGTCGCCCAGAGTCTTCTCCGCGATGACCAGCTCCTGTGGGTCGCGCCAGACGTCGTCGACGGGGCTCGCGTTACGGAAGAGCGACTCCACGCTCTGCGTGCGGGAGCGGGTACGCGCCTGCTGGGCACGGCTTTCCGCGCGAAGCTCTTCCGCCCGGTCCAGCGTCGCCCCTACGAGGCGCGCCCGGGCATATTCGGCCCCGGCATTCGCGACTTCACGGCCGCGCGCCTCGTCCAGCAGATTGGCCGCGGCGAGGCGTTCGGTGCGGAAGCCCATCGCTGCGTTGAGACCGACGGCGCCGAGCGCGACAAGCAGCCACAGGACTGCGATGAGGATGAAGCCACCCTGCGCATCCAGGCGCCCTGGACCGCTCGACCGGGAGCTTTGCCTTTCCACCCGACGAGCGGGCGCTGCGCACCTCAGGAAGCGCTTCATCAGCCGGGGCTCCATCAGCGGAGCGTCGCCAGAGGGACCCGGATCGGCATCTTCAGGAGTGCCGGCAGGGGATCGATGGGATTGTCTGCGAGGACGATCTCCACAGCGCGTGGAAGCTGCCCCTGTGCCGTCCATCCTTCCTGCCACTCGACATCGACATCTGAAACAGGGAGATAGCGGATGAAGAGATTCGTGGCCTGGGGCGCAAGCTCCATCGTCGTCGTCGGCCCTCCCAACGTTCCTGTGAAATGCGCAACGAGTCCACGCTCCCGCGTAAGCGGATCGGCGTCGATGAAGAGCCGCACGCCGGTCACAGGAACCCGCTGCGGCGTGGCTGCACGGGTCGGGAAGGTGAGCTCGTCCGCGGGCAGACCGAGTTCCCTGGCGTCGGACCCGGAGAACTCGATGCTGAGCTCCGAGGAGCGCAGCCCCGCCGCCGAAAGCCATTCGATGATCGCAGCGCGGGATGCGGCGCCCTCGAGTGCGCGGTTCCCGCTCGTCGCGATGTGATCCGACCGATCCTGAACCGTGGCCAGCGCGGTGAAACCGATCAGCAGGACGATGGCGCCCACCGCCAGCCCGACGACAACCTCGATAAGGGTGAAGCCTCCCCGGGCCGCTGAGGAAGATGGGGAAGTCATTGCGCACCGCCGAAGTTTCCACCGAAGTTGCCGCCGCCTGGGCCGCCGCCTGGGCCACCACCTGGGCCACCACCTGGGCCACCACCCCCACCAATACCGCCCGACACGATCGCGGAGCTCCGATGTATCAGCGTCTCCAGCGGATAGCGCTCGCCGCGCCCCACGATTTCCACTCTTGCGGCGAACAGATCGTACTCGCCATCTACCGGCTCGACCGATGCCACCCACGCGTACTCATCGAAGGGGGCAGGGAAGGTCCCCCTCAGCAACGAGTCGGGAGGGCTGGCCAGCGCCTGATAGTTCAGCAGTTGGAGCGCGGCGAGGCGGTCCTGCGCGAGGGCGCCTGCGGTGAGGAGAGAGGACGCCTTGCTCGCAGCGCGTACCTGCGCGGCGGTCGCGGTGAGCAACGCCACCGCCACCGCGCCGATGATCGCCAGTCCGATCAGCGCTTCGAGCAGCAGGAAGCCCTGCCGATCGCGACCCGCGGCGCTAATGGGACCGCACATGTCCGGTCCACGGGTCGAGGGTGATGTGACGAATCTCCCCATACGGACCCCGAAGGACGATCGAGTCGCCCTGGACAGTCCCGTCGGGGGAGAAGGTGAAAAGGGCGCGTGCCCGGAACATCTCGAGCGAAATACCGGGACGGAAGCCAAGCGACTCCCCAATGGAAGTTGCGCCGGTTACCGCACCGGCCCGGCCGAGTGTGGACCCTCCTCCGAAGGTTCCACCGGCGCGTAATGCGATCTCCCCCGTCTGCGAGCCCGACGCGTACCCGGCCACCGATCCCGCCGCCCCCGTGCCCTGAGGAACATCGAGCCATGCGAAGCCGGTGGCCGAATCGAAGGCGACGGTGACCGGAATCGCCGATCGGACTGCCGAATCGCGCGCCATCCGGAAGAGCACCTCCAGCCGGCCCTGTGCATCATCCATATCAGCGATGACGGGGTCCCGCAGAAAAGCAGGGATCGCGAGAGCGGCTATCACCGCCAGAATGACCAGGGTGACGATCACCTCGATCAGTGTGAAGCCCGCAATCCTCCTGCACTTCCGGGCTCGCGGAGCAGTGTCCCTCCCTCCAGCCAGCTCTGCCGTTCGCAGACCGAAGGTCACCTGCGCACGCCTCGCGCTACCCGGAACCGCCCCGCTCACAACGCCCCCGCGTTGACGCCGTAGATCGCCTGGAGCAGCGAAAGTGCGACGAGCGCGATGATTCCGCCGAAGGCAACGATCATCGTCGGCTCCACGAGGGCGACCAGCCGCTCCAGCGTGCGCTCGGTACGCTTCTCCAGGAAGTCCGCCGCCTTCAACAGGAACTCCGAAAGTCTGCCGGCCTCTTCTCCGAGCGCCACGAGCTGAACCAGCTCGGAAGAGAAGAGCGAGTGTTCGGCGATCGCCACATGCAGGGGAGAGCCCTCCCGGACCCGCGTCCAGATCGCACCGGTGACGTCTCGTGCGAGCGGGTCCTCGATGCATTCCTGCGTGACCCGCAGTGATGCAAGGAGGGGAGCCCCGCCGGAAAGGAGCTCGCCCGTCATCCGGGCGAAACGCGCGGCGAGCACCTGCCTTCTCGGTCCGCCAACGAGTGGCAGGGTCGCGAGGAGGTGCGCGAAGAAGCGCTTCCCCGCGGGAGTGCTCCGCATCCAGCCGAGCAGCACGGCGAGACCGACCCCAGCGAGCGCGAGCAGCTGCCAGTTCTCCCGCAGCCCACCGGAAACACCGAGGACGAACGCCGTCGTCGCAGGAAGGGGTGCGCCCGATCCCGTAAGAAGGTCCGCGAAGCGCGGGAGGACGAAGAGCAGGAGAACCAGCACCGAGATGAACCCGACGACGACCAGCATCGCCGGATAAATCGACATCGAGAGAAGTTTCGAGCGGAGCTTGTCCTCCCGCTCCAGATGCTCACCCAATCGGTCGAAGGCCGCTCCTAGCGAGCCGCCCCGCTCCCCGGCTTGCACCACCCCTACGTAGAGAGGATCGAAGACCGCCGGTTCCTCCGCGAGTGCCCGCGCCATCTCTTCGCCCCGCTCGACACGTTCCCGGACGCGGGTGAGATTGGGACGGATACTGGCAGGCGCCGTCGCCGTGGCTACGGTCAGCGCCCGGGCGAGCGGCATCCCCGCAGGGAGGAGCGCCGCCATCCCCTGAGTGAACTCGAGGACCGCCTTTCGCCGGTTCCCGAAGCGCTTCCCCTCACGCGGTGCCTCCGCCACACGAATATCGATAGCGAGCAGTCCCCGTGACTCCAGGTCACGGGTGACCGCAGCCTCCGTCGCCGCCGTCAGGCGACCACGGCTCCGGGCGCCGCCCGCATCGACCGCCGTGTAGACGAAGGTCGGCATCACCTACTCCCAGGACCGGATGTCCAGATTCTCCCCGTCGCCACCCGGCTGACCATCGGCGCCATATGAAAGGAGGTCATATCCCGAAGGATTCGCCTCCCCCGGACTGACAAAGATGTACGGGTAGTCCCAGGGATCGTTCGGAACCTCTCTGCGGAGATACGGCCCCCGCCAGTTCCGCGCTTGCGGCTCGATCGAGGGTGCGGTTCGCAGCGCTTCGAGTCCCTGGGCCGTCGTCGGGTAGCGGCCGTTGTCGAGCCGATAGGCATCCAGCGCGGCGCCGATCATCTCCATCTGTGAGCGCGCCGCTGCATCCTTGGCGGTCCCGAGATGACCGAAGATGTTCGGGGCGACGAGTGCCGCGAGAATCGACAGCACGGCTACAACTACGAGGATCTCGATCAGGGTGAAGCCGGATCGGTCTCTTGTGCGGTGGAGATTCGCCATTTGGGGAACCGGATGATGTGGTCGAAGGGTCAGGGCAGACGGCACGCGGCTGCGCCGGAGCGTCGGTGTCGATCGATCCGCGACGGGGCGCGTCCGAGGCGCGATCAGCCAGGCGGCGGAGCGCACGCACGAGCGATGCGCTCTCGCCTCACCACTATATATACCGTCGGAGGGGTCCAAACGTTTAGGCGTTCACCGAGGGAGTCGTCCGGCGAGGTATTCCGCGATGTGCTTAACCTGAAGCTGCCGACCACTTGCATCGGCTCCGCCCCGCATGTGAAGCACGCATCCAGGGTTGTCCGTGACGAGGATGGCGGCGCCGGTGACATCCACACAATCGAGCTTCCGGGCCAGGATCCCCTTGGCGACCTCGGGTGCCGTGATCGACGTCGTTCCTCCGAAGCCGCAGCAGACGCCATTCTCCGGGAGGGGGTGAACGGTTACTCCGGCAAGCTTCTCGATCAGTTCGACCATCTCGTCCCGCTGCCCGAGCATATTCCCGGACTGGCAGAATCGGTGAACCGTCACCGGCGTCCGGTCCCCGTTGTCGAGAACGCCGTCCGGGAGGCGTGCCACCCCGTTCAGCAGCTTGACCAGGTCGACCACGCGCGAGCCAAGCCGGAGCGCTTCCTTCCTCGTCTCGGGTTCATCCTCGAAAAGCTGTGCGTATTCGTGCGCCATCGCCACGACACAGCTCGGCGCGGGGGTCACGATCAGATCCGACCCGGCGAGCGCCCGGATCGTCTGCCGCGCCATCGTCCGGGCATTCGGCCAATCGCCTGAATCGAAGGCGGGAAGGCCGCAGCAATGTTGTGACTCGGCCACATGGACTTCGGCGCCGGCCGCCTCCAGAAGGGCAACCGTCGCCACGGCGATGTCGGGAGCGGCCCGGTCGGTGAGACACTGAATGAAGAGCGAGACCTTCCGCCCCGTCAGACCGGTGTGGCCCAGCACGGGTTGCGGCCTACGGGACTTCAATTTCGCACGGGCGGGCTGGACCGGTATTGCCGGAGGGGTACGCCAGCGAACCTGATCGCGAATCGTCTTCGTGACCGCCGGCACCCGAAGCGATCCACCCCGCCGGAAGGGAGCTGTCGCCACCCCGGCGGCACGCGCCGCAGCCCCCATCAGTCGTCGGGATGTGAAAAGCCTCATTCCGAACCGACGAAGGAAGGGCTGAGGCAGCCGCTCGACGACCTCTCGTCGCACGTGAAGGATCTGCCGGGGAAGGGGAATCTCCACCGGGCACACCGTCGCACAGGCACCGCACGATACGCAGAGGGATTGAGGGCCCGCGGCAGCCTCCAGCCCGTGGTGATAGCTCGTGTTTACCAGCCCGATCGCGCCAGTGTAGACGTAGCCGAACGCATGCCCCCCAACCACCTGATAGGGAGGACAGACGTTGGCGCACGCGCCGCATCGGATGCATCCGAGCGCGGAGGATATCTCAGGATCGCGGGCCATCGCCCGGCGACCATTGTCGATCAGGAGGATGTGCTGCTCCTGACCCGGCCGGGGCCCCGTTATGAAGTTCGTATAGGTCGTCAGTGTCTGACCCGTACCCGACCGCGCCAGCAGTCGCGCCTGCAGCATCGCCGCGACGAAGTTCGGCACCAGCTTCTCCGGACCTGCCGTAACGATGTGCAGGGGAGGGAGTGCAACGGACAGCCGGTTGTTCCCCTCGTTGCAGATCACCATCACCGTCCCCGATGACGCGATCAGGGCGTTCGCTCCGGTCAGCCCGACCCCCGCCGTCAGGAAATGCTCCTTGAGCTCGGTCCGGGCAGCGCGCGCCATCGCCACGATGTCATCGGGATCGAATGGTCGGCCCAGCACCCGGGTGAGGAGCGCAGCGATCTGCCCGCGACGCTTGTGAATCGCCGGCATCACGAGATGGCTCGGATGCTCCCCGCTGAGCTGCAGAAGCCACTCGCCCAGATCCGATTCGATCGCCTGGATCCCCGCCCGCTCGAGATGCGCGTTCAGGGCGATCTCCTCGGAGACCATCGACTTCCCCTTGATGACGAGGGGCGCGCCATGCGTACGGCATAACTCGGCCACGTAGCCGCACGCCTCCTCCGGCGTTTCCGCCTCCGCGACCACGGCACCGGCCTGGGACGCATGATGACGGAATTCATCGATGTACTGATCCCAGTGCGCGATCACTTCGGCCTTGTATTCCGCGAACTCGTGCCGCAGCTGGTCGAACGTCCGGCCGGTGATCTGTTCCAGTTCGGCCATGCGCTCGTCCCGCCCGACCCGCCAGGAGCGCTGGAAGGGAAGGAGCCCAGTCGGAATGTTGGGGTCCGCCAGAGCGGCGGCGTATCGCTCTTCGAATGGCTTCATCCGCCTGCGTCCTCCTCGCTGTCGAACAGGATGGCGATGTGAACCTCGGACGGGCCCTGGACGCCAATGGTGAGCGACCGCTCGATGTCTGCGGATCGCGACGGACCGGTGACCAGGGCGTGATAGCCTCCCACTCCGCCGTCGTGCAACTCGGCGAGGTGGAGCCCCACGTCGTCCATCCCAGGGAGGATCGCGTCAGACGCAACGACCTGGACGAGGATCGGCGAAAGCATCCCCACCAGCCGATCCTCCAGCCGATGCTCCGCCACGAGAATCGACCCCGTCTCGGCGACCATCGCCTCCCCGATGGTGACGCCCACCGCCGCACCGCTCGCCTCCTCGGGGTTTTCAGGACGGATCAGCTGGAACGCTTCCCCGAGATGCGATGTGAGGGCAGGGAAGCGTTCGACCAGTTCTCTACTGACGCTCACCCCGCCGTCGGGGGCGAGCCTTCGCACGAGCGCCTCGACGTCGCCGGCACTCCGGCAGAGGTGCGCGACCGAGGAGGCGCGTTCGGCCTGCCGGATGAAGTGGTCGAGCAGATCGTCCATCTCTTCTACAGATGACATGCCGCCTTCGATCGTTTCGGGTTTCAATATACTCTGCCGACATCCCGGGGCCGAATACCGCCCGCAGCTCCGGCGATCGGCGAATCGTCACGCTGTGAAACTCCGCGGTACCTTTCAGCGTAGGAACCTCCGATGTTGCCTGCCTCGACCGTCCCCGAGCCCACCGACCGACTGTGACGCTTCCGACCGCGATCATGCTCGCGCTGGCACTGCAGACGCCGCAGGAAGCCGCCGTGGCCGCGCCACTCGAGGCCCAGCCGGCGGTTGCAGACTCGGTCCCGGTGCCAGACGACAGCTATGCGGACAGCGCTGCCTTGGCGCTGATGGCGGCGACCCGAGGTTACGCGGAAGCGACAAAGTCCGATATCGAAGCGTACCGCCTCATGTCGAGATATGCGCTTTCCATCGGCCTCAACACCGGTCGACGGGACCGGCTCCTCTACAAGCGGGAGATGGCATGGCGCGTAAGCTGGCGCCGCGACGTCGAATGGCGGGTCGACGTTCTCGGGTCCCGCGAGCTTCTTCCGCTCGTGCGAAGAAGCCCGTCTTCCGGAGATGTGGACGCGGAGATCGGAACGCTGGACCCCGACTTTTTCATCGGGAATCGGGGCCAGTGGGTGCTCCGCCTCCCGACTGCCGGCGATGACTCGAACTCGCTGCATCATCCTCTCGCGCCGGGATCGGAGAGCCATTATCGCTTCGCGACGGGGGACACTACCCGCATCCAGCTTCCCGGCAGCCCCACGGTGACGCTGGTGGAGCTCAGAGTTCTGCCGCGATACCCATCGGCCCGACTACTGAGCGGATCCTTCTGGTTCGACGCCGCATCCGCTGCACCAGTCCGAGCCGCGTTCCGACTCGCCTCGCCGGCCAGGTTCGAGTTGGACGCCACCACGCGCACCTTCCTGCCGACCGTCGGCGACGCCACGTTCGACATCGACTATCTGTCGCTCGAATACTCCCTGTGGGAGAATCGCTGGTGGCTCCCGAAGCTGATCTCCCTGCAGGGACGGGGCCGGATCGGCGGAGTGGATGTTCCGCTCCTCGTTGAGCAGACCTTCGAGGAGATCGAGCTGTTCGCCAGCGCCGAGGAATGGACGCCTCTTCCGCCACCCGACACGCTACAATTCCGACGCCACCTCCGCGATGAGGAGATGGAGGAAGACACCGCAGAAGACGCGGCCCCGGAGGAGGGTGCGAAAGATGATCGTACTGGCGACGACGCCGGGTCGCTCGAACGGCAGATTTACGTCGTCAGGAGCGATTCCACCCTCGTCTCCTCCCCGCTGCTGGCCGGATCGGGGGCGGATATCACGAGCATCCTTTCGGACCAGGAGCTGAGCCGGATCAGAGAGACCCTCGCCGCTTCCACGCTGCCGCTCGGATTCGCGCAGTCCGAGGTGGGCTGGACACTCTTCGATCCGGGCCTCCTGCGCTACAATCGGGTCGAGGGCCTCGCCTTGGGTTCGAGTCTGGCCGCGCGGTACGGGCCCTATTCGCTCGATGCGGCCGTGCGGCTCGGGGTCGCAGGTCCGACGCCATCCGCCGAGTTGGGTCTGCGACAGGTCGGGCGGATGGGTGACCGGGAGGTGCGGGTCTACTCGCGGATCCAGCCCTTCACCCCGCGGGACCGTCCGCTCGCCCTCGGGAATTCCGTCGGCACTCTTCTCTTTGGAAGAGACGAAGGGGACTATTTCCGCGCGTCCGGCATCGCTGCGTCCATCATGCAGAGGCTCTCCCGATGGAACCGCAGCGAGCTGGTCCTGTCACTCTTTGCGGAGCATCAGGATGCTCTCGAACGGAACACCTCGTGGAGCATCCGCGGCAGAGATCGGCTCCGACCGAATCCAGCAGCAGACCGTGCCTCACAGATCGGCTTCGACGCCTTTCTCGAGACCCGGACGGGGGTGCAGGTCGACCACTTCCGAGGCGGGATATCGGCGCGGCTGCGCGGGGAGTCCGGTAGCTTCAGCTTTGCGCGCGGGAGTATCGAAAGCAATATCGGATTTCCTCTGCCCGGCCCTCTACTCGGAAGCATCGAAGGGGCGGTGGGCCACATCGTCGGGTCGGCGCCGCTGCAGAGCATCTGGTACCTGGGCGGGCCGAGCACGGTGCGCGGGTTCGATCCGGAGGACCGGATCTCAGGCAAGACGTTCTGGCGAAGCCGCGGGGAAATCGCCACCGCTCAGCCAGGGATGCGCGGGATTCTTTTCGTTGACGCTGGATGGGCAGGGAACGCATTGACGCTGACTTCGCCGCAGCTTGTCTCGGTCGGGGCGGGAGTAAGCGCGATCGACGGCATCCTCCGGGCCGACTTGGCGCGCGCGGTACGCGGAGGCTCGGGATGGGGATTGCAGCTCTACCTGGACGCGCCTCTGTAAGTCGGCGCTGAGAATCAGGCGAGTGAAACTCCTGCGCCTTCGCAGCGTATGGCATCTTCGGTCTTCTGGTTTCGGCACCGGGCCAGACTCGCAGCCGGGTGCTCCTGAGCCTGAACGCACTCCCGAAGCCCGATAGCCGCGCCCCCATTCACCCCGACCATCGCCTGGAATGCCCGTTCCGACCGAGCGAACTTCCGCAGCCGTCGAGGCGCCTTCGTCCGGCGCGGCTTTCCTCACGAAGCTACCTGTCTCGCTTTCCCCCGACCGGAGTCTCCTGGTCTATTACTTCCTCACCTCCCTGCTGCTGGGCCCGGCATTCATCTTCATTCTGCTTCCCAGGTACTTCCGCTACAGGACCCTCCGCTACGATATCGATGCGGAAGGGATCCGAATGAGGTGGGGGATCCTTTCCAGGCGCGAGGTTTCCCTGACCTACGCGCGCATCCAGGATATCCATCTCGCGAGCAACGTCGTGGAACGCTGGCTCAACCTCGGGCGGATCCAGGTACAGACGGCGAGCGGCAGTGCATCGGCGGAGTTGACGATCGAGGGCATCCGGGAGATCGAGCCGCTGCGGAATTTCCTGTACGAGCGCATGCGTGGAGCGCGGGACCGCCGCGGCAACATGGCGCAACGATCCGGAACTCTCCCGAACGTGGCGTCCGGAGCCGACGACGATGAACTGACCGCGGCCCTGCACGCGACTGCCGCCGAGATGCGGGCGATCCGTGAACTTCTCGAAAGCCGCCAGAAGGCCGGGGGTGTGACTCCATGAAGCGCACATTGAGAGGCTTCGTCCTTCGGGTACTCCGCGTCCCGCCGGAGCCCGCCGTTCCACTGGGATCGACTGATGTGCGGGTCTTCCGGGCCGCGCCTGCCTACTACAGATACAAGCTCGCACTCTGGCTCGTTGCGCAAGCTGCTGCCGCGATCGGTCTCGTGGTCGGGCTGCTCGCCGTCTCGCCTGCGATCCGATCGGGCGGTCTTACCGACGGGCTCGCGATGGTCCTGACGGGAATGGAAGCCCTCGCGGTGCTGACGTTCATCGCGCAGCTTCCCGTCACACTCGCCATTGTGCACCTCGACTTCGAGATGCGGTGGTATATCCTTTCGGACCGCAGCCTGCGAATCCGCGAAGGGATCGTCTCGCTGAAGGAAAAGACGATGACCTTCGCGAACATCCAGAATGTCGAGATCCGCCAGAACCCGCTGCAGCGGATCCTCGGCATTGCAGATGTTAGTGTGCGATCGGCCGGAGGCGGAGGAGGAACCGGGGATGGAAAGCCTCACGCTGGAGAAGATCTTCACGAAGCCTCCTTCCACGGTGTCGATAACGCCGAGGAGATCCGCGCAGTCATCGCCGACCGGGTTCGGCAGTATCGCGACGCCGGACTCGGCGACCCCGACGATCCGGAGCCGGCACAGCCAATCGCTTCGGGTGGCGCCCTCGCCGCCGCGCGGGAGCTGCGTCGGGAGGCATCCCTACTGCGGCGAGCACTCGCTGGCTGACCCGGAGCTTCCGTCACGGAGCTTCCGTCACTAAAGGGCCGGGCACGTTCTGTTACTGAGGCAGGCGGCGCGAAAGCAGCGTGATCGCGCACCTGAAGCCGGCGTGTACTCAGCCGCCACGGGGCCCGGAATGTCCTCCGATGTGACCGCCGATCCTGCCCGTCGAGTTGACACCCCGTTCCAACTGCGGGTATTTTCACGGATTCGCTTGGCTGCGGCCGGAGCGACGACCCGAATCCCCATCCTTCTCCTCCCTTCTGGGAAGATCAGCTTCGATGTTCAAAGGT
>CAYRLB010000035.1:0-2131 GCA_964424945.1 uncultured Gemmatimonas sp.
CGCTGGGGATTCCGTATACGATTCTGCGGAACGGCTGGTATACGGAGAACTACGAAGGCTCCGTCAGGGGTGCTCTCGCCGCAGGAGCGCTCATCGGAAGTGCAGGGGACGGGATGATCGCCGCCGCGACCCGAGCCGACTACGCAGAGGCCGCGGCCACTGCCGCAGCGGGCGGTGACCACGATGGGCAGACCTATGAACTCGCAGGCGATGACGCCTTCACCCTCGCAGACCTTGCGGCCGAACTATCCCGGCAGACTGGGCGGGGGATCCCATACCGCGACCTGCCCGAGGCCGAGTACGCCGCGGCTCTCGTACAGGCAGGGCTGCCTGAGCCGGCCGCCGGGATGATCGCACAGATGGATGTCGCCACCTCACAGGGCGCACTCTTCGACGACTCCCGCCAGCTTTCGCGACTCATTGGACGACCGACTACACCACTCTCCGCCGCCGTCGCCGAGATGCTCTGACGCTGCGACGCGCGATCCTCTCCCTCCCGAAGACGAAAGGACCCCGCTCCCCGCCGGGGTCCTTCCCTTATCGCCGTACCACCCAGTAAAGAACGCCGCACCCGCTCTCTCCCCCCACACGAGGGTGAATGATCTCGGCCTACCCGTCCGCTGCGGCTCCTGAACCTTTCAGTGATGGGGGGCCTTGGCAGGCCGCCCCTTCGCAGTCCGAGCGACAGAACCAGCGCATCCGCCGCGGCTCACGGAGCGGTTCAGCCGCCCGAAAGATCCTCGATGACGTGCAAGATCCCGGCGTGATCCTCCACTCCCCACCCCTTCCTCTTCATCGCCTGGAAGAGCTGCTCGAGCAGCGCGGTATGCGGCAGAATGACGCCGACTTCGCGCGCCACCGAAAGCGCGATTCCCAGATCCTTGAGATGCAGCTCCGCGCGACCTCCCGGCTCGAACGTCCCGGACAGATACTTGGGGCGTTTTACCTCGATCACCTGGTTCGCAGCGAGCCCGCCTTGCAGTACGTCGAGCAGCTTCTCGGCGGTTACGCCGCCCCGCTCGGCAAGCACGATCGCCTCCGCCACACCCCCCATCACCAATCCGACGACGATCTGGTTCGCGGCCTTCGTAAGCTGCCCCGCCCCCGCCGGCCCCATGTGGACGATCGTGCGACCCATGCACCGGAAGAGCGGCAGCGCCCGCTCGAAGTCATCCGCCGTCCCGCCCGCCATGATCGAAAGCGTCCCCTGAACGGCCCCGACATCCCCGCCGCTCACCGGTGCATCGATCATCCCGATGCCCCGCGTGCCGAGCGTCTCCCCCACCCGCCTCGTCGTGATGGGGGAGATCGTACTCATGTCGACGACGAGCGCGCCCGGTCGCAGCGACGTCATCAGCCCGCCATCGCCGATAACGATGCGTTCGACATCTTCCGAAGTCGGGAGCATCGTGAATACCACATCGCACGCCGCCGCGAGCGAAGGGAGGTCCGGCGCGACGTGTGCGCCCAGCCCCCGGAGCCGCTCTGCCTTCGCCGGGGTGCGGTTGAACACGGTGAGCGGGTATCCTGCGGCGAGCAGGTGCCCCGCCATCGGTTCCCCCATCACGCCAAGGCCAACGAAGCCTGTCCGGGTGGTCCTGTCTTCCTCGCTCATCGTCAATCCTCGATCCTTAGAGAACGCGCGGTGTTGAGAACCAGCTCGACATCGGTCTCCCAGAGCTGCCGCGTGATCGGAGCGCGGACGAAGAGCACCGTCGGCGTTCCCATCTTCGCGGATAGATCGAAGGCGACGTACGGCCCGCGCCGCATCGTATCGGTCACCCGCCCGTTCTCGGTGAGCTCCATCGTCATATAGAGAATGTCACCTACCTCACCCGTCTCGGCGCGGACCGTCTCCTGACGTTCGATGTCGATGCACTGGAGGGAGATGCCCGCCCCATCCGCGAAGCAGGAGTTAAGCGTCGCATGCTCAACCAGCGCGTCGTAGGTGAGCGTGCTGTCCGAGTCGACGGCGATCTCGGCGCGGGCATCGAAGCCATCCCCCCGTGCGAAGCCGATCGAAATGCGCTCCGGGATGTACTCGCGGATGTCGAGTGTGTCCGGATAGGCAACCGAGAAGCCGTACTCCTCCACCTCCAGCCGGGCCACAGGTACTTCGAAACCGCCCTCC
>CAYRLB010000035.1:2231-25534 GCA_964424945.1 uncultured Gemmatimonas sp.
GCCGGAAACAAGAGTCCGACGCGCACGATCCACTTCCCGGACCCAACGCCGCGCCACCGTCCGGGTCGGAGCGCCGGTACCGCGTCCGACGAAGCGCAACAGGCGCCCAACTTGCAACGGGATCTCCTGTTCGGGCGATGGATAACCTGCAGCGGGAGAGCCTTGTAGTGGTTCCGCGAACGACCGACCGCGAGGCGGTGCGCACCCTGTCCGGACCACCCTCCGATCTGCTGGAAAGCATGTCGGCCGCTGACCTGCGCCGCCATGTGAAAGCCCTTCAGTCATTCAGCACCTCCGTCCTGTCACATCTTCATCTGGAGCCAGTCCTTCAGGAGGTCGTGCGGAGTCTGAGAGAGATGCTGGAGGCCGACACCGCATCCGTGTCTCTCGCCGAACATCCGGGTGGCGATCTGGTCACGCAGATGTCCTCCGGCTTCGGGTCGATGTCCTCTCCGGAAGACGTAATCCGGCTCGGGGAGGGCATCGCGGGTACAGTCGCGCTCCGGGGTGAGGCGGTGGCGGTCGACAGGGTGGATGAGGTCGAGGCGCGGGCACGGATCCGCGGGCTTTCATCGATGATGATTGCGCCGCTCCTCCACGCGGACGGCCTCATCGGACTGCTCGAGGTCGGGAGCCGAAAGCCGCGCATCTTCACGGATGCGGAACTCTACCTCCTCCAGGTCATCGCGGAGCGTGCCGCGCGCGCGATCGAGAACGCGCGCACGCACGATCATACGCATGAACGGCTGCTCGAAGAAGAGCGGATCGAACAGGCGCTCGCCGAGTCCGAAGCTCGATATCGACTTCTGGTGGAGACGGCGGCGGACGCGATCGTGACGATCGATGCGCACACCACCATCGTAACGGCGAATCCCGCCGCCGGCTCCGTCTTCGGCTTCTCCGTTGAAGAGCTGGTCGGCAAGTCGGTGGAAGATATCATCCCGGAGCGGTACCGCGCGATCTACGGGATGCTGCTCCGGCGCTACCTGGAGACGGGCGAAAGCCGGCTTCCCTGGCGCGCGATCGAGCTGACCGGACTGCATCGGGATGGCCGGGAGATTCTCCTGGAGGCGAGCTTCGCCGAGCAGGTGAGCGGCGGTCGGCGTCTGCTCACCGGAACGATTCGCGACATCACGCACCGGAAGCGCGCGGAACGGGTACTCGCGGCTGAACACGCGACCAGCCGGGTGCTCGCGGAGACCCGCGATGTTCTCGAAGCGATCCCGAAGCTCCTCAAGGGAATTGCCGAAGCGCTCGATTGGGATGCCGCAGGGTTCTGGGCATGGGAAGCCGATGTTGGAGCACTCACCCCGATCGACTACTGGACCCGAGAACCCGAACTTCAGCCGGAGCTCCGGCGGGCGTCAGCAAACCTTCTTCTAAGAGCGGGTGACGGCCTCCCCGGAAGGGTGTGGACCGATCGGAGCGCCCTGTGGATCGAGGACCTCAGCACTGCGGGCGCCTTTCAGCGACTCGCCCCTCTCGTGCAGCTCGGGATCCGATCCGCCTTCGCTCTGCCGGTCTGCGTCGGTGACGACTGCATCGGAGTGATGGAGTTCTTCAGCACCCACCCCGCAACGCAGGACGACATGCTGCTCCGCGCCATGGATTCGCTCGGCAGCGACATCGGCCAGTTCATCCGGCGTCGGGAAGCTGAGATCCGTGCGGAAGACCACGAGGAACTTCAACGCTACTTCTCCAAGGTCAGCTCCCGGCTTTCCGCGCTGGCGCTCGACTACGACCAGACCATCGAAACGCTCGCTGCGCTGGCCGTTCCTCGGCTGGCCGACTGGTGCGCTGTGGATATCATCGGGGCGGACGGCTCGATCTCCCGCACCGGCATCGCTCACGCGGATCCCGCAATGGCGGAGACCGCGCTGAGGCTCTCGGACCTTCCCCTTCCTGACGATCCCGAAAGCCCTTCGGTCCGCGTGATGGAGACGGGCCAGCCCTTCCTTATCCCGACGCTCGACGAGGACCGTGTTATCCAGTCCGGCCGGACCGAGGAGGAGCGCGAGATCCTGCGGAGCCTCGGCCTGATCTCCCTGATCATCGTCCCCCTGACCGCGCGGAACCGCATACTCGGGAGCATCTCCTTTGTCGCCACCGTTGGTCGTCGGCGGTATCACGAGGGGGATCTGGGCCACGCCATCGAATTTGCCCGTCGCGCCGGGAATGCCGTCGACAATGCGAGCCTCTATCGACAGATGGCGGAGGCGAACCGGGTGAAGGCCGAGTTTCTCGCGACCATTTCGCATGAGCTGCGAACTCCGCTGAACGCGATCGTCGGCTATGCGGATCTGCTGGGAATGGGAGTTCTGTCGGATGATCCGGAGCGCGGGGCGAACTACGTCGGTCGAATTTCGATCGCCGCGCGCCATCTGGCGGAGCTGATCGAAGAGGTGCTCGCCTTCTCCCGCCTCGAGTCAGGGCGCGAGGTGGTGAGTGCGGTCCGAACGGAGCTGGGTGACCTCCTGGATGAGATCCGCGTCATCGCCGAGCCGCTCGCTCAGGAGAAGGCGATCGAACTCGAGGTCGGAACACCCGCGGAGCCCGTCGAGGTGGTGACGGATGCCCGTAAACTCCGGCAGATCCTGCTCAACGTGGTCGGCAACGCCATCAAGTTCACAAGTGAAGGTGGTGTGAAGGTGGAATCGATGGTTGAGGAGGGGGCCTTTGTAATCACCGTGATGGACACCGGAATCGGTATCGAGCGGGAGAATCTCGACCGTATCTTCGAGCCTTTCTGGCAGGTCGAGCAGGGCACGACCCGCAGCGTGGGGGGCACGGGCCTGGGCCTGACGGTTACCCGCCGCTTCATCGATCTCCTCGGCGGATCGATGGAAATCGACAGCGAGGCCGGACGGGGGACGACAATCCGGATCCGGCTTCCGCTGAAGCCCGCCTGAACCCTACCCGTCCAGTTCGGGAAGCTCCTCCCGACCCCAGACCCGTTTCCCGGTCGCCGAAAGGATCAGATCCACCGCGAGCTGCGCCGTCCGGTTCCGATCGTCGAGGATCGGGTTCACTTCGACGACATCCAGGCCCACCATCGCGCCCGAATCGGCGAGGATCTCCATCAGCAGATGGCCCTCGCGCACCGTCAGACCGCCGGGTGACGGGGTGCCGACGCCGGGTGCAATCGACGGGTCCATGACGTCCAGGTCGAAGCTGGCATAAACGCCCTCCGTGCCATTCGTTGCGATCTCCAGCGCGCGTTCCATCACGCGGGTGATCCCATATCGGTCGATGACGGCGATCGAGAAGACCGTCACTCCCGACTGCTGCAGCAGCGCGCGCTCAGCCTCGTCGAGGTCTCGCGCGCCCACGATGACGATCTTCGTCGGGTCGATGGCATCCCCCGCTGGACGCCAACCGCCGACCGTGACCAGGCCGGGATGGCCGTAACCCGCCAGCGCCGCGAGCGGCATTCCGTGGACGTTCCCCGTCAGTGTCGTCTCGTGCGTATTGAAGTCGCCATGTGTGTCGATCCAGATGACGCCGATCGAACCCTTCCTCGCGGCGGCGGCGATAGAGCCGAGCCCTACCGAATGGTCACCGCCGAGTACGACGGGGAAGTGTCCCATATCGAGCGCCCGGCCTACCGCCTCGGCGATCTGCACCTGGACCTGCAGGATCAGATCGAGATAACGCACCTTGGGGTCCCCCACCTGTGCACGCTCCCGCATCGGGACGAAGACATTCCCGGCGTCGTGCACCTCGTGCCCCAGGGCGTCCAGCCGGTCAATCAGACCGGCGATGCGAATCGCAGACGGCCCCATCTCCACCCCGCGCCGACCGGCACCGAAGTCGATCGGGGCACCGATGATCTCGATATGCATGTTGCGTTGGGCCTGTCAGGGATCGAGGGATGTCATTCGTCCCGGTAGATGCTGATCATCGTATCGCCGAAGCGCCGCCACCGTGGCCGCCCTCCCAGCGGATGATCGGCGGCGTGCTCGACCGTCAGTATCGAGCTGAAGGGTGCCGCGAGCCAGATGTCGACGAGCCTATCGAGCTGTCCGGAGTGATAGGGCGGATCGGCAAAGACGATGTCGTAGCGGCGATCGACCCCCCGCGCGAACTCCAGTGCGTCCCGCTTGAACATCCGCGCCGCGCCCCGGACGCGTAGCGCGGCGAGATTCGCCTTGAGCGCATGCAGCGCCGACGGGTTCGACTCGACGAAGTCGCAACTCCCAGCGCCCCTGGAGAGCGCTTCGAGGCCGAGCGCCCCCGAACCCGCGAAGAGGTCGAGAACGCTGGCGCCCGGCAGCTCGGCGTTGAGCGCATCCATCCATGACGATCGTACCGCTTCCGCGGTCGGTCGCACCCTGCCCGAGGGCGAGACGAGGGAGCGACCTTCCCATTTTCCACCGATAATTCGCATCCGTTGCGGTTTCTGGAGCCGAAAAGGCTTTCCGGGGTATCTGGTCTCGCGCGCGCCGCTCCAGCGTGGGACCAGGCGCGCTTCTATTGTTAACCGACGGACAGAACGTGAATTCGACCGACGTCAACGTGGCAGGACCTCCCCGCGAGGAAAAGAACGAGGATCAACCTGCGACCTATACGCGCCGCGACAAGGTGCTGGCCCTGGCCGGGACGCTTGCGGCGCTCTTCATGGCGGGGCTGGACCAGACCATCGTGGCCACCGCCGGACCGGAGATCCAGCGTGATCTTCTGATTCCTCCGGCGCTCTACGCGTGGATCACCACCGCGTATCTGATCGCCTCGACGGTCATGCTGCCGATCTATGGCAAGCTGTCCGACATCTACGGTCGGAAGCCGATCCTGCTCGTCGGGGTGGGGCTCTTCCTGTTCGGCTCCCTGCTTTGCGGGATCGCGCCGACCACAGCCTTTCTGATCGGGGCACGCGCAGTACAGGGGCTGGGCTCGGCGGCGCTCTTCACCACCACCCTCGCCGTGATCGCCGATCTCTTCCCGCCGAACGAGCGCGGGAAGTACATGGGGCTGATCGGTGTCGTGATGGGGATCTCGAGCGTCCTGGGCCCGATCGTCGGCGGGCTTATTACAGACACGCTCGGCTGGCACTGGATCTTCTTCATCAACCTCCCCGTCGGTGCTGTCGCCACCTGGCTGATCGTCACCCGGATGCCCCCTCTGGGCGGAAACTCCGGGCGCGAAGTCAGCATCGACTATGCGGGAGCGGCGTGGCTGGTGGTCGCCACCGTGCCGCTGATTCTGGCGATCTCTCTTGCCAGTTCGGAGCCCGGTCAGCCCGGGTGGACCTCGCCGATGATCCTCGGAATGTTGGCCGGCTCCCTGGTCGGCATCGGCGGCTTCATCCGCGCGGAACGAAGAGCGGTCGAACCGATCATCGATCTGCAACTATTCCGCCGTAACCCGACGATCGCGAGGGCCACGGCGACGATGTTCGTACTCGGCGGCACCTTCCTCTTCACCGTCATCTTCGTTCCCCTCTTCCTCGTGAATGTGAAGGGGGAGTCCGCGACGGATGCCGGTCTGAGCCTGGCGTGGCTGACGGCGGCGATGGTGGGAACGAGCCTGGCCGCGGGCCACATCGCTTCACGGCCGGAGCGCATCAAGAAGCTTCTGCTTGGCGCACTCGTCGTCGTTTGCGGCGCCTTCCTTCTGCTCTACGCGACCCTTTCCGGGGACACGAGCGTTCGGCAGATCAGCGTCATGGTCTTCCTGATCGGGCTGGGAATGGGGCCGACATTGCCGCTCTATACACTGCTCGTCCAGAATGCCGCAGAACCGCGGCAGATCGGGGCCGTTACCTCGGGCTCCATCTTCGCGCGTTCGATGGGCCAGGTGATGGGGCTTGCCTTCTTCGGCGCAATCTTCGCCGCGACACTGGGCGCTTCACTCACGAAGGGTACTGCCACGATTCTTGTGGACGCCCCTGCATCCGTTCAGCCGCTTCTTCAACCGACGGTCGAGCAGCCTGGCGGCGAGGGGCTGCAGTCGGCGGTCAGCTTCGATGCGGCCGGGGCCAGGGAGCGGATCGCGAGCGACCCGACCCTCGGCGCACCCGAGAAGGCATCGGCGCTGGTGGCGGTCGACCGGGTCGAGGATCTTTTCGCAGATTCGCTCGCTCATGCGATCTCGCGTCTGTACCTCATCGGGTTCATCCTCGCGCTGGTCGCACTGTTCCTCACCGCCTGGATCCCGGTGAGCGGGGAGCTGAGGCCGCGGCGGGGGTAATCGCGCGTCAGTGCTTCGAAGGGATGGAAGATGACCGCCATCACGACCCGCTGGGGCGCTGAGACGTCAGCGCTCCACCCTTCCCCCCGCCTCCACCCAGCGCGGGAACCCCTCATGATAGTCGAGGACGTTCTCGATCCCCATCTTCTTCAGCAGCGATGCCGCGATGGAGGATCTGTAGCCCGACTCGCAGTGCACGACAACCGGCTGCTGGTGGGGCAGGGAGGGAGCTGCCTCGCGCAGCGATCCGAGGGCGGCGTGCTGCGCGCCTACGATGTGCCCTTCCTCCCACTCGGACGTCGCCCGCACATCAACGACTCGGGTGTCGCCATTCCGGAGAAGGCGGTCGAGCTCCGCAGTCCCGATGCGGCGCGAGGTCGCCAGCGCCTCACCGGAAGCAGATAGCTGCTGCCAGTTGCTCTCCGCCACGACCATCCCGCCAATCCCCCTGTCGAGTCCGATGAGCGACAGTTCGCGCGCCGCTTCCTCTACTGCCGACTGCTCCGTGCCGATCAGGACGATATCCCGGTCGTAGGGGACCACCGAGCCCGTCCACGTCGTGAAAGGCTTCGCGAGCGGGATGTTCAACGATCCGGGTAGATGGCCGGCCGCAAATAGATCCGGCCTCCGGATGTCGACCAGAAGAGTATCCTCTTCCTGAAGCTCCTCCAGCTCTTTCATCTGCAGAAGTTGCAGCTCCGGCAGAGGGCTCGTCGCGCCGCCGAGTCGATTCCGCCGCTTCATCTCCGCGAAGTATGGCGGGACGTCAGGCTGCCCTTCGCCGATCGCCGCGATGAAGCCCGGTTCGGACTGCGGGCGAAGGGCGGGATTGTACATTCTCTCGTAGCCGACGGTGCTGGTGGGAACGGCGCTCAGCTGCTTCCCGCATGCCGACCCCGCTCCGTGCCCCGGCCATACCTGTACATAGTCGGGAAGCTCGAGAAAGCCCTCGATCGACCGATGAAGTGCCCGCGCAGACTCCTCGAAGGATCCTTTCAGCAGCGCCGTCCGCTCGAGCAGGTCCGGCCGACCCACATCCCCGACGAAGACGAAGTCGCCGGTGATCGCGGCGAAGGGATGTTCGCCATTGGCGAGGTCGGTCACCAGGAAGGAGATGTGCTCCGGCGTATGACCGGGCGAATGGACCGCCGTCAGCCGGACCGTACCGAATTCGATGACCGAGCCGTCCTCCAGCCACTCCGGGATCGGCGTCGATGTCAGCTCGTACCCCTGTCCCTCGGGCCCAAGCCCGGAAAGATGAAGCCGGGCCCCCGCCCGCTCCGCCAGGACCCGGGAGCCGGAGAGATAGTCCGCGTGGATGTGCGTCTCGGTGACGTGGGAGATCCTCACCCCGAAATCGCCCGCCGTCCGGATGTAGGGCTCGATATCGCGGTTCGGGTCGATCACGATCGCCTCCCGTGACTGCTCGCAACCGATCAGATAGCTGGCCTGGGCGAGCCTCCGCTCGAAAAACCGTTGTACGATCATCTTTTTATCTTCAACTGTTCGGGCTGGGAGGGATACCCTTCGTGAGCGTACGCGCGTCGAGTAGGGACAGCCAGGTTGACGAACGGAAGCAAAAAGGAAAGGCACCTCCCCAAGGTGCCTCTCCCTGCAGCTGCGCCGGATTCCGGATCGTCGGGTCAGGCCGGTTCGAGCCGGTAGATCCCGCCGTCGGCCTCATCCGTCAGGATATAGAGGTAGCCGTCCGGTCCGGAGCGGACGTCGCGTATACGCTTCCCCCACTCCTCGAGGAGCTTCTCCGAAGAAACACTTCGTGTGCCATCGAGGACGACGCGTGCGAGATGCCTCCCCGCCAGCCCGCCGATGAAAGCATCACCCCGCCACTCCGGGAACCGATCGCCATCGTAGAAGGCGAGTCCGGAAGTCGCAATCGAAGGCACCCAGTAGTGAACTGGCTGCTCCATCCCTTCGCGTGCGGTCGTCTCATGGACTTGCGTGCCGCCGTACTGAACCCCATATCCGATCACAGGCCAGCCGTAGTTGGCGCCCCGCCGGATGAGGTTCAGTTCGTCGCCCCCCTGCGGGCCGTGCTCCGACTCCCACAACTCCCCCGTCTCCGGATGAAGTGCCAGACCCTGCGGGCTGCGGTGGCCGTAGCTCCAGATTTCCGGTTCGGCACCCTGCTGCCCACTGAACGGATTGTCCGTGGGAACACGTCCATCGTCGAAAATTCGGATGATGGTTCCGTTATGATTCGAAAGATCCTGGGCGGGGTGACTCTCCCCCTCGCCGAGGACGGGCCGGACGTTGCGGTCCCCGATCGCGACGAAGAGGTAGCCGTCATCGAACACCATCCGCGCTCCGAACTGGATTCCGCCCTCAGCGACGTTGTTCCCGTTGAAGACCTCCTCGACATCCGTCAGCGCGTTCCCTTCGAGCCTGCCACGAATGACCGCAGTGTTCGCCCCGCCACTTACCGGCTTCGCGAAGGCGAGATAGACGAGGCGATTCTGTTCGAAGTCCGGATGGATCGCGACATCGAGGAGGCCGCCCTGCTGGCGCGCGAATACCTCCGGCACCCCGCTGATCGGGTCGCTGAGCGTCGCGTTCCGCACGAGCCGTAGCCTGCCCGCCCTCTCCGTCACCAGCATCTCCCCATCCGGGAGGAAGGCAACCCCCCAGGGATTCTCCAGTCCCTCGACGACGGGCACGAGCCGGAAGCTGTGCGCCTGCGACTGGTAGGTGCCGATCGCGGATGCCTGTGCCGGGTAGCCCTCGCTCTGCATCTGCGCACCCGAAGACGCCTCGTCCGCCGAAGAAGATCCCTGCGTCGACTCCTGCGGCTCGCCGGTCCCGTTCCCCGCTGCGCATCCCGCCGCCAGGAAGAGCAGGGCGAGCGCTCCGATGCCCCTTGCCCGCGTACCGAAGGGGTGGATGTACGACTCTGCTCCGCCCGACATCTTCAGCTTCATCATGAATTCCCCTTTGTGAAAGGGTTTCCGTGAGCCCGTCTTTCGCGACCGTGTCCGCGCAGGAGCATCTCCGTCAGACGTCGACGCTCTCGACGACCGCTTTGCCTGCCGCCACCACCAGGGCGTCTTCCGCCAAACCTATCAACTTGTCGGGTACATGAAAGCGTTCCTTCACGAAGCGCCTGGTATGGAAGGCCGCGTAGGTGGATGCGATGGCGGAGACCGCGCCGATGGCAGCGGGAAGGAAGGGTGAATGTCTGCGGCGCACCGCGAATGCGGCGGCGGACATCGAGCCGATCACCGCACGCCCGATGAGGGGAGCAGGGTCGGTGCGGTTCGGGACATAGGGCGTCTTGTCCGCGAGCATTTCGCCTCCGGCCAGCAGGGCCAGCAGGCTGGCAGTCCGATCGGAGGTCAGAATTCGTTCGAGAGCGCCGAACTCCTCGGCCTCCCCATCGTCGGCGATCTCGTGCGTCAGTAGCGCCGGGGCCGCCATGCTGCGCAGCCCCGAGATCGCGCCGAGCACTGCGGACGTCACGAGGACTGTATCGTTTCCTCTTCTTGCCATCTGGGTTTGTCGATCGTGAGGGTTTTCAGGGTGCGATGAAAGATGACGTTCGGTCCAGCGTGCGCCACGCCGAGCGAGTCGACGAAGGGCGCGGGGGACATCCCTTCATGCGCGATGTTGAAGAGCCGCCAGTGCGCCGCATGATGCCACTTCCGCTGATAGTGGGGGCCGACGAGGCGGAACCCGACGCGGCTCCACCAGTTCGGGAAGTCGCCCGGCAGCCACTCCGCTTCGATGCGGAACTCGACCTTCCCCGTCTCCTCCTCCTTTGTCAGCAGAAACCATTCGGATCCACGCTCGATGTGCCCCTCCAGGGTATCGTAGCGGTAGCCGAAGAGGTGGCGTCCTTCATTCTCCTCGAAGCGGACGGCGCCGACGACGACCCCGGCGAGATAGCGGAGGGTGCGGAACGCCTTGATCTCGAGCAGCATCCGCCGACCGAGGAGGCGGCTCTCCGCGTCGAAGTGCGCGATGACGATGCTGGGATCGGAGAAGTGGTAGTTCGCGACCGCAACCTCCATGCGCCGGAAGGGTCCATCCGCCACCGGGGGGCCCGGGGGCTCCCTCGCGATGATCGCCTCCGAGCTGTACCGGTTCCAACCGTGCGCAGGGGTCATCTCGTTCTGGGATTCATCATAGTTGCGCCGAAGCTCGCTCAGGGCCCCGAGTCGCAGCGCAATCTCCTCCTCACTCCACCGACCCAATCGCCATTCAGCCACGTCAATCTCCCACCGCTGCGAAGGTCGGGGTGCATTCGGCACCCGGCCCTTCGACATCATCGTCGATCTCTTCCGTCTCCACATGGATGACGCCCTTCACCCCGCCTCCGACCGTGTGGGCCAGGCGATCGATGAAGTCCGTCCAGGTGTTCGTCTGCATCGGTTCGCCGGCGGCGAGATAGCCGGCGTATATCCTTGCCGAACTCGCCCGGGCGCGGCTCCGGATGTGGAAGACGACATCGTCAGAACGATTCCGGTACGCTCCGAAGGTGATGCGGCCCGCTTCGGGATGCCCCTCGAGCGTTCCCAGGGTGATGCTGTTGCTGTCCCGATGCAGCACGCGGACCCGACAGCTCCCGGCCATGCGGATATTGACGTCAATCTCCTCGCCGACGCGCAGTCCTTCCGTCTCATCCCGCTCGAAGCGGACCAGCTCCTCCGGAGCGAAGGAGCAGAAGTCCCGCGCCAGCAGATCCGCAAGCTGCTGCGGGGAAAGCGTACTCTCCTCGATGACCGCCCAGTAGTCGCGCTGAAGGAGGGGACCACTCCCATCCTTCGCGAGAACGAGCCCCTTCAGCAGGGCCTCGATGCCCTGTGTCGTCTGCCTGTCGACCGCATCGGCGCCCTCCGCATCGTCTACCTGATCTTCAGCAGGACTCTTCACGGTACGGCCCTCATTCCAGATAGGGTGATCGCCTGTCGCACGGGCGCGCCTCTCGGGAGAGGACGTCGTCCGGGGTATGGCATTGCGATTGCAAATTTCGGGGCGCCACACCCTTACGGAGATAGCCATGGCAAGCTCAGAGCCTGAAACGAACCCCGCCGCAGAGCGAGATCCCGATGCTTTCTCCCCCACGCCGGTGGTTCGCGACGACCATGTCGAAGACCAGGTGACCCGGTTGATCGAACACCAGGCGGCCAAACTTCCGTCCGATATCTTCCTCTTCGCCGCACTCGCCACGATGGCCGCGTCCGCGGTGTTCGAGATCACCGGCAATGAGCGGGCGAGCCGCTTCATCGGGATGTGGCCCCCGGTCATCCTGACGATGGGGATGTACAACAAGATCGTTAAGCTGCTCGGAACGCGTTGATCGGCGGGTCACATCGAATTGAACTATCGCCCTCCGCTCGTTATCCTTACCGGCTGCATAGCGTACGATCCCGGCATGCGTGCTTCCGAACCTGAATACGTGGCGGATTTTGACCCCTGTGAATGGCGGTGACCCGACATCACCCGCGTCCGAATCGAGAGTGCGTCCCACCCAGGGACGGGACCACATCAGGACGATTGTCGCGGAGGACCTCGCAAGCGGGCGGCACCGGAAGATTGTCACCCGCTTCCCGCCGGAGCCGAACGGCTATCTCCACATCGGGCACGCGACCTCCATCTGCCTGAACTTCGGGATCTCCCTGGAGTTCGACGGCACCTGCCATCTCCGCTTCGACGATACGAACCCCGAGACGGAAGATGTCCGCTTCGTCGATTCGATCGTCGAGGACGTTGCCTGGCTGGGCTTCGATTGGGGTGAGCATCTGTACTTCGCTTCGGACTACTTCGAGCGGATGTACCGGTTCGCCGAGTATTTCATCGAGCAGGGCAACGCCTACGTCGACAGCCTCGATGAGGAGTCGATGCGGGAGTATCGTGGTACGGTCACGGAGCCGGGCCGCCCGAGCCCGTATCGGGATCGCTCGGTCGAGGAGAATCTGGATCTCTTCCGCCGGATGCGGGCGGGAGAGTTCCCGGACGGGGCGCATGTGCTTCGCGGCAAGCTGGATCTTGCATCGCCCAACATGCTGCTCCGGGACCCTGTCCTGTACCGCATCCGCAACGCGCATCACTACCGTACCGGCGATACGTGGAGCGTCTACCCGCTCTATGATTTCGCCCACCCCATCGAAGATGCGATCGAGGGGGTCACGCACTCCATCTGTACGCTGGAGTTCGAGAACAACCGCCCGCTCTACGACTGGGTCGTGCGGAATCTGCCGCGCGGCGATCAGCCGGGTGACATCGCACCCACCTCACGGCCCCGGCAGTACGAATTCGCGCGTCGGAACCTCGAGTTCACCGTGATGAGCAAGAGGAAGTTCCTCGAACTCGTGCGCGGCGAACATGTGACCGGGTGGGACGATCCGCGGATGCCGACGATTGCCGGGATGCGCAGGCGCGGCTTCACCCCGGCTTCGATCAGGGCGTTCGCGGACATGGCGGGAGTCGGCCGGAACGAGATCCGGATCGACATGGGCAAGCTCGAGTTCTCGATCCGCGACGACCTCAACCCGATCGCGCCACGCGTCCTCTGCGTCCTGAAGCCGCTTCGTGTGGTGCTCACGAACTACCCGGAGGATCGGGTCGAGTACATCGACGCGCCCTATTTCCCCAGAGATGTGGAGGGGGAAGGCTCGCGGGAACTCCCCTTTTCACGGGTGCTGTACATCGATCGGGACGACTTCGAAGAGAATCCTCCCGAAGGATACCACAGGTTGGCCCCGGGCCGGGAAGTGCGCCTCCGCTACGGCTATGTGATTCGATGCGATGAGGTAGTGCGTAACGAGACCGGGGAGATCGAAGAGCTGCGCTGTACCTATCAGGAGAAGACGGAGGGGGCGGCGAAGGAGAGCGCGAAATCTTCCGCGGGCACGCCGATAGGGACGATTCACTGGGTGTCGGCGGAGCACGCGATCCCATGCGAGGTCCGGCTCTATGATCGTCTTTTTACCGTTCCCGATCCGGACGGTGAGGAGGGCGATTTCCGAACGTATCTCAACCCCGATTCGCTGGTGGTCGCCAAGGGCGCTCTGATCGAGCCGAGTGTCGCGGATGACCCTGCCGACACCCGCTATCAGTTTGAGCGGCTCGGTTACTTCTGGCGCGATCCCGTCGATTCGCGCGAAGACGCGCTCGTCTTCAACCGCACCGTGACCCTTCGGGACACCTGGTCCAACCGACAGGGGAAGAAGACACAGAAATCGCAGGCCCCGGAGCAGAAGCCGAGGAGGAAGGCCCCGCCCGCGGAGAATGCGGCTCCCGCGCTGCGGAAGGCGCCGGCGGAGTTCGTTCGCTCGCCGGAGCTCGAGGAGCGGCGGCGGCGGTTTGTCACGGAGCTCGGTGTCGCGGAAGACGAAGCGGAGATCATAACACGCGACCCCCAGGTGGCGGATTTCTTCGAAGCCGCGCTCCTCCCCGGCGTCCCGGCACGGTCAGCGGCCAACTGGGTCGTTCACGAGCTTCCGCGTGAAGCGGGTGGAACGGCGATCTCCGAGCTGCGCATCGACGGGGCGGGTCTGGGAGGGCTGGTGGCGATGATCGAAGCGGGCAGGCTCTCGAGTGCTTCGGGCCGCATCGTGCTCGCGGACATCCTGAAGTCCGGGGAGAGCGCGGAGGCGATCGTCGCCCGGCGCGGTCTCGATCAGGTGAGCGATCCCGATGCGCTGCGAGAGATAGCCGTGGCGGTCGTTGCGGAGAACCCGGCGAAGGCCGCTGAATACCGGGGCGGTCGGGAAGGGCTGCTCGGCTTCTTCATGGGCCAGGCGATGCGGCGCAGCGGCGGCCGGGCGAACCCCGAGGTCGTGCGCGACCTCGTCGTTGAGGCGTTGCGCGCCGACTGAGGAGCTCCGGCGCCCCGCCCTGTTCACGGGCGGGGCCTTCCGATCGTCGATCTCTCAGGTGCCCATGACCCGCACACGGATGCCCCCGTTGCTGGTTGCGAGCCGCTCCTGCAGCTCCTCACCGACCTGCCGTTCGAGCTCCTCGCTCGCCGAAACCATTGCGAGGCGCCAGCCGGGAAAGCGCTCCCGGGCGACCTGACCCAGCGTCGCGTAGAGGTTCCGGAGGCTCTTCGCTTCGCCGACCCGCACCCCGTACGGCGGATTCGCGATGAGCAGACCGGTCGGGTGCGCGCCCGCGGGCGGTTCGATCCGCGAGAGGGGAAGAATACTGAAGTGGATATCCTTCTCCACACCTGCCCGCTCCGCATTCGCGGTCGATGCCTCGATCGCTCCGGCGTCCCGATCCGATCCGGATATCGGCACAGGCGATGTCGGCAGAATCCCGCCACGCGCCCTTTCCACCGTCATCCCCCAGAGCTCCGGATCGAAGTTTCGCCAGCTCTCGAAGGCGTATCGCCGGGGCGTGCGATCGGGCGCGGAGAGCCCGGGCGGGATCTTGCGGGCGATGAGCGCCGCCTCGATCGGGATCGTTCCGCTCCCGCATAATGGGTCGAGGAGGGGGGTGTCCCCACGCCAGCCAGCCGCCCTGATCGCCGCTGCAGCCAACGTCTCCCGAAGGGGCGCCTTCGCGATCGCCTGTCGATATCCGCGCCGGTGGAGGAGCGCCCCGGACGAATCGGCGCTTACCGTGCATTCGTCGCGCAGGAACCGGATGACGAAGAGCTGTTCCCCCTCCTGCTCATCCCGGAATTCGGCATCGTCCGTGGGGTTGCCCCCCTCCTCGTCATCCCGCGCCAGCGCGGCGCGAGCTCCGACATCCTCCCCGATCCAGCGCGTGAAACGCTCTGCGATCGCCCGCTCGTGGTAAAGCCGGGATTTGTGGCTCGTAACGCGCAGGGTGGCGCTCTGCCCCGCACTGATATACATGTCCCACGGGATTCGTCGCGCCCACCGCTCCAGCTCGATGAAGGAGCGGGCACGGAATCGCGCGATGCGAACGAGAACGCGGCTTGCCGTTCGCAGGTGGAGATTCGCTCGATAAAGCTCCTGGAGCGAACCTTGGCGCCAGGAGGCGCCACCCTGCTCCGACGTGGCATCGATCCCGAGGGCCTTGAGCTCTGCCGCGACGACGGCTTCGAGGCCGGGCGCGGCGATGGCGAAAGTGTCCAGTTCCGACTGCTTCACATCGATCGGTGTTAGTGCGAATCTGATCGCGACGAAGGACGCCGGAACGGGTCCGAGGATGCCGCGAGACGCCGACAGGTCGCCGGTCGGATGCAATGGTCGCACGATCGGCTTCGGCTCGCTACCTGCTCATCGTGATTCCGAGGGACACACTGCATCGTTAAAGTCGACATTCAGCTTTCGAAAGGGCGTCATGTCGCTCGAATATGAAATACGGCTGCCGGAGAATCCGCGCGACGGCGCACCTCTGATTGTGCTGCTGCACGGGCGGGGGAGTGACCGTTTCGACCTGCTTGGTCTGCAGGCCGGTCTGCCGCCCAACGCGATCATCGTCACGCCGCAGGCGCCATTCTCGGCCGCGCCATGGGGTTACGGACCCGGATGGGCCTGGTACCAGTTTCTCGGCGAGGACCGGCCCGAGCCCGAAACCTTCGTGCAATCGCAGAACCTTCTGGAAGGCTTTCTGACGGAGCTCCCCGAAACGCTTCCCGTTCGACCCGGGCATCTCGTTCTCGGCGGTTTCTCGCAGGGCGGGACGATGAGCCTGGCCCATGCGCTCCGTCGGCCCGGGGCGATATCTTCCGTTATCAACTTCAGCGGCTTCCTCGCCAATCATCCGAGCGTGCAGGCAACGGCGGAGTCGGTGCGAGGAACCCGGATCCTCTGGGTGCATGGCCTGCGTGACCCGGTCATCCCGATCGGGCTCGCCGAGGCCGGTCGGGCGCGGCTTCGAGACGCGGGGGCGGATCTGACCGCGCTCGACTACCCGATCGGCCACGCGATCTCCCCGGAGGAACTCGCGGCTACTCGCCAGTGGATCGAAGAGGGCACATCCTCGTCGGTTCCGAACGAAGGATAGAAATGAGTCATCCCGAACCGGGCGACCTTTCGGAGTCGATCTTTGAAACGGCGGGCCTCGACAACCGTGCCCGCTACCAGCTCCTGACCTCGCTCGTCGTTCCACGACCGATCGGCTGGGTTTCGAGCCGCTCACCGGACGATGTGCCCAATCTGGCACCGTTCAGCTATTTCATGGCGCTCTCGACAACGCCGATGCTGGTGGGCGTATCGATCGCCAGCCGTCGCGGGTCCCCGAAGGACACCCTTTCCAACATCCGCTCAACCGGCGAATTCTGCGTCAATGTGGTTACGGAGCAGCATCTCCACGCGATGAATGAAAGCGCGGGAGAACATCCGCCGGATGTGGACGAGTTCGAGGTCGCCGGGGTGCGGAGGGCGCCGGGCATTCTTGTCTCCGCACCGTCGGTCGAAGAGTGTCCGGCGGTTCTGGAGTGTCGGCTCTTCAAGGAGGTCGAGCTCGGCGATCAGACGAATGTCCTCGTCATCGGAGAAGTGCTTGGTGTCCGGGTCGCGCCGGATCTGCCCTTCCTGCCCGGCACGCATCTCGTCGATCAGGAGGCGCTTCGACCCGTCGCGCGTCTCGGTGGCGATCTCTACTCCTTCGTCGGGGAGACACCGGTCCTGCCGAGACCCGGCAGCCGATGATGATCCGCTGACTTCCGTAACGGCCGCTCCGAGCCGACGGCTGCGGCCGAAGCGAAGCAATAAAAAAAGGGGAGCCCGCGACCGGGCTCCCCTTTTCTCATACCTGTCGGCTTTCGACCGGTCTACTGGTACTGCACGTACATCGGAACCGGGCGAAGCTTCAGCAGATCGGACGGCTGCATGATCGGCGTGCCCGACTTCGTGTCATTCCCGTAGAAGATCTTGAAGCCCGTGAACTGGACCGGCTCCCGCACGACGTAGTCGCGGTAGGAATCCCGCTTCAGCCAGGGAGCGCCCCACCCATCCATGTGCATGACGATCTGCACCTCCGGCCGCAGCCGGATATTCGGAGAATTCGTCACCATCCCGCGGGTGAACCGGTGGATGACGAGCGTCTTCGGGGGCAGATTGTGCTCGCGCACCAGATTCGCGAGATACTCGGAGACGTAGTTGATATCCGACGCGTCCATCGTCCCGATCTTACGCCCCGGCTGGATGCCGTCGCGCATGTAGAACTCCGGATCCACGCCGACGTGGACGTCCGGGTTCTTCAGAATCCACTCGAAGCGGGGAAGGATGTTCCGGATGTCGTCAGTACCGACCTGAATGTCGACGATGAAGATCCCGTCGATCTCCCTTGCCCAGTCGTAGACCATCTGCACCGTCGTATCCCGCATGATGGAGCGATAGTGGCCGGAGGTGCCCGCCTCGCTCTGCGCGACGACCGCAACCATGTGGAGACATGGCTTGACCGGGGTCTCAGGATCGGCCTCCTCCCAGAGGTCGATCTGGCGCGAAAGCCGGCTCAGCATCTCGTCCTTCGGGAACTCACCGAGCGCGCCCATGCGCGTGGAATTCGGATTTCCGTAGTAGCAGACGATGCGGTTGTCCGGAAGAATGGCCCCCGGGAGCGCGGCTGGGCCCTGAACCGGCCAGCCCTGACGGGCAGCGAACTCCGGATCCTCACCCGCGTTGTAGCGTTGCGCGGGGGCGGCCGGCGCGGCGGGCGCCGTGCTGTCTGCCGCGAGCGCGGCCGCCTCGGCGGCGCGCACGGAGTCTTCAACCGCGAGATCCGCCAGCGCCAGACGGATCGCTTCCGCGACCGTCCGGGAGGCGGTGTCCGCCGCAGCGAACTCCGGCTCGGGGGCGACCGACTCTTCGGCCGTGTCAGCCATGGCGAGGTCATCGGACTGGGCGCCAAGCTGGCTCACCTCGTCGTCGGCGCACGCCGTCAGAAGGAGGGGCGCTGCCGCGAGCAGCACGAACCATGGGCGTCTGGCCGGTCCGGCCTTCGGAAGATGATCCCTCACAGATTCTCCTTGAGATGTGAAACTGTCACCGAAACCGGCAAAGGAAGGGCCCTTGAAGCCTCGACGCACTCGTGTTGAATCTACCCGGATTCACCGGTCCGCGCAAGGTGGCAAAGATCGCTAAGATGTTAGGGTGACACGCTTTCCGGCGGCACTCCACGACCCGTCCGGCGGTATGGACAGGCGGCGCCGCCCCTCCGAACCGGTCCCCTGGCTTGACGCCGCGACATACCCGCCCTAGCGTCGCCATGCGGGACGCCGTCGTGAATTGTCAGGCACCGCGAACGCCGCCCCGCCGGCAACTCAGCACAATGCCTGGGTCAGGCGCGACGCCGGCTCCAAATCTCCAGCGCCCGGGGCATCTCTTCCCTGGCATTCCCCCTCGAACTGGAATACCTGCCAGCCTGCAGATTCCTGTGCAGGTCGCATTCCGCAAACCGTGGAGCATCGGATGAAGGACATCGATCGGAGAAAGTTCCTGCTGGGAATGGCCGCCGCGGGAGGGACGCTGGCCCCCTCGCTGCAGGGGCTGGTCGCCTATGGGCAGCGCGCGCCAGCCGGGGGGGCGAGACCGGTTGCTGCTGCCGGGGCCGGTGCGTACGGACCGCTGCGCCCGGCGGGCCCGGAGCTCGCGCTCCCCGAAGGCTTCCGCTATGTGACGCTGGGGGTCGAGGGATCCACGATGTCCGACGGGAACCCGACACCGAGGGCGCACGACGGCATGGCGGCTTTCCCTCTCCCCAATGGCAACATCCGGCTCGTCAGGAACCACGAGGACCGAAGCCCCCCTCCAACAGCCACCCTCCACGGACCCGCTGAGACTGCCTATGACGTGCGAGCCGGCGGCGGCACCACCTCGCTCGAGATCCGGATCCTCCCGGACGGGACCCGGGAGCTGGTTCGCGACTTCGTATCGCTGAACGGCACGCTCTACAACTGTGCCGGAGGTCCCACCCCCTGGGGCACCTGGCTGACGTGCGAGGAGACGACGGAAGGAACTGCGAGAGGTTGGGGGCAGCCGCACGGCTACGTCTTCGAGGTCGACGCGACCGCTGAAGGAACGACTGTCGCGACGCCGATCAAGGGGATGGGGCGCTTCGCGCACGAGGCGGTCGCGCTCGATCCCGAAACGGGCATCGTCTATCTGACGGAAGATGCGCGGACTGCGGGCTTCTATCGATACATCCCAGATCAGCCTGGTCGGCTCGCTGCCGGCGGGCGGCTGCAGATGCTCGCGGTCGCGCGCAATCCGCACTTCATCACCGCGAACGATCAGACCGTGGGCCGAACCCGTCAGGTGACGTGGATCGATATCGAGGATGCGGATCCCGAAACGGCAGAAGCGAACCCCTCCGCTGTCTTCGCGGATGGGTTCGGCCGCGGTGCAGCGCTCTTCTCACGGCTCGAGGGGTGCTGGTACGGCGACGGCTCGGTCTACTTCAACGCGACCGACGGCGGGGACGCGCGGCTCGGCCAGATCTGGCAGTACAGGCCGACCGAGCCGGACGGGGGAGAGCTGACCCTTCTTTTCGAATCACCCTCCGTGGATGTTCTGAACTCGCCCGACAACATCACCGTCAGTCCGCGCGGGGGGCTGGTCATCTGCGAAGATGCGAGCGGAGCCTACATCCGGGGGCTCACGCCGCAGGGGGAGATCTTCGATCTCGCGCGGAACATCTTCAACGACAGGGAGTTCGCCGGCGCCTGCTTCAGCCCTGACGGGAGCACACTTTTCGTGAATGTTCAGGGCGACACCGCACCCCGCGGTCCGGGCGACCTCGGCTACACCTTCGCCATCTGGGGGCCATGGGAGGCGGGCGCTCTCTGAGCGGCTTCTGAGATGTCGGGTAATCGGAAGGGCCGCGCGGGTCAGGCGGCGGCGCCGGCCCTTCCGGAAGCTCAACTCCGTTGTCCCAGGCTCTACCCGCCCGCGTGCGGGTTCTCCGGGGCGCTGCCGCGGATGAGTGCGGCAAAGTCCATCTCCGCCGAAGGCGTCGTATCCGCGCCTAGGACACGCTCCATGTAGGCGAGGGCCTGCTCGTGCGCCTCTTGCGTCGGTGCGACCACACAATCTGCCGGGATGCTGATGCCAAGGTCGCGGACGTATGCGTCCATCGCGGTGAACATCACGCAGATGTCGGTCGTCAGGCCGGTGAGGATCAGCCTTCGGGCTCCGAGGTAGGCGAGCAGCGTCTCGAGGGTGGTCGAGAAGAAGGCGGAGTGCTTCGGCTTGAGCACGAAGTAGTCGTCCTCCGCGGGCGCCAGCCGCTCGGCGAGGGGCTGTCCCTTGACCCCGTCGTTGAGGGTGTGGTCGATCACGTCGCGGAAATCCGAACGCCAGCGGCCGAAGTTGTCATTCGCGTAGATGACGGGGATGCCCGCCTCGCGCGCCTTCCGCTTTACCTCCAGGATCCGGTCTGCCGCCTCGATTGCTGCCGATCGGATCTGCCCCCCCTCCGGGAACTCCAGGTCGTTGATCATGTCGATGATGACCAGGGCGACCGGCGACTGATCGGGCGCGTTTCCGTGCAGATCGGGGCTGGGCTGAGTACTCGTCATATCGGGGTGTGGGGGAGGTGTAAAGCTCTTCTCGGCCAATGTCCTGCGCTGTGAACCCGAGGCGAGTAGTATGCCAGTCGGCCCGACCCCTCCCTCGCCCCGCAGCCTCGACGTACATTGCGCGCGTGCCCCCTAGCCGAACGCATCGAGAAGGAGCGGAGACCATGGCCACCCTGAAGGAACTCCATTGTGAAGCGTGCCGTCGCGATGCCCCGACGGTTCCCGAAGCGGAGATGAACGACCTTCTCGCGGAGATCCCGGGATGGTCGGTCGTTCGACCCGATCAAGTTCCGCAGCTTCAGCGTGTCTTCGACTTTCCTGACTTCGCCAGCGCACTGAAATTTACGAACCGGGTGGGAACGATCGCCGAAGCGGAGGGTCATCACCCGGCGATCCTCACGGAGTGGGGGAGGGTCACCGTTCGCTGGTGGACCCACAAGATCCGGGGGCTCCACCGCAACGACTTCATCATGGCCGCAAAGACGGACGCGCTTTCCGAGACCGGCGGCCCACGGGATACATCGACTGACAGCTCCAGTGAATGATTCCAGGAAAGCTCGGCAGAGCCCGCCGGCGCTGATGCGGCGGATCGCATCGACCCTCTGCATACTCAGCGCGCTCACTCTCGCTGCCTGCGGTGGCGGGGATGGGCGGGAGGTGCTCATCGTCTATTCACCGCACGGGCCCGGCCTGCTGACGAAGTTCGAAAATCGATTCGAGGCGGCCAATCCGCACATCGATGTGCAGTGGCTGGACATGGGATCGCAGGAGGTGCTGGACCGTATCCGCTCGGAGAGGGCGAATCCCCAGGCGGATGTCTGGTTCGGCGGGCCAAGCTCGATCTTCCTTGCCGCCGCCGCAGATGGCCTGCTTGCTCCCTTCGAACCGTCGTGGGCGCCGGCCGTTGCGGATTACGCTGATCCGGAGGGGCGCTACCAGGCCGTCTATCTGACGCCGCTCATCATCGCCTACAACAGCGAGGCGGTCGATTCAGCTTCTGCGCCCCAGGACTGGGAAGACCTTCTCGACCCGAAGTGGGCCGACCAGGTGCTGATCCGCGATCCCGTCGCAAGCGGCACGATGCGTACGGTCTTCGGGATGGTGATGCAGAGAGGCATGCGGCAGGGCAGAAGCGAGCAGGCGGGCTTCGACTGGCTTGCACGGCTCGATGCGCAGACCCGCGAGTATGTGCTGAACCCGACACTTCTCTATCAGAAGCTCGCGCGCCGGGAGGGGCTGGTCACGATCTGGGATATGCCCGACATCGAGGAGGTCCGCGCGTCCAGCGGCTACCCGCTCGCGTATCTCTTCGCGTCGAGCGGCACGCCGATGGTCGAGGATGCGATTGCCATCGTCCAGGGCACGCGCAATGAAGAGCTGGCCCGGCAGTTCGTGGAGTTCATCGGGAGCGAGGAAGAGGTGCTGGTGGCCGCGCGAGAGCATTTCCGCCTCCCCGCGCGCTCCGACCTCGACGCGGAGGAGCTGCCGCCTTCCCTGCGGCACGCGCGTGAAGTGATCCGGCCGGAGCCGATGGACTGGCTTGACCTTCACGAACGGGGAGCGGAGTGGATGCGCTACTGGGACGAGAACATCCGCGGCCGATGATGCTTCGCCTCGAGGCGATCTCGAAGCGCTTCGGTTCGACGGTCGCGGTGGATAGCCTCGACCTGGAGATCGAGCAGGGGGAATTCCTCAGCCTCCTCGGGCCGAGCGGCTGCGGGAAGACGACGACCCTGCGGATGATCGCCGGCTTCGAGACCCCCACGGCCGGCCGCATCGTCGTTCAGGGTCGCGATGTGACTGCGATCCCCCCGCAGCGTCGCGGATTCGGGATGGTGTTCCAGAGCTACGCGCTCTTCCCGCATCTCGACGTCTACGAGAATGTCGCCTTCGGTCTGAAGGCCCAGGGCACCCCCTCGGGTGAGGTCCGCGGGCGTGTGACCGAGGCGCTCGAACGGGTCGACCTCACCGGATACGAGAGCCGGAAGATCCAGGATCTGTCGGGCGGCCAGCAGCAGCGGGTCGCGCTGGCTCGGGCACTCGCGCCGCAACCCCCGCTCCTCCTCCTCGACGAGCCACTGTCCAACCTCGACGCAGCGCTGCGCGAACGAACCCGCGACGAGCTGCGGACCCTGCTGAAGCAAGTCGGGATCACCTCCATCTTCGTCACGCACGACCAGGAAGAGGCTTTCGCGCTATCCGATCGCATCGCTGTGCTTCGTCATGGTCGCCTGCAACAGCTCGGCACCCCGCAGGAGCTCTATCGTACGCCGGCGAATGAGTTCGTCGCCTCCTTCGTGGGGAAGGCGAACTTTCTGGAGGGCGAACTTGAGGAAGGGCAGGCGGGGGGCGAGGGCGTCGTCAACGTGCTGGGTGCCCGCTGGCCGGTGCGCATCCATGACGTCGAAGGCAGGCGTATTCGGGTGATGGCCCGGCCGGAAGGCCTGCGACTCGCTGCGCTGAATGACTCCGAAGGCGGGCGCGCAGGGAGCGCTCCCGACGAAAATGCGCTCGCCGGTCGGATTCTCGATCGCCGCTTCGCGGGGCATTTCACCTTCTACCGTGTGGAGATCGACAGGGGCGGAGAGCTGACGGTTGCAGTCCCCGGCCGCGCGACGATCGAAGATGGCCCCGTGAGCATCTCGGTGGCGCCGGGCGAAGC